>JBIKVI010000041.1:0-20789 GCA_044356935.1 Silvanigrellaceae bacterium | reverse complement strand
CCTAAGACCCACGCAGGTGGCCATTGGACGCGCGCAAATGGAGACCAAGGCGAGAAAAATCGCCGATCGCATTGAAGACGGTTCGCTCGACACTTACCTCCGCGACCATCCCGAGCCGGTGGTCGTGGGTCCGGGGAACGAGCTTTTCATTATCGATCATCACCATCTTGGAGCCGCCCTTCTCAAGGAACGTGTCCCGCGTACCTATGCCATCGTCTTCGCTGATTTGAGCAAGGCGAAAAACGCCAAGGAATTCTGGTCCACCATGGAACAGTGCAATTGGGTGTACCCTTACCGCCCCGACGGTGAGCGCCTTTCGGCCTTCCAAGGAGAGGGAGGACTGCCGCCAACGCTGAGCGGCATGGCGGACGATCCTTACAGGTCGTTGGCGGGATTCGTTCGGCGCGCCAACGGTTTCAGCAAGGTGAAGCAGCCGTTCGTTGAGTTCACGTGGGCGCGTTACTTCCGTGAGCAGGAAACGGCGGGGGCGTTCGAGCGCGTCTACGCAATAGATGCCAAAGAAGCCAAGGAAGCCAAGGAAGCCGAAGGAAGTGGACCGGCCCGTCTGTCGAGGGCGCTTCGCGATCAGTACGAGAAGGTTATGGCGGTGGCACTCGAGCTCGCCGCGAGTCCCGAAGCGCTTAAACTGCCAGGTGCGCATGCCAAGGGTGGAGTGTCGGGCGAACCCGTATTTGTTCCTGATGGGAAGAAAGTGAGTCCCCCAGGCTCCTGTCCTGTGGACGTAAGTGTGCTTATGTCGGGCGCCGACAGCTCAAACTAAATGGGCCCGAGTCCTCCGGTGGTAACAAGGACATCGGTACCTTCCCTTAACAAGCGGAATACACTTCTTGGGCGGGCAGATACGGCGAACTTGCGTCTGTGACGATTTGCGGACAACCTTTGGCCAACCACCCAAAGAATCGTCGCGCGAGCCGTCGCTCGCGTTTGCGCAGGAGTCGCCTATGACCCGTGTTCTCGTCGGCGTTTTCGCCATTTCAGCGGTCTCTGCGCTCGCCACGGCGAGTCCGGCCGCTGCGCTTCATTCCACCCAAACTGAGGCCCGCTCGACGGCCTTCCTCAAGTTCCGTGATGCCGCATCGCTCGAACGTTTCGTGGCGACGACCCCGGGCGTCGAGCGCTTGCACCCCGAGCTTCTCTGGGCTTTCGGCGATGCGTCGGTGCTCGCTTCCGCCGCCGCCCGCGAGAGCGTCGGTGCCGTAGAAGGAACTCTGCTTCCCAACCGCGCCTTCGAGCTCCCCCGCGTGGAAATCGATGCGTCGGAGTCCGCGCAGACGCGTGAAGCGACGGTGGTCGACAAGAAAGTGTGGGGCGTTGTGCGCATGGGTGCGCCCGATGCGTGGTCGGTTACGCGCGGCGAAGGCGTGCTCGTGGCCGTGGTCGATACGGGCGTCGATCTCAAGCATCCCGCCCTCGAAGATCGCCTTGAAATCAACGCGGCCGAAAAGAACGGCCAACCCGGTGTCGACGACGACGGCAATGGCTACGTTGACGACGTCCACGGTTGGGATTTTTTTGGCGGTGTTGCCGATCCCGATGATGATCAGGGACACGGTAGTCACGTGGGCGGAACCATCGCCGGCGAGGCGCAGAGCGAAGCATTTTACGGCGTGGCCCCAGGCGCGCGTTTGCTCGCCGTGAAAACCCACAATGCGCGCGGAGCAAGTCGTGAGGACGCCGTCATCAAGGGCATCCTGTACGCCGCCGACCGCGGTGCAAAGGTCATCAACTGCAGCTGGGGCGGGGCGCCTGAAGCGCCCGACTACAGCCAAGTCCTTTACGACGCCATCGAATACGCGGGCCGGAAAGGCGCTTTGCTCGTGGCCGCGGCCGGCAACGATGGGTCTGACAACGACCGCGAAGCCACCTACCCCTCCAACTACAACCTGGGGAACGTCATTGCAGTTGCATCCACCACATCCCGCGACGGCCTCTCGTTTTTCAGCAACTACGGTGAGCGCACGGTACACGTGGCGGCTCCCGGCTCCAGCGTTTACAGCGCCCGCGCTGGCGGCGGTTACGTTTCGCAGAGCGGCACGAGCATGGCGGCTCCCCACGCCGCGGGCGCGGCGGCCCTCGTCTACTCCAAAATGGGTGCGAGCGCCACGCCCGAGCAGGTCCGCGAGATCCTCATGTCGAACGCCGAAGCGCTGTCCTCGCTCCGGGGTCGCGTGAAGTCGGGTTTCCTCTCGCTCGACTTCCTCAAGCGCGACTAACATTTCGCGCTCGCCTGTGTTCCCTTGGCGAATCCGGTGAAACGCGTTAGCGATGGAGGGTGATTCCCTTCCAATGCGATGCGCACACCCCACCGGAGGTTCCCATGAGGACTGCCGTTCGACCTTTCACCTTGTTTTTCTCCGCACTCGCGCTCGTCGCGTTCCAGGCATGTGAGCGCGCGAGCGCGCCCATAGCCGGCGCGGGAGCCGGCGCGGGAGCCGGAGTGGGCGGACGCCCGGAGAAACGACTTCAAGAACCGCATCAGGATCTTCGACAGGATCTTCGACAGGAACTGCGGGAGGGCGAGGCCCTGCGTGACGCGCGCGAGTTCGCGGTGCAAGCGCGCGGAGAGGCGTCATCCGACACCCGTTCACGCGCGGAAAACGCGGAATTTCCGCCCATCGACGTAACGAGCTACCATCTGCGCGGATCCTTCGATTGGGAGACGCAGACCCTCGACGCCACGGTAGATGTAGCGCTCACGCTGGGCGAGCCACCCGTCGCATCAGCCAAGCCAGCACCTGCAGCAACTGCAGCCATGGGACCCAAGCGGGTGGTGCTCGATGCTGCCGTCGACCGCGTCCACAGCGTGACGCTCGGCGAAGGCCAAGGACCCTCCCTCGCCTTCACCCATGACACTGCTTCCGCGCGCCTCGAGGTTCTCCTGCCCGAGTCGCTCGCGACGCGCGATGTCGTTCTGCGCGTGCAGTACCGGGCGCGCGAGTCGGGATCGCTGCGCGCCATAGAGGCTCGCGCGGGCGATCCGGTGGACGTGCCCGTCGTCTATACGACCTCCGAGCCGCTAGGCGCGGCGCGTTGGATGCCCTGCAACAACACGCCATCCGATCGCGCGCGTTTCTCGGTGACCCTCACCTCCGCCCGCGGCGAGCGTCTCGTGGCCAACGGCCGTCTCGTGGACGAGTCGGTGGACGACAAAGGAACGCGCACCACAACTTGGGCCACGGACGAGGGCATCCCCACCTACCTCATGGCCTTCGCCGCGGGCGCGTTCGAGGTCGCCGAGACGCGTGTGGGCGATCTGCCCGTGTCCGTTTGGGCGCGCCGCGGCGTGCGCTTCGATGGCGCCGGGCTCCTCGCCATGCTCCGCGATCAAATGACCCGATTCGAAGAGCTCCTCGTTCCCTATCCGTTCGAAAAATACGCCGTGGTCCTCCTTCCGGACTTTCCAGCCGGGGGAATCGAGCACGCGAGCGTGACGTTCCAACGCGAAACGCGCAGCACCGAAGCGTCCATCGCGTCCGACGTCGGACTGCACGCGCACGAGTTGGCCCACCAGTGGTTCGGCGACTACGTTACGGTGGCGAACTGGGACGAGCTCTGGATCAAGGAGGGAATGGCGACGCTCCTCGCGGCAGAGGCGTTGCGCGCGTTCGATGCCCCCACCGCGCGCCGTGGGTTGCTCGGTCAGAGCTTTGCCTTCGGGCCCACCGATGCCATCCGCGACACGTCGCTCGCTCCCGGAGCCAAATACACGAGCGGGCCCTACGAGCGTTCCGCTTGGTTCTTCACTCAGGCGCGCTCTCTCATGGGCGAGCGTGCGTTTTGGCGCGCCGCGCGCGACCTTCTCCTCGAAAACGCTTGGGGAACCCTCGACGCCGAAAAAGTCCTCGCGCGTTTCGAGCGTGATCTCGGTGGCGCGTTCGTGGAGCGCGCGCGCGTGGCCCTCGCCGCAAAGGACGCCCCCTTTCTCGCCTACCAGCCCCCTATCGCCCCCGGAAATGCGCCGCGCCTCACTCTGGTCGACCGGGCGGGAGCCCTTCTCGCTCCGCTCGTGGCCCGCGTGGTGGATGCCACGGGCACGCGCAGCCAGCAGGTTGATCTCTTGGCCGGCTCGAGTTTCGAGCTCCCCGCCGACGACATGGCGAGCGCAGGGGGAGGCGATGTCTCGAGCGTCTCGAACGCTGTGGCCTCGGACAACTGGCTGCAACTCGATCCAGCGGTCGTCCATCCCGCACTCGACACCATTTGGTTGCGCGACGCCACGCTCGCCGAAACACCTGAGCTTGCCCGCGCACTCGCCCCGAAAACGCCCGCCCATAGGGATTCGATCGGTGAACTGCCACCGCAATCGCAGAACTTCCTCCTGCGCGCCGATCTCATGGGCGCGTTGACTCCTTCGCTCCTGGTCCACTTGTTCCCTTCGCTCGATGGGGACTCCCCCGCCACCGCGGCCTTGGGTTACGCTTGTCGCCGGCACGCGGAGACGGGCCTCTCTGGTCACTCCCTTGACGCGGACAAGTCCGCTTGGCGTTCCGTGGTGCAGGAAGTGGCGCTAGCACGCACGTTCCGCGGGTACGAAAGGCGAGGGCCAGGATACGTGGCATGCGCGGACGCCCTCGCTCCTCTGGTCGAAGGCAACGCCCGCAGGGTGCTCGCGAGACCCGATCTCGCCCTGCTTTCCGATCCCGAACTCCTCAACTTATCGCTGACGTACTTCGAGCCGACCTTCGCCCCTGAACTCTGGCGTGGGGTTGCGCTGCGGGGGCCGACGCTGCGCGCCCGTGAAATTGCGCTCGCTACGCTCGCCAAGTACCTCACCGATCCGAGTCTCGCGGTGGTGGGGGCCGATGCCACGTCGGTGTGGAGCGACTTTCTTTCCCAAGCTCTGACGGACCTTCCGGCGCAAGAGCTCACCAGCCCGGCCCTCGACATCGCCGACGGCATGGCGCGCCGAGGGCTTGGCGATAACCGCCAGCGCTTTGTCGAATCCCTCGCGGCTGTGTTCGACGTTGCGCAGTCGTCGGGTCTCCAGCGTCGCGCCACGTGCATTGCGTGGCGCCAGACCCTCGGAGCACAAGAAGTCGAGGGAGGACAATCCCCTGGCAATGTCCCCGCCGCAGCCCCTGTTCCCGCCCCTGCCGCCGCCGCAGCTTCAAGGTTGGAAGCGGAAGCGGACGCCCTCTGGGACGCCTATGTGGCCAGGGCGTCCGCTTCGCCCTGGCTCGACCCGTCGGTGCGCGCGTTGTTGGCGGCTCCTGAAAGCTGTCGCGCTCCCTGACGACTTGTCCAGCGCCGAGCGCCAAAGTGGCCTAGGCAACTCTTTCCTTCCGTCCCCCTCGACGTCCTCCGACCTCGTTTCTGGTCGCACCGCACGCGGACTTCCGCGGCGCGGAGCCCTTACGACACCAGAACACGAGGTCTCCCCATGGCAAGACTTTTCGTCGCCGTCATCTCGGCGGCGCTCCCATTCGTTACGTTGTCCGCCTGCGGCACGGAGCAGCTCCCCGGGAACGCCCCCCAAGGAAACAGGAATTCCACCTCCGCGAGCGGGACTAGCGCCGCCACCGGACCCGACGCCGAGGTCGGTGCGCTTCCCTTGGCCGAGGCACGCGACATCTTCTGTCCGGCCGGAACCACCTTCCTCTCCACGCACCGCTTGTGCGTGACCGCCACAGACGCCTTGGGCCCTTTTCCGCGGGGCATGATTGACGCCTGCGTTGCCGCAGGCGGAGGTACGGAGGCGTGCTCGGGCGCGCGTTGGAACCTCGCTTTCGCCAAGTCGTTGCGAGGCACGGGCGCTTGCCCGCCCGGATCCTCCCTCGACGACTCCGTGGGCGAGTGCGTTTCCGGCGTGGATGCTTTTGGGCCGTTTCCTAAAGGAACGGTTTCCGCGTGCCAAAAGGCCGGTGGTGGCTCTGCCTGCGAGTCCATGCGCATCGCGCGTTCGTTTCTCCCTAAAGCCACCGGCTACGTGGGCACGAGGCCCTACATGAAAATCACCCGGGGCCAAGGGAACGCCTATTCCGGGCTGCGGGCGCTGCGGCTCGAGCTGCGCGATCGCAACTCGCGCGTGGTCGACGTCATCACGACCGTCTCGGGCCAAGCCAACGCGCAGGCGTTCCGAACGGCTCGCGTCAGCCGCTCGGGCTCCATGGAGCCGTTGCCCGAAGGCCTGTGGCGCGTGCGTTACCCCAACGCCGGAACGAGCGGCATCGAGTGGGCGGGCCGCCCTTACGACTATTCCGCTTCGTTCGGGCCGGGATTCGGCGCGACCTTCACAGAAATCGTGACCCAAGACGGCTTTCCCACGGCGCGCAGCGGCATCGCCTTCCACCTCGACAACAACCGCGCGTCGAGTCCCGGTACGGCTGGCTGTGTTGCCTTCCCGAACCTGAACGACATGACGCGTTTCGTCGGCTGGTTCAGGGAACCGGCGTCGGCGCCGCGAACCATCGTGGTGGACTGGGGCCTAGGAACCCTTCCCGGGCGTTTCTCGCTCTCCGATGTCGCCTCCTTCGGGCTGACGTCCGACTACCTGCCGGTTTGGAAACGTCTTGAGGAGTCGCTCGAGGCTGGTGAGACCCTTCCGGCAGACATCGCTCCATGACCCCTCCGAAGAACGCCTCCCCCCTCGCGTTCGTCGCCACCTCCTCTGGGCCCCGCCCGAGCGAGGTGCGCTCTCGACGCGTGGCGTTCTTCGTGAGCATTGCGGCTATCGTGCTCATCGTATTGGTGGAGCTCGCCCCTTTCATCATGACCTCGCGATTGATGGGTGAAGCCTCCATCCGTCGCGTTCTCGCACCTGCCGTGGTGGCATACGCCCTGGCGGCCTGGGCTCAACGGGGGCGCTTCGAGCTCGCCGGCAAGATGCTGTTGGTGGTCACGAGTGTTTTCCAGGTCACGGCGATAACGCTGCTCGTGGGCGTCGAACCGCAGGTGCATTTGTTCCTCCTGCTGCCGCTCATTGCGTCGGCCCTCATCTTCTCGAGCTCTCAGCGACTGTGGCGCGCAGCGTCCATCGTGCTTTCCGCGATCGCATTCGTCGCGCTGGAATTTGGCTTCGCCTACCTTGGACTCGAGCGCATCCTGCCGGCCAATCCGCCGAGCGTGGCCGGCGCTTTCCTGATGCTCGATGTCACCTTGGTGGCAGTCGTCCTTTGCGTGGTGGTCCTCTTCTTCGCTCGCGAGGTGGAGAGCCACGAACGCGCCCTCGAACGGGAGCAGGCGCGCAATTTGGAAATCCTCGAGAATGTGCTGCCGGCGCGTATCGCGAGGCGCCTCAAGGACGGCGAAACGAAGGTGGCGGAACGGCATGCGGAGGTCACCGTTCTCTTCGCCGACCTCGTGGGCTTCACCGCGTTCTCGCGTGGCGTCGCGGCGGAGCGGCTCGTGGAGATGCTCGACGAACTGTTCCGGGCCTTCGACGATCTGGCTGACGCCACAGGCGCGGAAAAGATCAAGACCATCGGCGATGCCTACATGCTCGTGGTGGGACTCGACGGGCGCACCGATCACGCGCGTGTGGCTGTGGAGGTCGGGCTTCGGATGAAGGATGCGCTCGCCACCTGGAACGAGGCCAACGGCACCGGGCTAGACCTGCGCGTAGGCGTGCACAGCGGCGGACTCGTGGCCGGCGTCATCGGACGGCGACGCTTCGCCTTCGACCTGTGGGGCGATACGGTCAACACCGCCGCGCGCATGGAAGCCGCCGGCGAACCTGGCATTGTGGTGGTGAGCGCGGCGACGGCCTCCCGGCTCACGGGCGAGTTCGTGCTCGAAGAGCGCGCGCTGCGGGATGTCAAAGGCTTAGGGGAGACCCAATCGTGGCGGGTTGTGGGAGCTTCGCCTCCAAGGAGTTAAGCGCCGAAGTCGAAGTCGAAGTCGATGCAGAAGTCGCCGTCGAGGATACGCGGCGCGCCTCGAGTGCGGCGAGGCGTTCGGCGACTTCGTCGCGGCTCGAATAGAGCCTCCGGAACTTGCCTTGGCCGAAGCGCTTTCCTTGCAGCATGACCTCGTCGAGCGCGCCTGCGCGCAAGGGAACCACGCGAGGGTCGCGCAGGAGCGAAGAGGAGCGCATGAGCCCGTATACCGAATTGAGCTCGCGCAGGCGCGAGTCGAAGGCCTCCGCCACGATGCGATCACGGGAGTTCGGATCGCCCCCCAAGTCGCTTGTCCTGCCGTTGGCGCCCGAAGGGTTTTCCGCGTGCCATTCGAACCACACCTCGTAGCCCCCGGCTTCGGCGCGGGGCACAACAACGAAATTCCCGGCAACCATGCCGGAGGCGAGGCAAGCGTCGCGCAGGGCCATTTCCACCTCGGTGGCCACCACCTGTTCGCCCGTCAGCCGGAGAGCCTCCTCCTTGCGCCCCGCGACCCGAAAGCGAACGGGATCGACGCCGGTCACCATGACGACGTCGCCGAGCGGGTAACACAACAAGCCGCCGGGAGTGGTGAGGAGGAGCTCGTAGGAATCCCCCTCGCGCAGTTCATGGAGGAGAAGGCGATCGCCCGTGCGTTGGCAGAGGAACTCGTAGAAGGTGTCGTGTGGCAGGAACACCATGTCGGGCTCGTCTGCTTTCCATTGGAGCCCCATGACGGCTTCGCTCGCAGCGTATCCGTCGAAGAACAGGGTGTCGGCGCCGAGGATGGCGCGCAGACGGGCTCGGTAGGGTGTCACGTCGAAGCCCGAATGTCCGTAGAAGGCGAGGTTCGGCCAAACCTCGCGTAGCGAAGAAATGCCGAAGCGTTCGCGGAGCCGCTCGAATATCATGATGACGAAGGGGGGCATCCCGAACAGCGAGTGAATGGCGTCGCTGCGCACGTCGTCGAGGCGCGTGCCCGGCTTGAGCTCGAGGCTCACGTCGTCGAAGAATTCCGACACGTGGCGTATGCGCATTTTGGACAACGGGGGATCCTTGAAGAGATCGTAGAGGATTCGAGACATGGGGTTGACGCGCACGCCTGCGTGCGTGGTCCCCATGTCGAGCGCGGTGATCATGAACGAATCGCCTAGCGACAATTCGTGACGGCCCGCGAGGGCTAGCCGGTGAAGGAAATAGATTTTCTGCATGCGCGCCATGGCGCGCACGTACTCGCGGGTAATGGGGAAAAGCTTGGCCGTGGCGGAGCTCGTGCCGGAGCTGATGGCGAAGTAATCGATGCCCTCCCGCGTGAAGAACGAGGGCTTGAAGTCGGTGGAGTGCACGAGCTCCTGGTAGGCGCCCTGCTCCACGATGAGCCCTTTTCGCCTGAGATCGCCCGGCCGCGCGTGGATGCCGATGCCTGAGCGTTGCCGCACGGGGCTGCCCTCTATGGAGAACAAACAGCGCGCGAGGGCGCGCTCCTGGAGCGAAGCCACCCGTGCCTTGTCGCCAAGCGCGGATCGAAGGCGCGACTCGGCGGCGCGAGCTCCGCCGAGCAGGACTCGGCTGAGCGTGGAATGGAACAGGCTTCGCATGGGGATCCTCCAGGATTTGACTCCGGGCGCGGAAAGACTCTACGGTAAATGCGTCAATCGACCGTTTCAAGCCGTCAGTTCGAGAACCTCCAATTCGAGGAGTTCCTCATGACGCTCCGCAGGAAACTCGGTGGCCCCGAGCGCGCCTGGGGCATCAGTGCCAAGCTCGGATCCGCGAACACCTTGCGTGTGGCGCGGTTGCGTGGTCCCTTGACGCACGAGCTTCTGGAGAGCGCTTTCGCGTGGCTGAGCGCCAAGCACCCATTGCTCCGCGTTCGCGTGGAAGAGCGCGCGGGCGAGCTTTCGTTCACGAGCGAAGGCGTTGGGCCTGTGCCTGTAGCGTGGACCCGCGTCGACGACGTCGATGGCCTGCGCGCGCTAGGGGAAGCGGAACTCAATGCCTCCATCGATTGGACGCGTGGACCACTCGTTCGCATTACCGGCGTCGAGCATGCCGGGCATCCCCATCATTATTGGGTGCTCGTGGTGTTCCACCACGCCATCAACGACTCCACCTCGAGCACGCGCCTGGTGTCGCAGCTCTTGGCCTTGCTCGCGCGCCTGGCCGCGGGCGAAACACCGGAGCCACCCGAAACTCTTCCCTTGCTCGCGCCATCCGATCGTCTCCTGCCCGACACCTTCCGTGGCGTGGAAGGAGCCGCGCGCGTCGCGCGCTTCCTCGGCCGGAGCGTGGCCACCGAGCTCCTCCTACGCCCTGTGCTGCTGTCGTTCGATAGGCGCGCGGCGCACGCCGAGGAGCAACGGCGCACGCCGCGCGCGGGTGTGCCGGCGTCGGGTCGCACCACGCACCTCCTCTTTCGCACCCTCTCGCCGGGCACCACCAAGGCCATCGAGGAGGCGGCGCGCGCGCACGGCACGACGGTGCAGGGGGCTCTGTGCGCCGCCATGCTCCAGGCCGGGTTCCGTATGGCGCACGTGCACATCCCCGCTGTCAACTACCGCCTCTTCTCGTTCGTCAACATGCGCGGGATGCTCGAACCCCCCGTGCACCAGGAGAGTCTCGGGTGTTATGTTTCCATGGTGGGGTGCGTCCACCGCGTGGGGCCCGACACCGACTTCTGGGAGCTCGCGCGCTCGAGCAAGCACGAGCTCGACGACGCCATCGCGCGCGGTGACGCACTGGCCAACGTGGCCATCGCCGATCGCTTCGTCGACTTCGTGTCTCGCCGGGGGCGCCACACCTTGGCGGCCATGACGGTGTCGAATATCGGGCGCCTGCCCTTCGCCCGGGAGCATGGCGCGTTCTCGCTGCTCGACCTCCACGCGGCTTCCGCCATGAACGGCATCGGCGCATGCTGCGCGGCCATCGTCAGCACGCTGCACGGCTCGCTCTCTTGGACCTTCACATACGTGAAACCCTTTTTCGACGAGGCCGCCGCCACCCGATATTTCGACCTGGCCGTCGATATCCTGTGCGAGTCCAGTGGCGTCGAGGCGGTTGATCACGTGGAGGTCGTTCCGCCGTTGGGCGACTCCGCTAGGGTCGGCGCACGGAGCGCGCCAGGAATTCCGCCACCTGTGGGGCCTGAAGAACCACGTGTTCGAATACCCCGCGTCCGCCGGAAAGCAGAGAGTACTCCACGGGGAAGCCGTTAGTCCGCAGCGTGTTCTGCAGGATTCCCGTGCCCAATTGGAACCCGAAGTGATCCTCGTGGCCCACCTGGAGCAAGAGAGGCGGGAGGGCGTCGGGTGCGGGGGCGCCTCGCCCCATTTCGCGGGCGAGCGCTAAGGGGTCGTGCCTTGCCCAGTCGGCCGCGTCCACATAGGCGTCGCGCGTTCGGCGCACCAAAGTCCGCGCGGAGCCTTCGCGCGCCCGCGACCTTGTCACGTAGTCGCGCACGATGTCGTTTTCCTGTCCGAGCGGCGATGCGTCTGCCACGGCCGGACCTGCGAAGGCGGCCGCGCGGAACAACCAAGGCCGCTTAAACCAGAACTGCAAGCCATTGTAACCGCCGAGGCTAGTGCCGACCATCACCACGGGAAGCTCTGGAGGGAATCGTGCGCGAGTGTCTTCCAGAAGCTCCTCGACCACCGGCAAGAGGGGAGGTTCACCGGTGGCGGTGGGTGTTTCCTTGAGGAGCCAAAAGGGGCCGAACGAGGGCGTGAGGACTGCGTGCGTCAGGCCGCGCCGCGTCAGTTCCCTCGAGAGTTCGCGCGTGAGATCGTACTCCTGCCAAGCCCTCGCGTTGCCGCCGAGCCCGTGGAGATAAAGCACCAGGACGTCGGGGGCCAGATTCGCCGGTGTTTCCAAGCAATAGTCCAACGCGACGTTACCCTTGGAGCGGAACACGTCGCACCGCGTCGACGCGACGGACGCGTGAGCTTGCCTAGGCGCGGCCCATGCGAGCGACGCCGTGGCGCAGGTCAAGGCGCACGTGATGGCGAAGGTCAAGGCGCAGGGGCCCGACTTCCCCAACGTAACTAATCGCAACAACGAAGCTCGCGCTTCACGCATGGTTCAATCCTCCTCTAACGCCCCACCCTGTTCCCAAGACTAAGGGAACGCGAGAAGGGCGGCGTAGGAAGCGATTGCCCGCGTCGCGTTGCTATTCTGCGACGAGTGCTTCGAGGACGACGCGCACGGAGGGCTGGGTGCCTGGCGCGGCGATGGTGTCGAGGAGTTCGGATTTGATTTTCGCAGCGGGCACGCCGTAGCTGAGCTCTTCCCAAACTTCGGAGCTTTGCTTGTCGATGAGCTCGTCGAGGAAGAGCGAGTCCTGAACGCTGGCGGCCTTCGGAATGCGGCCTGTCCAAATGAGACCCACGGGGAGCCCCGTGTCACGATCGACCATGGCGGAACCGGAGTCGCCGTGGGAAACGTCGCACCCGTTGGCGAAGCTCCACGCTTCATAGGTGCCGGGGTTGAGGCGATCGGGATCGGCCATGAGGCGGAACGTATCGTCGGGCGAGAAGACCTTGCAATCGGAGTCGTCGTTGCCCACGAGCTGGCGAAGCGGGTTGTCGGCAACGCCGAAGCCCACCGTGACCAAGGGTTGACCCTTGCGAAGGGGGGATGAGAAGTCGAAGTTGGCGCCGACTTCCTCGAGGGCGCCGGCGTCGCTGGCCTTCTGCACGTCGATTACGAAGAGCGAGAGGTCGATGTTCGTCCATGTGCCGAGGAACTCGGAGCAGCGGAAATCCTTGCCCAGGAGTGGGAAGCGGATGGAGCCGCTTTGACAGCGGCCGGCCGTGGGGAAGACGTGGTGGTTGGTGGCCATGACGTGCTTGTCGGCGAAGCGCCCGAGGTAGAACGACGTGGCTCCGCCCGCGCGCGCGGTGGCCAACGCAGCCCGGCGGAACGCGGGTGTCGCCTCGCGCAACGAGGACTTCGTAACGGGGCGTTTGCCCCACTCGCTTCCCAGGCGGTAGGTGTTGTTGAGCGTAGCCTCTCGGGGCCCCGCGGTATCGGAGGCGTCGAGGGTCCGTCCGACCTTTCCGAGTAAGGGAACGGGGCCGAACGCGGCCTCCGAAAGCGAAACGGTGGAATCGTCGAGCGCGGACGCCGACGCGACGACCGCGACGGCTGAAAAGAAAGCCGCAACGGCCAAGAGAGAGGCACGCATGATGCCTCCCATGCATCCGCGTGACGTTACCGAGGCGTTGATTACGGCTTTTGAATCACGATGCATATGGCGTGAATTGGCGATGTTCGGCATCGATGGTCTCCTTGTGGCGTGCGGCAGGGGGCGTTCCCTTGGCTAACACGCCAACGAGTGCGCCGTCCAACGGACCACCGGCGTGCCGGCGACATCACACAGGCCCCAAGAGGCTTGCAAAGGCCCCCCACCGCATCGCACACTCCGGGCATGGAAGCTTTCTACAATTCATTCGTGTTGGTCGCCATCGGCGAGATGGGCGACAAAACCCAGCTGCTGGCGTTCGTCTTGGCCTCGCGCTTCCGAAAGCCCGTGGCCGTCCTCGCCGGAATCCTCGTAGCCACGGTGCTCAATCACGCCCTCGCCACGGCGGTGGGGGGCTGGGTAGCCGACCTTCTCTCGCCCGCGGCGCTGCGTTACGTTCTCGCCGCGACCTTCGCCGCGTTCGGCCTGTGGATGCTCGTTCCCGATCGCGACGACGGTGCGGGCGAGAAGGCCTCCGACAGGGGGGCTTTCCTGACCACGGTCATCGCGTTCTTCCTCGCTGAGATGGGCGACAAGACCCAGCTCGCCACGGTGGCCCTGGGCGCGCGTTACGATTCCCCCGTGCTTGTTACGTTGGGGACGACAATGGGCATGATGGTCACCAACGGCCTAGCCGTGGTGTTCGGCGAGCGACTCACCCGGCGCATTCCGCTCAAGGTGATGCGCGCGGCGGCGGCGGCGCTGTTCCTCATTTTTGCGGTGGTCGTTGCCGTGGGCGGAGTGTGAGCATCGGGCAGCGGAGTCTTCAGGGTGAGATGATTTCCGCCACTCCGGGAAGGCCATTGAGCGTGTAAATAAACACGAGGCTGTCGCGGGTCGCCGAATATTGGACGGAGTGTCCATCGCACTTCATGGCTGGGAAGGGCATTACGTACGCCGTTTCAGGGCCAGAAGCGGATGATGTGATGTCTTTCTTGTACAGTGTGCCGTTGTTCCCGCAGTAGTAGATGTAGCGTTTGTCCAAGCCCTCTTCCGAAGCTCTTCGATGGGCGAATCCGTTGATGTTGACGTTGGTCGTGGCGACTGTCGCCACGTTCTCTCCCGTCTGAAGGCCGCGGATGGTGTTCGTGTCGCGTTGGGCGAGGAGCCACTTGCTCGTTGTTTGGTCCCAGTGAATTTCCGAATATTGAGTAAGAATCGAGCTGAGCTGCCAATTCTCCGTTAGAACAGGAAACGTGGTTCCAAATCCGCTCGACCCCCCTGCAATCCCAGCGAGGTGGGTTTGTCGGCCATCGCTCTTGCGGTAGAGATTCAGGAGGACGTTAGCGCAGTTAACGGCATTCGACGCGTTGCATCGGTAGTTGAGCGCCACCAACGATGTGTCATTCTCGCCAAGAATCAAGCTTCCTTGCCACGTCCCCGCGGCGGGCACGGTGCTGAATCCAACATTGGCCCCTTCTATGGCCATTGAAGCTCCCGGAGTGGTATCGAATGGCGTGGGGGACCCTCCCGTCGTGCCCACGAAACTCGTCCATACGCCGGTATCTCGCCGAATGTACCCAATGCCCGTCGACGTCGACGAATAGATGTTTCCCGTGGCGGCGTCGAGCCCGAATGACCAGTAGGTCCGTGACCACGCTGCCATCCGAACGTCCGAAGTCGCCGCGGAACTCCCTACCACAGGTGGGCTACCCGAACCGGTTCCCGCTACGTGCTCGATGGTTCCTCCGAGCGTAAACTCCCGCACCATCCCGCTTCCTGAATCGTAGAGCACGGCTTTGTCCTGAGCAGACCCGGACCCCATGTCGGTGTAGGTTTTGATGTGAGTCAGCTTCGAGAAGCGCGCGGCAAGAGGACTCCCCCCATTCCCAGCCGATTGCCGTTGACCGGCGATGGTCACGAATCGGTTCGCAGTATCGACGAAGCGAATGAGGCCGTTGTCGACGACGTAAATCCTCCCTTCACGGTCGACGAACGAATCGGTTATTTCGGTTGGGCAGTTCGATACGAGCACCCCATCATTGCAATAGCCTTTGCTTCCATTTCCGACGACGCGGCTCCAGGAATTGCTTCCGACGTTGAATTTATACAGTCCAGGATTCGAACTGGATTTGTTGCCAACATAAATTTGCCCGTCGAGCGTTTGATTTTGGAACGCGCGCGCATCGAGGGTTGATATTGGCGCAGGAGCCGGCGTCAGCGCCTGGAGCGTGACGGGGTCGAAGCGGATTCGACGATTCGACCAGACCGTCGAGCCTTGGGAAGCGCAATTGGCACCGGTTTGAGTCGCGGCGAGCAGCGCCGTGAGCTCGCTGGAGTCGGGGTTGAAGCCGGCTTGGATCGGCAAGATTGGGCATTGTGAGAGGTCGACTGAGGCATCGCCGGAGTGGCCGACTCCTCCGAATGGTCCCAAGAGCTCAATGCGTCCGGTAGCCGCGCTGTAACGTCTCAGCGAGGCGCCGTGGTTCTCGAATCGTTCGCTCCGAAAAAGCAGGTCCCCATTGGGCAAAGGAAGGAATGGGCCTTGCCGGAAGTTCGTTGCGTTCGCATTCAGGGTGACGCCTGCGATGGCGAGTTCGTGTGGAAGTAGGTTGGCCGTCGTTAGGCTCCCTCCGCCGATGAAAGTGGAAATCGTAGGAGGATTCGTGGATAAGGTGATTTTTCGAATGCGATCGTCATCGAGCACGAGAAGATCCTCATTCGCATCGAGTGCGATGCGATAGGGCCGCATGACGGTGGCGCTCGCTACGGATCCTCCGTCCCCGGTCTTCGATGAGCCTCGTCGCACGAGCACTGCTGTGGTTGCCGCGTTAGGGTCGATGCGCACGATGCCGCGTTGCCAGTCCCTAAAGTAGATGACACCGCCTTTGGTGACCACGAGAGAGCCTGCGTCCGCGTAGTCTGGGCCGGCGTCGAGATTGCTTGAAAGCACGACGGCGAGCGGTGGGCTAGCGCCGTAGCCTGCGTCCGTGTTCCCCGCGAGGAAACGTACGTTGGTGGAGTTGAGCAGGCTCGAGGACCCCGTGCCCACGGATCCATTGGTGTCGGAGACGCGCACGGACACCAAGAATGCGTTATTCGACGGGCTCGTTCCTATCCAACAGCCGGTGGCGCCATCGTCGGCCGAAGAAGAGCCGTGGTCGATGGTGCAGGCCCCATTGGCCCCATTCACTAAACTTGATTGAAGGGAGTTCCTGCTGGTTCCGTCGCTGGTCCACTCCAATGCGATTGGGGTGGCACCCAAGGAGGCCCCCTGAACCCTCCATTTGACGATGAAAGGGGTGCCTTCGGGGACGCTCAAGTCGGAGGTGCTTGGGACTGCGGGAAGGTCGTCGCGGTTGCCCGCCAAGGCAAACACGACTTGTGGACTTGGCGGAACCGAGAAGGAAATGGTGGCGCGATCGACACCCGCCGTCCCGACTCCGCTCGCAGACAAGGAACTCACGTTGCCCAGGCGGTCGCGCGCGAATGCATACACCGTGTAGCTTCCAGACGAGTATCCAAGCAGCACGGGAGTGGCCAAAGTCACGGTTGCCGCGGGCGCGACTGCAGCGAGGTATCCGGGCTGTCCGAGCCGTCGCCAGCAAATATTGCCCTCGGAAGGTGGCGTCGCCGTATTGACGAGAAAGCAGACGGCCGAAACGGCGTCCTGATCGGAGAGTGTGACGCCGACATCCACGGTGCTCGTTGTGGTGTTTGCCGCGCCTCCTGCAAGCGACAATCCCGAAATGGCGGGGCCAGATCCATCGACCACGACACTTGCCAACGTGGTTCCCAGATTCGTTGCCGCATCCCGTAGCCTCGCGCGCAGAGTACCGGACGCCGTAGAAACCGGGGTGTTCCAGGTCAAAGTCGTCGTCGAACCACTGGCGGCTCCCGCAGGGGACGCGCCCGACGCCACTTGCGACCAGTTCGCACCATCGGTGGACCATTCGAGCACGACATTCTCGTCCGAGCTCAAGAAGGCGTCTGTTAAAGAAATAGAAACGCTTGTTGCGACCCCAGCTCTTACGATGGCGGGAAGGCTTACGAACGCCAGGGTCGGCGCGGTCGTGTCCAAGAGTACCGTCAGGCTCGCCGCTGCGGAGATGTTTCGCGCAGCGTCGCGCGCGAATACACGCGCGACTTTGCTCCCGTCACCGGTCGATAGAGCCAATGTGCTCGCTTGCCCCACTGCGCACTCCTGCCAGGCGGAGCTATCGGATGCTGGCGCGACGGCCGACTCGACACTCGCCAACTGCGTTCCGGCTTCGCAGGAAACGGCGCTCCATTGCAGCGAAGGTGTGCTCGTAACTGGGAGAGCGGCCGAGGGAGTGACCAAGGCGACGGAAGGAGCGGAAGGCGCGAGGCGGTCGAGTAGGAATGAGGCAGATGCGGAGGAGGGGAGAGAGGCGCCATCGCGAAGCCTCAGACAGATCGTTTTCGTGCCATCGCCATCGCTGGCTTCGACTGTCGTCGAAAACGCGTCGGACACCGATGGCCAGGCAAGCCAAGCATCGTCAGGGGGAGACGCGGAAGCGCACGCTTCAGATGTCTCAAAGAGCGCGTACGTTACGCCCGACAACGGGCCGTTCTCTACCAACGACACATTTGCAGCGGCCGTTCGGCTCGCGCTCGGAGAGGGGGATGTCAAAACCAGTGAAGCGAGGGGGGCCTGCGTATCCACCAGCGAAATAGACACCGTTGCGACGTTGGAGAAAGCCGCGCCATCGTTCGCGCGGAACGAAAAGGACTCCAGACCCACGGCGCCTGCGGAGGGAACGTACGTGAATGCTCCCGTGCTTTCGTCGAACATGGTGAGCGAACCACGAGTGGGCGCTGAGACGATAGAGAAAGTGAGTGCATTTCCTTCGACGTCGCTCGCGGGAAGATGATTCGAAAAAGGCGTGTCCTGGTTGGAAGAATGCGCGAGACCCGTGGCGATCGGCGCATCGTTCACTGGTGCGATTGCAATGGCGACGGTGGCTGTCATGGACGTCAAAAAAGGGTCTCGGACGCGGAAAGTGAAACTATCCGAGCCGGTCGCGTCAGGCTGGGGCAAGAAAGAGAACGCACCCGTGGAAGAATCTGTAAGAATCAAATGCCCTTTCGTCGGAAGGGTCACGAACTCAAAGGTTAGTGGGTGGCCATCGATGTTGGTTGCGGGAAGGATGGCCGTGGTAGCAACGTCTTCAACAACGTTGAGGGTAAACCCCTCGGCCATCGGCGCATCTTCGACGGGAGCGATGTTCACAGAGAACGTGGCCACATTCGACGCCAAGGACCCATCGCGCGCGCGAACGGTGAAGGTGTCGGTTCCATTGGCGTCCGAGTGAGGCGTGAACCTAAACGCACCCGTGGAAGCATCTGTGAACTCCACTGTTCCTTTGGTGGGCGCATCGACGACTTCGAAGGTCAGGGGATCGCCTTCCACGTCGCTTGCCACCAAAGTTCCAATGCCAGGCTCGTCTTCCGATAGGGCGATGCTCCCCGGCTGCACCTCAGGCGCGTCGTTGATGGGCGCCACGAGAATGAGGATGTAGCCTTCTTTCACATAACTTTTCGTTTTTGCCATGTACTCAAGATAAATTCGTCCGTTGAAATCCTGGGCGGGACGGAAAAAGAAATGCCCGTCGTCTCGACGAACGACGGCACCTTGCGAAGGTGAGAGTTCCAGCATCTCGAAGCTTACGATGTCCCAAGGCGAGGCATCGCCATGGAATGAAAATGGAATTTCACGGTCTTCTTCGCCTTGGTACACCAAGAGCTCTGTGAGCGCGGGAACCGACGCGATGGGCGTTGGCGATGCAGCCGCGGAAGGTGTCGGTGCAGCTTCGCTTGCCGAAGACTCCAACGAACTGGCAGTTACAGCAAAGTCATCGGAAACCTTAGAGGTCGATCCGCCCAAGGGTGTCCATTCGCATCCGGCAGCGATGGTGAGTAAGCCTAACCATCCCATGCCTTTAAGTTGAAGCATCCCCTCACCCCTTCAGTCGTGACTACGGGTGGTATCGGCTCAAGTGACGAGGAATGTAGCGTGAGCGGGTTTCATGGCACGTTGCGCGGGTGACTTGGTTGCGTTGAACTTGAGTCTTTTCCTTGAGTCCTTCATTTTTCTAAAGAGCTGCCGAAACGCCGCATATGAGCGAGGCAAGATCAACATCCAAGTACAAGAAGTCGATTCTCACGCGTTCGCGCGAGGAAGACGAACATCCGTTCGATGAACGCGGGAAAGGTTTGCCCAAAACTGTTGTGGCCATTGGAGTGCTTGGAGGGGCTCTCGCGGTGATGCCTGTCCTGCAAGGTGCGAGCCCCGCAAGGATTCACGCGAAGGTGGATTCGGCTCTTGCAACAGAAAAGTCATCCCCCCCGACTCCGAGGTGCAGGGCTCGCACTGGGGATTCACTCGACACCTACGAGAAAGTCCTCGTACGTCCTGGAGATACTTTGAGTCAGTTGCTGTGGCGCCGAGGTCTTTGTCCGCTCTATGGGCGCAACGGATGGGTCGCACGCATGGCCCGCGAGAACCGAGGTGTTGATCCCGACACCGGTTGGGTCAAGGCAGGGACCACCCTATCGCTCCCCCTTGTTGACCTCGGCGACACGGGCCGCGCGGCGGCAGCGGAGGCGCCCGAGCCCATCAAGACTGACGAACCTCTCCCCGTGGCCATGGCTGCGGCTCGCCTCCCTGCGCCTGCGGCTCGCCTCCCTGCGCCTGCGGCTCGCCTCCCTGCGCCTGCGGCCCGCCTCCCTGCGCCTGCGGCCCGCCTCCCCGTTGCGTCGTTTCCTGTTTCCAAAGAACCCTCTCCCCGAGTCCTTGATTTCAAGGAGGCGTCTCCCCTCAAACGGGAGCCACAGACTGACGAAGTGCCGGCCCTCCCAGCCCCTTATACCTTAGGTTCGGGAGGGGCCAGGCTTGTTGTTTTTCCGTACTCATCGACTCTGGCCAGTGAGGGCCGCGCCGGCGGCAGCGGGTCTGCGTTTTTGGTAAGTCAGACCAATATTGGGCTTGAGGCCGGATTGGACGTCCATTCCGCTTCGGGCTTCGGATTTTCAGGCACACTAGGATACGCGCGAGAGAAGTACGTGATTCCGAGCGACGCCGAGATGCGTGTCGTCCAGGAGAATGTCATGAGCTGGCGCGCTCTGGCGCGGACGAGCCGAGTGTGGAGGAGCAACCTGGGGTTGGGGCTCGTCGGAAAAGACATGCTCGGTGTGGGCTCGCTCCGAAAAGGCACCGCAACGCTGTTGCCTTTGCACGTGAATGGCGCGAGCGGCGAAATGACTTTCCGCCCCTTTGCCTCCTCGCTGATGAGCCATTCCTTGACGGCTTCCGTGGCCTATTTCCCACGTCAACGTGTTTCCTTAGGGCTGATACAATCTGGGTTCGAAGGGCGGGTCGGCTTGGATGTGACCTTCATGACGCGCTTCGCACCCTTGGGCTTAGGTCTTTTTTATGAGGAAACACGACTCGCGCGCGAGTTCGCGTTCGATAGGCGCCGCGCTGCCGGGTTGCGCTTTGGTTCGGTCCTAAATCTTTTCTGAGGTCGCTTCTCTAAGTGCGACGAGCACAACGCAGGATTAATAGCCCGCCAACGCCCGCAGGTTATCGCGATGGGTTGGGTTCTCTTCGCCGGTCACGCCGAGCGGGTACTCGCGCGGCGCGGGCAGACCGCGTGCGGCGTGGGACGGCTCGAACGTTCCGAAGAGCCTGTCCCACAGGGTGAACACGGGAGAGAAGTTCACGGCGCGCACGCCGTCGGCATCGCGCCGAT
>JBIKVI010000042.1:0-20789 GCA_044356935.1 Silvanigrellaceae bacterium | reverse complement strand
ACCTGCATGGATAACTTGCTAGTTGGAGTCAATGGTGCCCTTTCCTGGATAGTCGATAAGGATTTGGTTCATAGAAGCGTGATCGAAATCCACAAGGCCGTGGAGCAGCAAAAGCTCATTTTGGACTCCAACGAGGAGGACTATGGGCAAAAAAAAAAGAACATGAGACGACGCACCATGGTTCGTGTTCGTGATTTCTACGAAGTTCATGCGAGCCGCTACCCCACCACAACAGACTGCCCATCGACTGACCACGTCAGGTGCAAGTACCCAAAGCAGCTTGGAGCGCCGGAAGGCGTGGAGTGTCCTACAATGGCGCCAATACCCGCTCCTTCGGAAACCGGGCCGAGCGCCACTGACCCGTTACCCACGCAGTAACTGCAACGCCTGCGCGAGCGCCTCGTTAACCTTGGCGGGATTGAGTTTGCCCTGCCCAAGCTTCATGGCCTGCCCTACGAAAAACGCCATGAGCTTCTCTTTACCCGCAAGGTAGTCGGCCACGCTCTTGGGATTGTCCGCAAGCACCCGCTCGATGAGTGCGGCGATGGCGCCTTCGTCGGACACCTGCACGAGTCCTTTGGCGCGCACGACGTCAGCGGGTGAGGCGCCCGTGGCCACGACCTCGTCTACCACGTCTCGAGCCATGCGAAGGCTCAGCGTCCCTTCTCCAACGAGCGCGAGAATATGCGTGCCCGCATCAACGGCAACCGGAAGGCCCCCGATCTCGTCGAGTTCGTCGAGCGACCTTCCGGCGGCGTCCGCACGGACGCGCGCGAGGCGCAGAACCTCGGCCTGAAGGAAGTGCGCGACTGTCTTGCCGTCGACCTTCCCGGAAAGAATCGGATGAGCCATGGCGGCATCGAACCACATCCAAGCAGAACGCAGCGAGGCGATGGAGGCAGCGTCGCGCTCGGAGAGGCCGTGGACTGCGACGTAACGCGCCGCCCTCGCCTCGGGGAGTTCGGGGAGCTCGCCGCGCACGCGGGCGATGCGTTGCTCCGTTACGATGACGGGAGGGAGATCGGGCTCGGGGAAGTAGCGATAGTCGTGCGCCTCCTCCTTGCTGCGTTGTGAGAAGCCACGGTCGGCCTCTGAGTCGTAGCCCCGCGTTTCAAGGACAACACGGCCCCCCGACTCAAGGATTTCGAACTGCCGCTCGACCTCGCGCGCGATGGCCCGTTCGAGAAATCGGAACGAATTGACGTTCTTGGTTTCGGTGCGCTGACCCAGGTTGGGCGAGCCTTTCGGTTTGAGCGATACGTTGGCGTCGGCGCGAAAGTTTCCGCGTTCGAGGTCGCCGTCGGAGACGCCCAGACTCACAGCGAGCTGATGGAGCCTCCGCACGTACTCGGACGCCTCCTCGGGGGTTCCCATGTCAGGATGTGAGACGACTTCGATGAGCCCGACGCCGGCGCGGTTGTAGTCGCAAAGCGATGCCGATCCCACGTGGAGATTCTTTCCCGCGTCTTCTTCGAGCTGGATGCGTTGGATGCGCACGACTTTGCCAGAGGCCAGCGCAACGTGACCGTCGCGGCACACGGGCTGGGCGAACTGAGTGATTTGGAATCCCTTGGGAAGGTCGGGGTAGAAGTAGTTCTTGCGCTCGAACACGCTCACGCGCGGGATGTGGCACTCGGTCGCGATTCCCATGCGCAGGGCGAGGTCGACGCATGCCTCGTTGAGCACGGGGAGCGCACCGGGCAAACCGACGCAGGTGGGATCCACATGGGTGTTGGGACTCCCGCCGAAGGCTACCGCGGAGGACGAGAAGATTTTCGTGGCGGTCGCGAGCTGGCAATGAACCTCGATGCCGATGACGACATCGTATTTTCGTAATGCCTCCCGCACACCGTCGTAGGACGTTTCAACAACGCCCGTATGGGATGCTCTCTCCCTTGAATCGTTCATGTCGGCCCCCCGGACGTCCAGGACTTCGGTGCGGCAACGTGGCAAAGCCCCTCCTCCTCGAGTGCGCGCGCGAGCGCCACAAGCTTCGCGTCGGCACCGCGTGGAGCTGCGAAATGAAGGCCGACCGGCAATCCACCGGCATCCACGGGTGCGGGTACGCTGACAGCACACAGGCGTGCGAGGTTGGCGGGAATCGTGAAGAGGTCGTTGAGGTACATGCCCAGGGGATTTCCCGCATGTGCGCCTAGCGGGAAGGCCGGAGTCGGCGCCGTGGGGGTGAGCACGAAGTCGACCTCTTCGAAAACACGATCGAACGAAGCGCAAAGGACTTGCCGCGCCGCCTGGGCGCGACCGTAATACGCGTCCTGGTAGCCCGCCGAGAGCGCGAACGTCCCCAACACGATGCGCCGCTTGACTTCGTCGCCGAACCCTTCTGCGCGCGAGCGGTCGTAAAGTTCGTCGAGGGTGGCACAACCGGCAGCCCTGCGACCGTAGCGAATGCCATCGTAACGAGCCAAGTTGCTCGACGCCTCCGCGCATGCCAGGACGTAGTAAATAGGAATCGCCAGCTCCAGCGCGGGAATATCGACGTCAATGATGACGGCCCCCCGCTCCCTGAGTGCTCTTTCGGCGGACGCGAAGGCCGATGAAACCTGGGCGTCGAGCCCTCCCTCGCCCCCTCCGCCCTTCATGCCGACAATTCTGCGTGGGATGCCGATACGCGCACCGGCAATGGTGGCGCGGTCCGGATGCGCCACGTATCCACCAGGCAAAGTCGTCGCGTCGCGGGGATCCTCTCCGGCAATAACCGAGAGCACGACGTCGAGATCGGCGGCGGTTCGCGCGTAGGGCGCGATTTGATCGAGGCTGGATCCATAGGCCACAAGGCCATGCCTCGACACCCGACCGTAACTTGGCTTGAAGCCGTAGACGCCGCAAAACGCCGCGGGCTGTCGGACGCTCCCACCGGTGTCGGAGCCGAGCGTAACAGGCGCGAACCCCAATGCGCACGCTACGGCGGACCCTCCAGAACTCCCGCCGCTCACGCGGGTCGGGTCGTGGGGATTGCGCACCGGGCCATTGACCCCTGTTTCGTTGGAGGAGCCCATGGCGAACTCATCCATGTTGGCGGTGGCCAGGAGAATCGCACCCGCGGCCTCAAGACGTTCGACGACGGTGGCGTCGAACTGGCCAAGATACCCTTCAAGGATGCGTGAACCACATTGCACCGGGAAACCGACCTTTTGAATATTCTCCTTGATGACAACCGGAACCCCGAAGAGCGGCTGCCCCTCGGAAGGGCCTTTTGATTCCAGGGACCGGGCACGTGCGAGCGCGGCCTCGGATTGCACGGAAGTGAGGGCGTTGACGCCCGGATTGGCCTTTTGGATGTGCGCGAGCAAGCACCCCAAATACGCGACGGGTGAAAGGTCGCCGGACTGAAAGCGGGGAGAAAGCGATGTGGCGGCGTGAGCGCGGGAGTCGGATGCGAACGTTAGCGAGAGATCGGCGAGCGAGGGGCCCTGGGTCATCATGGGTTCCCTCCGAGAATCGCTGGCACGCGGACGAAGTCTCCCTCGCGGTCGGGTGCGGCACGGAGGAACGTCTCCGACGACATGGACTTAACTATGGACTCAGGCCCAGGCGATTGCGCAGGAAGAAACACAGCCGCTGGAACGGCTCCTAGCCCCTTGGGCAGTCCCACCCCCCCCGAGGATGGACATGCGGGAAGATCCGCGCGCGCGAGGGCATCGAATGCCTCGAGAATTTTCCCGAGTTCTCGTCCGTACCGCTCGCACTCGTCGTCGGTTAGGGCGAGGCGAGCGAGCCGGGCGATGCTGCGGACCGTGTCGGGGCCGAGGGCTTCCATGGGCGGCACTCCTTTGGGCCGCCTGGTGCTCGACCGGACGGCGCGCATGGTATAGTCGTTCGTCCACGTTCACACAGGCGACGACTTCGGGGCAAGGAGCGACGGATGAGGATTGCCATTTCCGGGCACAGCGGCTGCGGCAACACGACGGCGACGTCGAACGTCGGCAAAAGCCTCGGCCTCGACATCATGAACTACACGTTCCGCGATCTCGCCCGCGACCTCGACATGGCGTTCGAGGACGTCCAGCGCGAGTCGCCCTCGAATTTCCTTTACGATTACCTCACCGATCTTCAGCTCATCCGCGCGGCGCTCAACCAACGCATCGTGTTGGGCACGCGCCTTGCGGCGTGGCTTATGGAAGCGGACATGCGCATTTGGCTCACAGCCTCCCTCGAGGCGCGCGCCGCTCGCATAAACAAGCGCGAAACCGAGAAACAGTCGACTTACGAAGCCGTGCTCTACAAAACCCTCAAGCGCGACGAGTCGAACCGCAAGCGGTACCTCCAGCTCTACGGTATCGACATTAGCGACCACGTCGACTTCGACCTGACCATTAATACCGAGAAGTTGACCGCCGAGCAGGTGTCGGGTCTCATCGTGGCCGCGGCGCATTGGGCTTCCAACAACCGCCTCGAGCGCAAGAACATCCACCTGCCGCGCATACGTGAGATTATCGCCGAGAACCTCAGCCTCCCCATGGAAGCGCTTACGGACGCTCATTACCCCCTGGACGTGAAGTCGATTTTCGCAAAGATCCGCAAAATCTGATTTCTTCCCGTCGCGCTCGAAAGGATCTCAAAAAGACCGCTCGAAACCCACATGGAAGGTGGTGAACCCGATGCTCGCCGAGCTGTTCGCTCGGACGCCCGGACCGACACCCGCTTCTCGGCGGACGTCAAGGTAACGCTGCCAATCGTACCCGAAGCCCACGAACGCCAAATCGCGCGAACCGTCGGCCCTGCGTTCCCCGCTGACGCCGAGGTCGGCGCCCGTGCCGAGTGAGGAGAACGACCCCCGCGCCGCGAAGCCCGTGCGAGCCTCTGGGGGATTGGAAACCAGCTCCTCGTCCGACGGCCCACCCGTCGAACGGTATTTGGACAAGGCAGGCTTGTATCGAAAATTCATGCGGGCAAACGGCGTGTGCCCCGTGAGCAAGGCCACGCGATCAATGTAGGCCGTGGCCCCCACGCTCGTGGTGGGTCCGTAGGCCAGGAGGTCGGACCGTGCAAAATGGACCCGTTCGACGCCAAAGCCCAATCCACCCTCGAGCACCAGGGCGACGTCGTCGAGGAAGAGGACTTCCCATGCATAGGCGATGCGGGGGTCGATGCGGAATCGATGCCTGTTTTGCCCCGAAGATGTGCGGATGTCCGTGGGATACTCCAGGGCGAAGTCGAAGGCGGCGCTAAAAGTACCCTCCTCCAGAGGAGCAAACGGAACTCCCAACGAGAAACGCAAAGCCCAAACGGACTCCTCGATGGCCGAACGCCGGGGAGGCTCCAGAAAGCTGCTTCCTGTGCCGATCCCCAGTGCAAACCCGTAATGCAGGAACAACGGGCTGCGTTCCTGCTCGTCTTGGGCATCGAGGTCGGGGTCACCTTCATCGCGCAGTGGTTCGAAGGGATCGACGTCGGCATCTTGGGCGAACGCGCGAGGAGTGTGACCAAAAAAGAGAACTCCCATGGTGGCGAGCGGGACAAACATGAAGAGCGCCATCCACCTTTCGCGCGGAGACCTCATTGAGGCTCCTTCGTTACAAGGCCCGCGAGCACAGCGAGGCTTCCTAGCGCGAACACCACGGCGCGCATCTGGATGACCTCGCGACGCGACCGCGCTCCGAACGATGCGGTCGTCGTGAGCGTGATGACGCTCGACTCCTCAGCGAATGCCGCGTGCGATGGCTCGCCCAGGTCGGCAGACGGGGGCGAACGCCACTTGAAGCGGCCGAGTCGCTCCGCCAAGGCCGTCATGGGCACACGCGCACTCCGCACCGCGATGCCAAAACAAACCGTGCCCACGGGTGTTTGCTCGCTCCCGCCGCCTGGACCTGCGACACCGGTGATGGAAACGGCGATGTCGACCCCGGCTCTTGCGCGCATTCCAACGGCCATGGCCGCGGCAGTCTGCTCGCTGACAGCGCCGTGCGTCGCTATGACCTCCGCGGGTACTCCAAGGAAATCTCTTTTCCAATCGTTGGCGTAAGTGGTGATTCCACCTTGGAAGCACCTCGAACTCCCGGCCACCGCGGTGATCTCCTTGGAGAGGGCACCTCCCGTGCAGCTTTCCGCAACGGCGAGGCTCAGGCCTGCGTCGCCGAAGGTCGAAACGACGAAGGGAGCGAGCGCAAGCTCGCTTTCGCTCACCACGTGGTGGCCGAAGGCATCACGCACGCCCGAGGCGACGATTCCATCGAGGAAAGCCGCTACGCGCGCAGCTTGCGTTGCGTCGGGTGCTGCGACAAAGACGCTATACGTGACGTATCCGGCGTGGGCCTGGTAAGCCACGACGGCGGTGGGGATCTCCTCGGCGATCCGCGCCTCGAGGACGGCCACCCGTTCCTGCATCGCGCTCTCGCCGAGGCCGAAAACCTGCCACGTGCGCTGCAGGCTGACGCAGCCCGGGGCGGTGAGATTCGGAAGCACAGAGGTCGCGAACATGGGTTCCATCTCGAAGGGAACGCCGGGCAGGGCGTACAACGCAAGCCTTCGACCCTTGACCTCGCCTTCGACGCGAAAGCCCACGGCCGTGCCGTTGGGGTTGGGAAGCAACTGGCAACCTTTCGGAAGTCGCGCCTGCTTGCGGTTGGTTTCGGGGACTGTCTTGCGTCCCATGCGCGCGAACGCATCGATGCAGGCCTGCCAAGCCTCGTCATTGAATTCGAGAGGGAGAGCGAAGTAACGCGCCACGAGCTCCGCCGTGAGATCGTCCGACGTGGGACCGAGCCCACCCGTCATGAGGACGACATCAGCCGCCTCGAAGAGGTAATCGAAGCTGCGGAGGATTTCCTCGCGGTCGTCGCCGCAGACGATGGAGCGGCGGACCTCTGCGCCGACCTTCCGCAGCGCGGACGCCATGTGCGGACCGTTGGTGTCGCGTGTCTTTCCGAAGAGGACCTCGTTACCCGTGATGAGGATGCCGACGCCCGTCATGCGATTGGAACCTCCACGCCGTTGACCAGGAGGCGCGCAGCCACCTCGCAACCGCCGCGCTTGATCATGATGCTCACGCCGCAATGCGTATCGAACGAGAGCTTCACCGCGTGCGCCACGCGATTGGAAGAGAGCCCCTCACCCTCGGCCTCGTAGGTCATCAGGCACCGCTCGAAGACGGCGGGAACCCCCGTGCCCACCTCGATGTCGCAACTCACGCGCAGTCGGACCAGCGGCTGACGCATCTTGCGCAGGGTGGACACCACGTCGATGCCGCTGCAGGAGCCCATGGCCATAGCGACGAGCTCTTTGGGCGTGGGGGCTGTTTTGGGGCCGTCGGCAACACTGCGTGCTCCGATTTCCACCGTGAGCCCGTCATCAGTCGTGCCCTGGAATTCAAATTCGTGCGGGTGCTCGCGTTGACGCCAATCGACCACGGTCTTCATGCTGACTCCTCCGGTTTTCGCCCATACGCGAGGGGAAGGAACAGAGCATGACAGATGGGGACCGTGCGTCAACGCTCCGGGGTCCGACCCGGCGCCACCGTTGACTTAGCGCATGAGGGCGTTTCGCATGAGGACCGAGGAGAGCTCGACGAGTGCCGGCTCGAAGGGGTTCTCGCCCGAAATGACGCGGTCTGCAAGCAGCTTTTTGGGCTCAACGTAAAGATTGTGCATGGGCTTCACCGTGGAACTGAATTGCCACTCCACGCTCTCGGGGGTGCGGCCGCGATCGCGCACGTCCCGCCGCAACCTGCGCGCGAAGCGCACCTCCTCGGAGGTCTCGATGAAAATCTTGTGGTGGATGCGCGATGACGTGCTCGCGTCGGCGAACAGGAGGATGCCTTCGACGAGGACTACGGGCTTGGGCGAAACGATCTGCTGGATCCTCGTACGCGTGTGCGAGGCGAAGTCGTACTTGGGAACCGCTACATCGAGACCTTGGACGAGGTGGTCGAGGTGCATAGCGAGGAGCCCGAATTCTATGGACTCGGGATGGTCGAAGTTGACGCGAGCGCGGGTGTCGGCGTCAAGATGGGAAAGATCACGGTAGTAGTCGTCTTGGCGGAGATGGGCGACGCGATCGGCGCCCAAGAGGGAAACGAGCTTCTCGCAGAAAGTCGTCTTGCCGCTCCCCGATCCGCCGCAGACGCCCAGGATGTAGGGCTGCACGAAAAACTTCTCCCGCACGCCGATGGCCTCGCGTATCTTCTTCGCCAATGAATGGTGACGCAGCGCGAACCTGCCAAACATAACTTAACCTTTCCCGGAATTTTTCTTCAAGGCCGCTCTTAGCCACCCGCCATGCCTTTTGCAAGGTAGGGGCAATTTGCCGTGGTTCGCGCCGCGCGGACCAGACCATGCCGTCGGCTGGTTGCAAACTCGGAAGCGGTCACTACAGTGTCCGGCACACCATACACGGGGAGCGAACCGGATGACCCTCACCACCCAGCAAGCCATCGAGAAATTGCAGCGTGAGCGTGCGCGCACGCTCGAGGGCGGCGGCACCAAACGCGTGGCCGCACAGCATGCCAAGGGCAAAATGACGGCCCACGAACGCGTCGGGGAGTTCCTCGACCCCGGCACCTTCGTGGAGCTAGACGCCTTCGTCGTGCACAACTGCGTCGACTTCGACATGCCGAGCCAAAAGGTTCCGGGTGACGGCGTGGTAACGGGCTTTGGCAAGGTTGGCGGACGGGATGTCTATGTGTTCGCCCAGGATTTCACGGTGTTCGGCGGCTCCCTTTCCGAGATGCACGCGCGGAAAATCTGCAAAGTCATGGACCTCGCGCTCCAAAACGGAGCGGCGGTCGTGGGACTCAACGACTCCGGAGGCGCCCGCATCCAAGAAGGCGTCGCATCGCTGGGCGGCTACGCCGACATTTTCCATCGAAATACGCTCGCCTCGGGCGTCGTGCCTCAGATCAGCGCCATCCTCGGACCTTGTGCCGGAGGGGCGGTCTACTCACCCGCCATTACCGACTTCATCATCATGACTCAGGGCACTTCCCACATGTTCATCACAGGGCCCGACGTCATCAAGACGGTGACGGGCGAGGACGTTGAATTCGAGGCCCTCGGCGGAGCCGAGACGCACGCCACGCGCAGCGGCGTTGCCGACGCAACGTGCGTCGATGAATATGAAACGCTGGGCTTCGTCAAGAAGCTGCTCTCCTATCTTCCCCAGAACAACCTCGAATCGCCCCCCTCATTGCCGGTTACCGACCCGGTGGACCGCGCGGATGTGGAACTCAACGCCATCATCCCCGATAACCCCAACCAACCCTACAACATGCACGACGTCATCCGGCGCGTGATGGATGAAGGGTCGTTCCTCGAGTTGCAACCTGGGTACGCCAAGAACATCCTCGTGGGCTTCGCCCGGTTGGGCGGAAAAAGCGTGGGCGTGGTCGCGAACAACCCCATGAGCCTCGCGGGCGTGCTCGACATCAACGCCAGCGTGAAGGCCGCGCGTTTCGTGCGCTTTTGCGACGCATTCAACATTCCCCTGTGCGTGTTCACCGACGTTCCCGGATTCCTTCCAGGTACGGAGCAGGAATACGGCGGAATCATCAAGCACGGCGCTAAGCTGCTCTATGCGTTCAGCGAAGCCACGGTGCCTCGATTCACCGTCATCACGCGCAAGGCCTATGGCGGCGCCTACGACGTCATGAACTCCAAGCACATCGGGGCCGACTACAACATCGCATGGCCGTCGGCCGAAATCGCCGTAATGGGGCCCGAGGGGGCCTGCAACGTCATTTTCAAGAACGAAATTGCCAAGAGCCCCAATCCCGAGGCCAAGCGGCGAGAGCTCATCGACGCTTATCGCGACACCTTCGCCAACCCCTATGTGGCGGCGAGCAAAGGCTTCATCGACGATGTCGTCGAGCCCCGCCACACCCGGCGTCTCCTGGCCTCGGCGCTCGCTGCCAACGCGGGCAAGCGCCGCGCGAGCCCCCGTCGCAAGCACGGCAACATCCCCCTGTGAAAGGCAAGCTCGCCATGGCCTCCAACTCCCTGTATCTTCCGCTGCGTTTCGCGCCGTTTTCGAAGGTCCTCATCGCGAACCGCGGTGAAATCGGCGTTCGCATCATTCGCGCCTGCCGCGACCTCGGTCTTTCACCCCTCGCCGTCTACTCCACGGCGGACATCCACTCGCGCCACGTCTCGCTCGCGGACGCCGCCGCCTGCATCGGCCCGGGCCCGAGCGCTGAGAGCTACCTCAGCGTGCCCGCAATTTTGCGCGCCGCGCGCGAACTCGGTGCCGAGGCCGTCCACCCAGGATTCGGGTTCCTTTCCGAGAGTCCGGCGTTTGCCAACGCGGTGCTCGAGGCGGGATTCGTTTGGATCGGACCATCGCCGCAGGCCATCCACGATATGGGCGACAAGACCGTCGCCAAACGCAAGGTGACAGCCGCCGGGGTGCCTTGCGCGCCAGGCAAGAACGAGCCACTCAAGGACGCCTCCGACCTCCAGGCGGTCGCTTCGCAAATCGGTTACCCGCTTATTTTGAAGGCCGCAGCTGGCGGGGGCGGGCGCGGCATGCGTGTGGTGCGCGCCGACGCCGAGCTCGCTCCGGCGTTCGAGGCGTGCGTGCGCGAGGCCCAAAGTTACTTTGGGAACCCCGAGGTCTTTTGCGAACGCTTCATCGAACGCCCGCGCCACGTAGAAATCCAGGTGATAGCCGACGGCAAGGGCAACACCATCCATTTGTTCGAGCGCGACTGCACCATCCAGCGCCGCCACCAAAAACTCATCGAGGAGGCGCCTTCGAGCTTCGTCTCCGATAGCACCCGGCATGCCATGGGTGAGGTCGCGGTGAAGGCAGCGCAGAGCGTTGGTTACGTCAACGCGGGGACGGTGGAGTTCATCCTCGAGTCGCCCGAAAAATACTATTTCATGGAAATGAACACCCGCATTCAAGTAGAGCACCCGGTGACGGAGTTGGTTACCGGTGTCGATCTCTTGCAGTGGCAGCTACGCGTCGCGCGGGGCGAGGCCCTCCCTTGGAAACAGGAGCAAATCGTGTTGCGCGGGCACGCCATGGAGGCCCGCATCAATGCCGAAGACGCCTACAACGGCTTCCGTCCCAATCCCGGGCTCGTGACTCGGGTGGAGTTCCCCGCGGGACCTGGCGTTCGTGTCGACTCGCACATCTACTCCGGCTATCGGATCCCCGAATTTTACGACTCCATGATTGCAAAGCTCATCGTCCACGGTGAGAGCCGCGAAGACGCCATGAACAAAATGCGTCGCGCGCTGGGCGAGTTCCGCCTCGAGGGCGTCGAGACGTCCATTCCCTACGCGCAGGCGCTTATGGAAGACCCGCGCTTTCGAGAGGGCGACTACACAACTCGTTACGTGGAGGAGAACGAAGACCTCCTGGCGCGCGCCGAAAAGGGACGTGGACCCATTGGTCCTGAACAGGCTGCCGCAGCAGCGCTCAGGGTCGGCTTGCAGCAAGCCCGCGGCACGAGCGACGCCACGGTGCCCGACGCTTCTGCGGGTGGAGGAAGGTTGAGTGCGGGTGAGTCGACGCACGCGAGCGAGGGCGATCAGGGCGCGTGGTCGTGGGCCGCACGCCTAGAGGCCACACGCAGGATAGGGAGTTAACGATGAAGTTCACGGTCAAGAATCCGCACGACGCGGGCAGTTTCGTTATTGACATCCCCGACTCCGTAGTGGCGCGTCCACCTGCACCAGGCGAGCGATTCGTCGTGCTCGTTACCCCCGAGGGAGCCCCAGCAGAGGCCCTTGAGGCCGCCTTTATCGGCGACGGCGAAAGCCTCCTTTTGGGGACCCGCGTGGTCCGCTTGCCGACACGATTCGTGACCGGCAAACGAGGGATTCACCGCTTTCGTCTCGGCGAGGTCGCGACCGCACGGAGCCTTTTGGTGACTCCAGTGCGCCCGGTGGAACCCAAGAAGTCGGCCGCGAGCTTGGGGGGTGGCCCACTCAAGTCGCCTATGACGGGCAAGGTCCTCGCGGTGAACGTCGCCGACGGTGCTTTGGTGAAGGAAGGTGAAGTCCTCGTCGTCATCGAGGCAATGAAGATGGAGAACAGGATCATCGCGGAGTGCGACGGAAAGGTGAAAGGCGTGCTGGCAAAGCCAGGGACGGCTGTCACCACGGGTGAAGTGCTCCTCACAGTGGAACCCAGCGGCGTCTGAAGCGCGCCCACCTCTTCGTGCCGGGCCCAGCGACGGTGTAGGATACTCCTCACGCGCCCCCTACGAGAGGAGATCCTCCCATGAAATCGTGTTTCCCCTTTTCCGTTCCGGCAGGTCTCGGAGTCCCGAGATTCGCTCGCGCCAGCATCCTCCTGTGCGCAGTCCTTACTCGCAAGGCCGCCATCGCCTTCTCGCTGGTGGGGTGTCTTGGACTAGCTGCTTGCAGCCAAGACGAGGGGTCCAACGGAGGCACTGGCGATGCTGGAGGTCCCGGTACGGGGGGCGTGAGCGAATCGCGACCAACGGCCCCCAAGGGAACGCTCGACAAATCAGCGGCCTCTGCCCGCAAGCAGGACTTCCAGAAAGTGGCCACACAAGGAAATCCGGCACTCCAAGATGCAACGAGTCTGCAATCGAGCGGCCTCGCAGCGTCCTCAGCGGGAGCGGGCGCTTTGGGGGGTACGAGCGCGGGGGCGCAGTGGGTGCGCCTCCTCGCGGAAACCTCGGCTCTGAACGCCGATGCGGACCCCTACAAGGACTGCATGAAAACCTCAGGTGAGTCCGAAGATGCCGACAAGGATGGCTGGTCGAAAAACCTCACTACCACTTATGCGTGCGATTTTTCGGAAGGCTCCGAAGCAGACGCGGGAACCACGGCATCGACCAACACCGCAGAAGCGTTGGGAGCGTTCAAGCTTTCGGGATCCATGGCGATGATCGACGCCGACGACACGAAACCCTATCCTCAGGCCGGGGTTTCATTCTCGTGGAACACTCTTCGTTTCGCACTGGGTGGACTCAAGGTTGATGCCGCATCGGCAGGGGCGGGCGCAGATGCGGACACAGGGACGGGGGCCGGAAGTGGCGCGACGCTTTCCATCGACATTACGGTCGACGGTTCCGTCAAAATCACCGGCGATGCTCGCGAACTCAAGGGAGCGTCGAACTTCAAGACGAGCATCAAGGCTGGCGACAAGGAAGCACGGACGGTGCAGTGGATCGATTCGGTCGCCAAACCCACCGACCCAACATCGCCAGAAAAGGGGGGCACCGTATCGTTTTCGGGTTTCCTTCAAGTCGTGGATGTTCAAGGTCAAGAATCCGCCCTAAAGGTTTCCACCAGTGGGCTGACCTACGACGCGAGCTGTCCAAAGTCGCTGGGGGGTTACAAGAGCGGGACGATCACTTACGAAGCCGCTTCCGGCAAGGCGCAGTACGTGTTCGCCGAATGCGAGGGCACCCTCAAGTTCGATGGTCAAGCGCTCTGAGAGCGGGCTCGTTCCCTCCAAGAGCTGCGCATGCTAACACCGAGGTGCCTACGGACTTCGCTCCGTGGCATTGCCGTGTCCATTCTTCCCCCTCGCCCGTCCGCGCCCGTGAGGTCCGCATGAAAGTCATCCGCGTTAACCATCTCGGTATCGCCCCCAAGGACAACGCCAAGGCAGCCGCGTTCTTCGGCGATGTTCTCGGTCTTGCCCGCCAAGGTGAGGAGACCGTGGCCGATCAAAAGGTCCACGTCCGTTTCTTCCAAGCCGAGAACAGTCGCCTCGAGCTCCTGGAAGCCACGGCGCCAGATAGCCCCATCGCTAAATTCCTCGAAGCCAAGGGGTCGGGAATCCAGCACGTGGCCCTTGAGGTCGACGACATCGACGCATGGGTCGCGCATCTCAAGAGTGTGGGCGTTCGCCTCATCGACGATGAGCCGAGACGGGGTGCGCACCACACGCGCATCGTGTTCGTCCATCCCGCTGCCACCGGAGGCGTGCTCGTCGAACTCGTCCAGGAGGCGGCACCCGCATGAAGACGAGCAACCCGCTCCTTCGGATCAGCGCACGCCTCATCGCGCTGTGCGCGACGTTCGTCACCATCGCCTCCCTGCTCGGATGTGAGCCTCCACCCATTTCCGATCTCTCGGCTGAACAGGGAATCCAGCGAATCCGTGAACGCCACGGAGACTCGAGCTGGGACAACGTCGTGTCAGACGTCAACGAGTTCCGTAGCCGCTATCCCTACACACAGTTCGCGGCGGAGGCCGAACTCCTGCAAGCCGACGCCTATTTTCAGTCGAGTCGCTATCCGGAAGCCGTGGTGGCCTATGAAGACTTCTTGCGCAAGCAGCCCAGCCACGGAAACGCGGATCTTGCGTATTTCCGCATTGGACGCTCCTACGACCTCCAGAGCCCGGAAGAAATCGACCGGGAGCAAGCCAACTCGTTGCGAGCCATCGACAGGTACTCCACCTTCCTCGAGAGGTACGGAAGCTCTCGCCTTGTGCCCGAGGCCAAGGGACGCATAGCCATTTTGCGTCGACGTGTGGCTGACCATTATGCGTTTGTTGCTCGCTTCTATTGGAAAAAGGATCTTTGGCAAGGCGCTTTGTCGCGTTACCTCGCGCTCCTCGAAGACTACTCGAACTTCGAAGACCTCCGAAGCGAAGCGGCACAGCGAGCGAGCGTGGCCTACGGAAAACTCGCAGACGAGCTCGAGCAGGATCCCAAATCCGACCTGAGCGTTTACTTTAAGAACGAAACACCCGCGAGCCTCCGCAAGAAGGCCATGGAGATGGCTTCGCGATCCGGGACTAGCAAGTGGCCTTCCCTTATGGGGTGGCGTTCTGGAGTTCAGCCAAAAGGATGCGCCGCACCTCGGCAAGGGGCACCCGCCCTTGCGCGGTGGTCTTCCACGAAGGCATCTCTTCCCCCGCCGCCATGCATTGGCGATCGGCCAGCACCTGAAGCACAGTGAGCCTCTCGAGATCGAGCCACTCGGCCGGCGTTGGCATTTCGTCGGCGCCAGTGAAGTTCAACGGGCAGGCGTCGACCGAAAGGGTCACGTTCCCTTTGCCGTCATCGACCTTGAGTTGGAGCGGGGCACCCTGGGTGCGGCAGATAACCGGCCTCGCAGCGTAAACGGCGCACAGTCCGTCGGCGAGGAAGACACACGGAGGACGGCGGCGTCCCGCAGCGTCAAGTCCTGCGGCTCCACCCGACGCCTTGGCCCGCGCGAGCGCTTCTCGGAGCGCTGCGCGCCCCGAGGATTCTAGGGTCCGAGCCCAGGCCACGATGAGAAGCGCCTCACTCGGAAACACGTCGAGCGACACATGGCAACACGCAGCGCAACCAGCCTTGCAAGCCATCTTCTGTCCGTGGCGCTCAACCACTTGGGCGAAGAAGTGCGAAGCATTCTCCTGGAGGCTTGTGATGGCCTGCAGTCCAAGAGGTGTTCCGGTGCCGTCCGTCATGAATTTGTCTCCCGGGGTTAAAGTTACCTCGCATCGCCTTCCGGTGGGGAAGATCGGTAACCTATGATTGAGGCCGAAGAGTCTTTTAGCACATCCCACATAATCAGGGAGATCACACGTGGTTCGCAACGTCGCCCTTTTCTTCGGGCTAGGCCTCGTCTGGCTATTCGTGTTCGCGCTGCCCGTGGGCAAAGGCAAGAGTGTCTACGAAGTCATGCACTACTACATCGTCGACACCCGGCCCGTTCATTGGGTCGTGGGGAAAGTCCAAGGGGGGTATGACGCCGCAATCGACCCCGCCGAAAGCTCGGGTGACACATTCTCCCTTGATGGGAAGGAGACCCTCTCCCAGGGAACGGACATGCTCAAAGCCGTCGAGTGACTCAAGAATCCCGTGAGTCTGCCGATCCCCCCCTTGCGCCCCGGCGCGCGCCTGTCCCCAGGGCGGCCCGGACCTTGCGGAGAATGTAAGATGATTTGGCAGATTGGATCCCGTCATCGCTGCAACCAACTGAGCGTTGCACTCGCGACCCTCGCGGCGGCTGTCGTCCTATCAGCCTGCGAAAAGACGAGCTTCGGAGGGAACAAAAAGAAGTCGGCCTCGCCCGAACCCCTCAACAATCCTTCGCCTACACCAAAGGGCAAAGGGGAAGTCTCTCCCGACGAACTCGATGGCCTTGGACAGCGCCCTCCCTCTAAACCCATCGTGGAGTGCGCGGGAGACTATCGAGGCATTCGCATGGCCATCGTCATCGACACGTCATTGTCGATGGGGAGCCCGTCGTGCGGAGGGCAGGTGGAACAGATTCAGCAGGTCCAGACCCAAGGTGTGACCCCACTCGATGGATCCGATCCTGCCCGCAAAGGCACATCCATCCGTGGCGCGAACGAATGCTTCACCGACCGCCAGAACGCAGCCTGGCACATCGTCACGCGCACGGCCGAGCGAGATGCGGAGGGTGAAAAGATCAACAAGACGTTCATGGGGTCGGCCGTCGGCATCGCGCACTTCCCCTATCAGCGCACTGAAAACTACGCCAAGATCTCGGGCGAGCCGCCTCTGCGTTCCATCATGACGGCCCTTACGGGCCTCACCTACGACGACGCCTTCAAGGGCGCACTTTGGACTTCGCTCGCGCGCACCCATGCCAGCGACGGGATGACCCCTTACCTTGCCGCCTTATCGGCCGGGCGCGACTTGCTCAAAACGGGACGTGACCCCAACGATCCTCGCAAGGATGTCTTGTTCCTTATTACCGACGGTCTTCCCACCGACCAGCGGCCTAGCCAGGTCATTGCCATGCGACAAGAAATCAAAGACGTCGAAATCGTCTACCTCTACATGTTCGATCCCAACCAGGACGAAGTGGCACGGCAGTCGGTCGCCAAGGAAACACTTCGCGGTGGATTCGTCGATGAACAGCGCCGCTGGGCCAGGCAACCTGGCAACACAGACGGCTATGGAGCGGCCGATTTTGAAAAGTACTGGAACGATCTCGTAGGCCTGCCTTCGAGAATCGCCACCACGCGCATAGACGTCACAGACCCGGCTCAACTCGTGCCGAAGATCGACGCTGTCCTCGGTGTCCTCCAGAATTGCAAGAAGTAGCCCAGGCTACTGAGCTTAGTCTTCAGCAACAGCGCCCGCGGGAAACTGCGATAGGAAAGGCGTGCTGTAGAGCGCAGAAATACCGTCGAGCCCGAGGAGCAACGCCACAACGCGATCGAGCCCCAAGGCGTTGCCGGTGCAGGGAGGCAATCCGTGCGCCATCGCGGACTCAAACACGGGATCGCGTGAGACGTCCGGGCGCGCTGCGGCCGTGGCCGCAAACCGCGACATCAGCTCGCGGGAGTCCGTGAGTTCCTGGTAGCCATTGCAGATCTCGACGCCGAAGAGGTAAGCCTCGAAACGCTCGGCGAAAGGCGCGCCACCGGGTTCGCGGCGTGCGAGCGCCGCCATTTGCTCGGGATACCCGGTTACGAAACAGGCTTGAGCCTTCGCCAACACCGGCTCGACCTTCTCCATGAAGATTTTGCAGAAGACGTCGTTCCAATCGTCGCGTTCGTTCACCGATGCACAGCTCGCGCGCGCTGCCGCGCGGAAGGCGGCTGGCTCTTGGAGTGCGGACAAATCGAGACCCGCATGCTCGCGGACCAGCGCATCGACGCGGAAGACGGGCCAAGAATCCGGAAGCGGCCGGGCACCTCCCAGGGCGTCACGAAGCGCCTCGACGAGCGCGCGCGTGTCATCCATGACCGCGGCCATGGATTCCGCCGATCGGTACCATTCGAGCATGAGGAACTCGGGTTCGTGCCAGCGCGAGAGTTCGCCGCCATTGCGGAACGCCCGGGCGATCTGGAACACACGCGGGTGGCCCTCGCACAGAAGCTTCTTGAGTGCGAACTCGGGACTCGTGGGGAGCTGCAAGGGCACAACGTGCCCACGATGGTCCACATACTCCGTACGGAACACGGAGAGGTACGTTTCGACTCCGCCAGAGGGAACCAGGCTAGGCGTCTCGCACGCGAGGAAACCTCGGCGCTCGAAGAAATTCCGCGCGCGCACGAGGGCCTGGTTGCGGGCCCGCACGCGCGAAGCGCGCCGAGCGGCGTGGGAAGCGAGGAAACGCGTCTCTGGCAGACGGTTTAGTCCCAACACGCGAGCGCGGTCCGCAATGGCGGCCAAGATCTCGGCTGTCACGCCGGGCCCGGGTGGTGGCACACCATGCACGGGCCAAGGCGAGAGGCGCGGCACACGTTCCTCCACGGCCTCAACACTACAAACGAAGCCGGAGTCGTCATACTTCGAAACGCCGGAGCCATCGGGCCGGAACGAACTCAGGCGCGCGACGACGACCTCACCCGGCACGAGTTCAACGCCCGGTGACAACACCACGGGCCAAAGGGCCCCACTCCCATCGACGAGTCCGGGCGTATCCTCGATTTCGAAGACGCGCGCGCAGGCCCGTCGCGGCGCGAGGGGAACGGTTTTGCGCAACTCATGGTGCTCACGCAGGGCGTAGTGCGAGTTCGTTCCCCTGGCCAAGGCGTCACCTCTTCTGCGGCGGCTTACCCGGGCCTTTGGGGCTTTCGGGCGTGCGCCGGCGCACGGGGTCCTTGGAGGGCTTGAGGGGGCGCCTAGGAGACTCTTTGTCCTTGCCGCGCGCGCCCTCTTCCTTTTTGTCGGTCTTCGCGTGCAGGATGCGGGCGATGTGCTCGAAGGCGGTCTTCTGCGTGAAGCGCTTCTTATCGGCATCCCATGAACCGGCTTCGATGCCGGTCATGAGTTCGAAGGCTTCCTCGACGCGAGACACGGGCCAGACGTGGAACATCTTCTTTTCAACCGCCTCGCGCACATCCTTGTCGAGCATGAGGTGCTTCATGTTCTGCACGGGGAGGATGCAGCCCTGTCTGCCGGTAAGGCCCTTCATTTTGCAAACACGGAAGAAGCCCTCGATCTTCTCGTTGACGCCTCCCACTGGCTGCACTTCACCGAACTGATTGACCGAACCGGTTACCGCGACGCCCTGATCGAGCGGCATTTCTCCGATTGTGGATAACACGAGGATGAGCTCCGCGAGAGTCGCCGAATCGCCGTCAACACCGGAATAGTTCTGCTCGAAGCAGATAGTGGCGGCGAGATGGACGGGTTCCCTGCGTGCGAAGGTCGCGTTGATCCACGAGGTCAAGATGCTCACACCTTTGTTGTGAATGCGCCCCGAGAGAGACGCGTCACGCTCGATATTCACGATGCCGGGCTTTCCCTTGTAGGTTCGGCAGGTGATGCGCGAGGGAAGGCCGAAGGCCACGTCGCCGAGACTGTACACAGCCAGGCCATTGATCTCGCCAACGCGCCGGCTCGACGTGGAAATGAGGATGTCGCCCCTCTCAATCATTTCGTTCATGTGGTCTTCGATGAGAGCGCTTCGGGTGTAGCGCTCCTCGATGGCCTTTTCCACGTCTGAGCGCTCGATGCGTTTGCTCTTGCGCTCCTTGGCCATGTAGTCGGCCTCGATGGTGAGGTCCTTGATAACCGAGAAACGGGTCGTGAGCTTGTCCTGGTCGTCCACCAGCCGGCTGGAGAACTCGACGATGGCCGCGATGGCGCCAACATCGCAGGGCAGGAGCGACTCCACCTGCGTGCGCGTTGTCACGAACTCGATGTAGTCGGCGATGTTTCTTTCGTTGCGGGGCATTTGTTCATCGAAATCGGCTTTAATCTTGAATATTTTGTTGAAGTCGTCGTCGTGCTGGTAGAGCATCCGGTAGATCCAATCGGACCCGATGAGGACGATCTTCACGCGCAGCGGTATGGGCTCAGGGCGCAATCCGCTGGTGGGCAGGATGCTGTACTGCTCACCGAGATCCTCGATGAAGAGCTTCTGGTTCTTCAGGACGCGCTTGAGGGTGTCCCAAACCTGCGGATTGCGCAGAACGTCGAGCGCGTTGAGCACGAGGTAACCGCCGTTTGCGCGCGCGAGCGCCCCCGCCTTTATCATCTTGAAGTCGGTCGTGTAGATTCCGTACTCGATGTTCTTTTCGATCTTGCCGAACAAGTTGTAAAACGTCGGGTTGGTTTCGATGACGATGGGGGCGCCCTTGGTTTCCGTGTTGTCCACGAACACGTTGACCCTGTAGGGGAGGTAGGGGTCGCCCTTCTTCAGGTGAGAGGGCGCGTGCATGGCCTCCTCGCCGTCCTCGTCGTCGTCGTCGTCCTTGGCGAAATCCTCGAGGTTCTCGAGGATGTGGCCTTTGACCTCCTTGAGGAACTCGACGATGTCCTTGTTTCCTTTGTATTCCTTGAGGAGCGGCTGCATGGCGTTGCTCACCACGTAATCGCCTATCTCGTCGCGCAGCTCCTCGAGCTTTTCCTTGGTGCTCTGCTCGATGGAGCGCACCTTGCGCGCGAAGTCGAGCACCTCGGGTTCGAGTTGATTTCGCTCCGCCTCGATCTTCTCCTTCTGATCGTCGGAGAGATCACCGTAGTCCTTCTCGGACAAGGGCTTACTATCGACGATGGGCACGGTGACGATACCCATGCGCGTGCTCTTCACGCCGAAGTTCATGGCCTTGGCCGTCTTCTCGAGCTCGTTGAAGAGTTTGGTCTTCTTCTCGTTGGAGACGTTCACCGTTGCATTGACGTTGTTCTCGTAATCCTCGCTCTGGAGGGCGTCGGGCACCTCAGCAACGAGCTGCTCCACGAGTTCATCCATGCGCTTCTTGAATTTCTTGGCGAGCCCTTTGCCCAACTCGAGAGTTCGGGGGCTCTCCGTGTTCTTGAAATTGTAAACGTAGACCCAGTCGCCGGGGGTGGGTTGGTCCTTGGCGGACTTCTGCAGGAAGCTCCGGATGACGCTCGTCTTGCCCGTTCCCTGCACGCCAGCGACGTAGATGTTGTAGCCCGGTTTTCGCACGCCTAAGCCCACAGTGATGGCGCGCACGGCT
>JBIKVI010000267.1:0-6263 GCA_044356935.1 Silvanigrellaceae bacterium | reverse complement strand
TGAACCACTGGTTCCTCGAGACCCACTCCGACCCTCGGCTCTCCTTCGAGATTCCGCCTGAGAAGTTTGCTTCGAAGATCTTGGAAATCACGTCAAAGAAGGCGAATAACGATACCGGGTGGAAGTACAGCTTCGCCGAATGGTCTGAGCGTTGCGCGTCATCGACGGGCGCGCCGCACTGCGACGACCTAGATTACGGAAACTATTCACGCCATCCCATTCTCGCGTCGGCCATCCTCAAGACTCACAGCCAGTTCTTCGAGTGGAGTTCCAGGGAGCCTCGCATGAAGGCACTTCTCGAGAGGATGATGCGTGACGAGGCGGACGTGATGTCGCTCGTTGAAGTCGACATGGTGGATTGGTTGAAGCCGCTTCTCGAGGGCAATGGCTATTCGATGATCCAAGTTGCCCGGCCCGGCACCGAAGGCAAGGCGGCGCGCGATGGCACGGTGATAGCGTATCGCCGAGACAGGCTCGAACTGGACGAGCACTCGGTCTGCAGGATATATTACGGGTCCGGAGGGCCCCGGGAGACGGGTAACGTGGGCATCGCCGCGCGGTTCAAGACATCCCTAGGAGGCACCCGGTTCTGGGTGCTTTCGACCCATCTCTACAAGAACCCGACGGGCGCCAGGGAGGAAGGCTACCGGGTCGAGGAAGTGAGCGAACTCCTCGAAGGTGATTGCCGTTTCGACGGGGCCGCGAAGATCCTGCTCGGCGACCTGAACGCATTGCCGGGGTCGAAGACGATCAAGGCGCTCGAAGCCGCAGGCTATCGAAATGCGCTGGCCATTTTCGCGGAATCGTCGGCGTCGGGGGGGATAGGTGCGGTACCCTGTACGACCGCTACCCGCGCACGGCGCGATTGGATAGACCATGTCTTTTGGAAAGGGGAAGAACTCGTTCCCATTGGGACCATGGAAGGATTCGCCTTCCCATCCTGTGGCGCGGGAACCCGATGGCCCAACGCCGAAATCCCCAGTGACCACTCTCCGATATCCACGGTGTTCAAGATTCGTCCTCCCGCTGACGCCGGGAACCTGTCACATGAGAAGTACGTCCAGGCCTGCCTCAAGGGACTCGGTATTGATGCTCTCCCCCCGGTGCGTTGCGACGCGCTTTACGAGCCAGCGACATACGCGTGGGACGAATCGGCGGGGAAAACTAAAGAAATCACCCTTGACTCGCGGCCTGGGACTCTTCCCTTTCAAGAGGGTATGGATTGCCTCAATGGCGCGACAGCGGGCTCGGGCAAGAAACGATGCATGCCGGGGACCCGATTCGGGCGTCTTCCGAGCCCCAGCAAGGATGTCGAGATCGTGGCGAATTGCACTCCCGCCCTACCTCACGACCCAGTGGCGGGACTTGCGTGGGAAATCGGGGTGATAGCATATCGACGAAGCAATGGCGCCACTTGCTTCTTTTTCTCCAACGGCGAAAGATACAAGGAAGCGCCGTCGCCCCAGGATCCCAAAGCGCTCGACGTCTGGCTCGATCCAGGAGAACTGGTCCGCATTCCAGGCGGGAATTGCATGGAGTGCCACAGCTATTACCCCTGGATTCGATCCAGCCGGGTCCTCACGTTCCAGTTCGAGAGAACCTTCGCGTTGCGCGATTTCACTAAAGCTGAACTTGCCGCGTTGGAAGCCAACGTGCCACGCAACGTGATGCCCGGAACGGCGACGTCTCCGTTGCGTGCGGTGGCTCGGGAGGAACTCGAAGCAGCCTCTTACCCAGGCGCTTGGACGGCCTCCCGGATACCCTCGGAAAGGCAATCGTGCGCGGGCGTATGCCACGTTATCGGGGCTGGGCATTATCACTCACGCATGTCGCTCCAGACGATCAACCTCTGCGAAGACGACGCCCGTGGACGGAATTGCCTGAAGTTCGATTGGGAGGGCTTCAAGAAGCTGGCGGAATCGGGCGGCGGCCGCACCCAAGCGAACTCCCTATCCCCACACAAGGCCACCTACCGTGTCGAACCGAAGTTGGGCGCCGATGAGTTGTCCCAGATCAAGGAAATAGCGGAGCTTTGTTACGTCGAAAGGACGCGGGTGAACTGCCCAGTCGAGAGGGTGAAATGAAACGCTTGATCCCGAAGTTCCTGCCGTTCTACTTACGTTTATTCCTGGCGGTCGGAGTGGCCTCCGGGTGCGTCAAGGCGCGCAACGACCCCACGGGCCAATCGATCGTCAAGCGGGCTTCGTCGAACGATGGTTCCAAGGTCGACGTCGAGGGCCTCTTCGAGTCCTCATTGCACGTGGACCATGTGCGCAAGCACGCCCTCTCATCCCGCCTCGCTGCCTTGAAGGCTCGATATCTCGCCCTGCCGGCTTCAGCGAAGGTTGACTTCCTCTATCCCATGACGCCCCGTAGGTTCATCGACCGGGAGCACTGGGATCGGGTCGAGGTCGGGGAAAGCACGCCATGGGAAGAACTCCCTTGGCACGCCTACGGAACCGCGACGATAAAGGATTTCAAAGACGCCCAAAAGGTAGCGATCGACCTGTCGTATCGAGGGCTCGCGGAATTTCTCACCGCGGACAACCTCCGGAGGATCCACAAGGAGTCCACGAGGAACCACTTCTTCACTGGCTATGAGATCCGCGCGCTCAAACGCGACCTTCAATCCGGGCTCATCACCCGAGAAGTGTTCGAAGCGAAACGCAAGTCCGTCCTCTCCGAAAAGGCCAATGTGACGGGGAAGGACCACGCGGAATTGCGAGGGACTTTCCGGTCGATTTCCCCTGACGAGGACATCGTCGACGTGGGGGACGTCCGCACCCCCTCGGGGGAACGTTTCCATTCCATCGGGTATCTCGAACGAAACCGGCGCAACCCGCTCTTCGTCGTTCACGATGACGGCCCGGCCGAAAGCGCCTCCGACTTGCGAAAGGGCAGGATTGAATACGTCCGATCTTCGGAAGTCGCGGGGGTGGTGGAGAGCGTCCTCAGCGCCGCGAAACGACGCCTCCCGACGGCGCAAGAGAGCGAGTTCGAGGCGGTCGTCCTGTACGCGAACCTCGTGCATCGGCTTATCTCGATCCATCCGTTCCGCGACGGGAATGGACGGACGATCAAGATATTCGCGGAACAAGTGTTGCGGAGCACCGGTCTTCCGTTTCCCTCCGACCCCATCTCCACCGACGCGGAAATGTCGTTGGTCGAGTTCGTCGAGGCCATCACCGATTCCATGGAAGCCTACGTGCTCGGACTCGAGCTTCTGGCTCGCTGCCCATTGACCGTCGGCGCTTCCGCGGGCCGTCGCTGTGAGAATGCCTTGTTCGCCATCAAAGATGATTGCAGCGGGAATTTGCGATCATGCCTGACGTTAGCCTGCCAGAACATGCAGATGAGGCTGATCGATGCCTCGAGCGAGGTGCGATGGGATAGACGCTTCGCGTGCGTTCTGAGTCGATGAATCCCTACTCGAGGTGATGCAACGGGGGGTGGCCTGCCCAAGCTCTGCCATCGCCTGCCTCCCTATCGACTGGCTTTGGGCGATAGCCGCCAAGGGCATGGAAACCTCCCATTCAAGGGAGCGCCAAGCGACATAAAGAATTCCCCAGTCTGCGCCAAAAAGATTCCCCACCCCCGCCGTCACATTGGGGTTGAGGCGTAAGCGCTTCACGCACGCCAGGTCGATGGCCCCACGCGAAGTTCGTAGGGTGAAGTCATCCACACGGAGGACTTCACATGGCATCGCTGAGGCGTTCAGAAGGGCAGCGTCGGCATCTGGTGAGTGAGTTTCGCAGGGGAGCGTTGGGTCAACAGGCATTCTGTCGACTGAATGGCATCGGCGGGCCGACCTTCGGCGCCTGGTTGCGCGAGTTCGCTGCCGAGGCGAAGCCATGCGCATTCCTGCCCGTACGGGTCGAGCGCGCCGTCGCGCAGGAGGGCGCGCGCAGGGGCGCGGCTGCGCGGATTGTGAGCCCCTGCGGTGTCGTCCTAGAATTCGCCTACGAAGCCGAACCGGCGTGGGTAGCCGCGGTGTGTCGGGAGGTCTCGTGAAGAGTCTGGGGTCATTTCCGCACATTCTCGTATACAATGGGCCAGTCGACTTTCGGAAACGGCGGCGCAGCCTCGCCGCGCTCATCCAGGCCGATTTGGGAGAGGATCCGTTCTTGGCGAAACTTTACCTTTTCTTGAACAGGCGCCGTGACTGCGTGCGTGCGGTCTACTGGGACAAGACCGGCTTTGCGATGTGGGAGAAGGAACTCGAGCAGGCCCGCTTCGCGTGGCCGAAGCAGCCGGAGCGCTCAGGGAGCGTCGTGCTGGCCGCGCGGCACATGGAGTGGTTGCTTGAAGGCATCGACATCTGGAACTTGAAACCCCACGAGGAACTCTCGTACCCGATAGCCGGATGAGTTGAACAAGGAATGCTATGGTGGTAGACGTCGCCTCATGATTATTGGCTGCAATCTCGACGCCATTCCTGGACTGATTGGCCCCCTGGTCGTGTACCTCCACAACCGAAACGGCAAGTTGCGCGAAGAAATCCGGCACCTGCGACGGATGCTTTTCGCCGAAAAGTCGTAGCGGCATTTTGGTGATCCCATCGAGCCCAATGGGTCGATGTTCAACGAGGCCGAGGCTCTCGTTGTGTCCGAGATTGTCACTGCGGCTGCGCCGGTTCTGCCCGAGGTGCTCGCCAAGCCGCCACGCAAGCGAAGCCCCGAATCGGGCGGCCGCGCGCCGCTGCCGAAGCATCTTCCGCGCAAGCGCGCCGAGGTCGATGTTCCCGACGAGTAGAAGATTTGCCCCCACGACGGCTCGGAACTCGTGCGCGTCGGCGAACGGGTGGAGGAAACCCTTGCGGTAAAACCCGCCGAGTTCAGCCTCGTCCAACACGTCTACCCAACCTACGGCCGCCCCGCGAGCAAGGAGCATATGGCACAGGCTCCCGCCGCGCCCGTGGCACTCCCGCAGGCCGCCTGCGACCCAAGCCTCATCGCCTACATTCTGGAGCAGAAATTCAACTGGAGCATGCTGCTTTAACGCCTAGAACAGCAGTTCTGGCAACCCAAGGTCGACGTCTCCCGGACGAGCATGGCTCGCTGGATCATCAGCGGGGCGGACGCCATTGGCGAACTTGCGTTTGAAATCAAAAAATTCATCCTTTCGCAACCTGCGATCCACGCCGATGAGACGACCGTGCAGGTGCTCAAGGGCACGGGCAAGAACCCGACCTCGAAGAGCTACATATAGGGCATGTGTACTCCAGAAGGAACCACCCCCGCAGTTTGGTTCGAATACTCGCCCTTGCGCGACAAAGCCTCCGCCGCTTCGCTCCTGCGAGGCTTCAAAGGCCAACAGCACCTCGACGGCCACGAGGGCTACTCGGAGACGAACAGGAAAGACGCCATCACGCGCGTCGGCTGCTGGGTGCACGTCCGGCGCAAGTTCGACACCGGCAAACAGACGGCGCCGCTGCCGGGAGGCCGCTCTCATCGCAGTTGCTCGACGACATCCAAGAGTTGTTCATCCTTGAACGCGAGTGGGAGACCCTCTCGCCCGAGGAACGACGACAAGGCCGCACTGAGCGATCCAAACCTCTTGTCGAGAGCAGTCGAAAGCGCCTCGACGAAGAGCGGCATAAGGTCACGCCCAAGTCGAAGCTGGGTGAGGCCATGACATATCTCGCCAATCAGTTGGACACACTCGTTGTCTTCCTCTCCGACGGCCGCGCAGCATTGTCGAACAACCAGATGGAAAGTGCGCCACAGGCGCATGGAAAGGAAGTTCAAGATGAGCTGATTGACTGTGCAACAGCTGCATGAATGATGAAGGTAGGCCCTTCGGACACGCCTTTCAGGAGGAGTGTTCAAACCACTTCCTGCTGCATGAATGAAGAGTTCTTGTGGTGAGCAAGGAAGTAAAGCAGCGGGATTCAATCTCGCGCAGGTACGGAATAGGGAGACGAACTAAATTGAACCTCTGTCGACGCGTCGAAAGGTTAAGATACCGCAAAAATCAGATGCGTTTCCACCATCTGAGACAAGCTCTTCCGCAACCTGATAACAGGAAGAGCTGCGGTCGGCGTGTAGGAGGCGTGAAACTATTCTTGGCTTTCATGTGGAACTGTGGGAACCGGTCCAGCCAAGCGGAACAACACTATTGCGACTCACCAAGACGGCCGAGCCCTCCGCCGGTACCGGAACCGATGGCGAATCGAAAGGACCAACGCGTGGCTGCAGAACTTCCGTCGAGTCTTCGTGCGATACGATCGCCTTCTCACGAGCTACGGAGGCTTCGTTCATCTA
>JBIKVI010000266.1:0-6271 GCA_044356935.1 Silvanigrellaceae bacterium | reverse complement strand
CGACGCGGTCAAGGGGGCTCCATCGACGCTCGCCGAGCAAGCGGCCGCTTGTTCCATAGACGCGCGCGTAGCCCGCACGCGCGCGGAAACGGCCGGGGCTCGGACGCGCGAGGACGTGGCCGCCGCCGCGAGGGCCGAGCTCGCGCATCTAGAAGCCTTCGAGAAGGAACATCCCGGGAGTCCCTTCCTGCCGTTACACGCAACGGAAAAGAAACGGCTCGCATTAGCGCAAGGACAGTTGGCACTGGCCTCGGGAGATTGCAGTGCCGTGCTCGGCTCCTTCACCGCCTATGGCGACGCCCTCTTTGCGGCCGCGGCTGGTGACCTGGCATGGGGGCAGGGCGAGCGTGCGCTCCTGGGCCGGTGCGCCTTTCTCCAAGGTAACACTTCTCTCCTGCGGAGATCGTTGGCCGAGATGTGGGAGCCGGCGACCCACGACGTCCAGAAGGCGCTCGTCGCCTTCGACCGAGCGTCCACGCCAGCGGCCGAATCGGCTCTCCTGGCCGCGACTTTTCCCGGAGGACCTTCGCAGCTGGCGCAGCCCTCGCCATCGCCATCGCCATCGCGTTTGGGCGCCTCGCCCGACATAGACGCGAGCCTGCTGGCCCTCGTTGAACGTAAGGAGAAAGCGGGAGACCTGCTTGTCCGCGTGCCCGATTTTTGGCGCATGACGGCGGCGTCGCGTTTGCTCGCCGCCCGCTTGTCTCGCGCGGGTGGAGCAGCCTCGCCTTCCCGCCCGGCCAGAGGGCCTTCGGCGCGCTCGCGCGTGCAGGAGCGCCGTTCTTTGAACGCCGCGCTCGCGTCTCCCGTCACCGTGACGAAGGATGCGAGCGCATGCTTGGCTGTTGTCTCGGCCTTCGATGGCCTGACGCGTGCACAGCAGGAGTCCATCTTCCGCTCCCAAAGCCCCGGGCGCTGGCTCGAAGACCTCGAGGTCGACCGTGCCGGGGGAGAGGGCCAAGCCGGGCCCGCGGGCAGTAGCTCAGACGCCGACACCGCCGACACCGCCGACACCGCTGACACCGCGGGCGCTTGCAGGGCCCTCCTCGCCCAGCGCCTCCTCCTGGCCGCGCGCGAGGGGAGGTCTCGCGCCCTCGAGGAATCCCTTTTGTTACCTTGGCTTCGGGCAAAGGGGCCCGCCAAGGCCACCGACGAGTGGCTCGAGTGGGCGTGGCGAGCCGCGTCGCGCGAGGGCCCCCGATCGAGCGTGGCCAAGGAGGCGTTCAAGCGCCTCTTTGCCGAGGCCGATAACGAAACTGTGAAGGAGACCGCTCGCCTGTGGCTTGAAAAAAATGCCGCGGGGGGACAAACTCCTTAAGTAGCCAAGCCACGAAGAGGGAACCCACGCATGACCAACGTCATCGACATGACCGCCCGCAGGAACAAGAAGCCGCGGACGGCCAAAGGGATCGGCGAAGCGGCGGGCGCGCCCGCCGTCCGCGTCGATCGCGACACTTACGAGTTGTGGATGCTCTCGCAAGACGTCGACGCGCTCCTGCTGCGTGCCGTGGCCGAAAAGGGCCTTGCGCTCGAGGAAGTCGCCGCGATACTCGCCCACCGCCTTGGGACGCTCGTGGGGCGTGCCGAGCATCCAGAACGTCTTCTCGCGTTTTGCCAGTCACTTCTCGAGCGTCTTCAGGGACCCGACCAGGGACCCGGTCCTGGCCAAACTCCCGAACGGGTGGGCTGACGTGGCAAAGGCGACGCTGACCTGGGACGAACCTCCGGTCTCGCGATTGAGGGTGAAGGGGGCTATCGACGAGGACGTCGCGTTCGAACCCTGGGTTGCGCGCTTCGCTGAGGAGGCAATCATCGACTTCTCGGGCGTCACCCGCATCAACAGCTGCGGCGTGCGCCAATGGACGAAGGCGGTGTTGACCTCGAGAACGCTCCTGCGCTACGTCGATGCCCCTTCCCTCATCGTCGATCAGTTCTCGATGGTCCCCGAGTTCCTCGGGCCGCGCGGAAGGGTGGAATCGTTCCAGGCGCGTTACGTTTGCGTTTCTTGTGGGGCCGAGGAAACGGTGAACCTCGTGGTGGGAGTCGACGTGAGCCCAGGCCCATCGCCAGCCCCTCCCGAACGGTCATGCCTTCGCTGCGGATCGCAATCGGAGTTCGACCACAATCCCGACGTGTATCTCGCTTTTCTGGCCGCGCCGCCCACGCCTTGACCACGTCTTGACCACGCCCAGGGTCAACGAAGCGAGAGGTGGTTAGCCACGAACTCAGCGATGTTCTCGGGCGTGAATCCGAAGTGGGCATCGAGGGCAGAGGCGGGAGCCGACGCGCCGAAGCCCTGCATGCCGAAGATGGAACCCTCGCGTCCCACCACATCGCCCCATCCGAGGGGCGAGCCTGCCTCGATGGCCACCAGAGGAATTTCCAGGGGGAGGAGGGTGTTGAGCGTCACTGGATTCTTTCCCAGGAGTTGAGGAGCAGGGGCGCTCACGACGCGAACCGACAGCGTGGTCGTCTCACCACGGAGGTCGGAATAGGAGCGCTCCTCGAGCAGTTTGGCAGCAAGAAGCGCAAGCTGCACCTCTGAGCCCGATGCCACGAGGCACACTTTGCGAGGTCCTCCGGCAGAAGGGAAATCCTTCAAAAGGTACGCGCCTGTGCGCAGGCCCTCCGCCACGGACTCCCGTGTGCGCGAGGCTCCAAGTGCGTCGAGGTCGGGAACGTCTTGACGGGTGAGGAGGAGGGCTGTGGGTTTGTGCGTGTCTTCGAGCGCGGCTTCCCAGGCCGCGAATGTCTCGTGGGCGTCGGCTGGTCGCCACACGTTGAGATCGGGGATAGCGCGTAGGGCGGCCGCGTGCTCAACGGGCTGGTGCGTGGGGCCGTCCTCACCCACGGCGTAGGAGTCGTGGGTCAGAATGAAGACTGTGGGGGTTTTCATGATTGCGGCAAGGCGAAGCGTTGGCCGCAAATAATCGGAGAACACGGCGAAGGTCGCACAATAGGGCCGAAGGCCGCCATGCAAGGCCATGCCGTTGGAGATGGCGCCCATGCCATGCTCCCGTACACCGAAATGGATGTTCCGCCCCGAGAAGTCGTGCGCGTCGACAAACCGCGAATCGGCCAGCGTCGTGTTGTTGCTTCCCGCCAAATCCGCCGAGCCGCCCACGAGGAGCGGGTTGACCGCGGCGAGCGCCGAGAGGGCCTTGCCGCTCGCCGCTCGCGTGGCCATCTTGCCTTTGGCCTGTTCCCAAACCGATGCAGGCAACTCGGAAACAACGCCTTCGCCCTCGAAGGCGGCGCGCAGGAACGCATGCCGGGACGCATCGGAGCGCTCCCAGTCGGCCTTGGCCGCGCGCATCGCTTCGCCCCAGGCAGCGTGTTTCTTCACGCGCTCCGCCATGAGTGCCCGTGCGGCCGTGCGGGCGGCCTCCGGGACTGCGAAGGGCGTGACGTTGTCGATGCCGAGGTGGCGTTTGGCTTCGACCACATCCTCCGCGCTCATGGGATTGCCGTGCACTTTGTGCTTGCCTTCCCATTTAGGCGAACCCTTACCCGCAACGCCCTTGCACACGACGAGAGTCGGGCCGCTCGTGCCCTGTGGCAGCTCGGCATTGGCGCGCGCGGCGTCGAGGGCGCGCGCGAGGCTCGCGAACTCGTTGCCATCGGCGTGCAGGACGTTCCAGCCATAGGCTTCGTAACGTTTGGCGACATCCTCTCCGAAACTGATGTCGACGGTGCCGTCGATGGTAATGTTGTTGGCGTCGTAAAGTGCCACGAGCTTGGAGAGCCTGAGGTGTCCAGCCAGGGAACAGGCCTCCCCCGAGACACCCTCCATCATGCAGCCGTCGCCCAGAATGACGTAGGTGAGGTGATCGACCAGCGTGTGAGCTGCCGTGTTGAGGCGCGCGGCGAGCATGCGCTCGGCCAAAGCCATTCCCACGGCGTTGGCGATGCCCTGTCCCAAGGGACCCGTGGTGACTTCGATACCTTCGGTGTGGTGCACTTCGGGATGCCCAGGCGTACGGCTTCCAAACTGACGGAACGCGACGATCTCCTCAAGAGGGAGATTATAGCCTGCCAAATGAAGCAGGGAGTATTGGAGCATGCTGCCGTGGCCTGCGGAAAGCACGAAGCGATCACGGTCGGCCCACCCGGAGTCTGCGGGCTGGTGGTTCATGGCAGCGAAGTAGAGGAGTGTGCCCATCTCGGCGCCGCCGAGCGGAAGACCCACGTGTCCCGACTTCGCCTTGAGCACGGCGTCCATGCTCAGACAGCGCACGGCCGTGGCGAGGTGGACGAGTTCCTTCTCGTGGGTTGCGACCATCTCTTGGAGCGATCGCGAAGTCGGGTTCTGCGGCATGTGGGCACTCCGTGGCGGACCGTGTCGGGCAAAAGGGGATCTTTGCCCCGCACGCTATCGCCCCAAGCCTGAAAACTCAAATGACCCTTCAGCGGAGGCTGGCGTCATAGGAGTCGAGCGACAGGAGCGCCGACACGATTTCCGCTGCTACCCCTTGGCCGACTCGCTCGAGGGCCGCGTCGACGCGCTCGACGTAACGCAGCGCGTGGAGCTGAGGTGTCGCCTTCAGTCCGCGGCGGATGTCGACATCGCCTACGAGCTCGTACACCCCGCTCGAAACCTTGGGCAGGGTTCTGTTGTAGAGCAACCGGCCGTCGGTGAGGTCGACCACGCGCACGCGCACGTCGACGAGGGTCACCTCCTTTTCGGCCGATGCGTCGGGCAGGGCAAAGCCCTTTTGGACATCAGCGCAGGACACAGACTCTCCTGCGAGGATCTCCTGGTTGGTTTTGCACTCGATGACTTCCGACGTCACGCGGGCGGAGTCGACGATGGTGACGTCCACGGCGACACGCGCTTGGTTCACCGGCACGAGCGAGAAACGCGTGTCGAGCGCGAGCGCACGCCGCACGGCTTGCGAAACGCGCGAAGCCTGTCCCCCGCGCGCGCTCGCATCGGTCGCGGTGGGGAGGTACACGCGTCTGTATGCGGAATCGATGTTCCGCTCGGCGTTCGCGTAACGAAACGTGCACCCGCTCGCGCCTAGTGCACTCGCCAATGCGACGCCGGTTATTGCCACCGTGCGCGCGAGGGCGAAGGTTCCCGTGCCGCTCACGCCTCGCCCTTGACCATGGGCATGAGCTTGCCGGCTTTGTGGAGGGCGTTGACGTCGTCGAAGCCTCCCAGGAATTTGCCTCCCACGAAGATCATGGGGACAGAGCGCCAGCCGCCGTTTTCCGCCGACAGTCGCGCGCGGAGCCCGGGATCGGCGTCGAGGCCGATTTCCTCGAAAGCCACACCAAGGCCCTTGAAGAGGCTCTTGGCGGAAACGCAATAGGGGCAAACACGCGTGGTGTAGATTTTTACGTCGACCATGGCTACTTACTGACCTCGTTGGCTCGGGCTAAGCGGCGCGACGAAAGGGCCCCGGCCTCGCGAAGTGGTTCGAGAGTGCGACTCACGGGGCCCGTCTACACGACGCTGTGAGAGGTGGGAGGATCACCCATGCCATCCGCGGTTGTCAACCCTTCAGCACGCGACGTTCATCCGCGCGGCCTCTCGCGCCTCACCAACCTCCGATGCATACCGGCGCGCGAGATCCGCGCGGATGGGTTTTCCATGGAACGCCTGCGCGCGCAGCGCATCCACGAGCTCAAATCGAGGTCGTTCCCAGGGATAGCACTCGACAAACACGAGATCGACCCCTTGAGCCGCCGAGAACTCCGAGAGGCCCTTAGCCGTCCCTGCCACGAGGGACTCGAGCAGGTGCACGCCAGCATCGTCGGCAGGGAGAAGAGCGAGAACGCAAGCGAGTTCGTCCCCAAGACGCGAAAGACTCGAGGGGAGGTCCTCGCGGGGGCGCCAAATCACATCGCGCCGCACCGATTCAGCAGCGTCTCCTGAGGACGGTAAAGGCACAGCATGGCGACCCACCGCGCGAGGGAGGGCCTCGATTAGACGAAGGCGTACCACTCCGAGCAGGGCCCCCGTGGTGGCATGGTAACAAGCCGCGGCGCATGCCGAGGCACCTAGGGAACGGCTTTGGCCCGAACTCTTTTTCGTCATGTTCAACCCCCCAATCGTTTGAAAGAGCTATCGGCAGTCTTTGTGCATTATCAAAGAATTCTTTGGTGTAAGTCCGCCGGCATGAATAAAAAGATAGGAATCTTGGTTGTTTCGCTGTTTCATGGTGAGAGCGAGGGGTCGGTGATTCCCAGCTCGGGGGCGTCCAAACTCCCTGGCAGACGCGCGAGCTTCGCAATGCGGTCGCGCACGTTCTTGAGTGTCTTGAGC
>JBIKVI010000284.1:0-5885 GCA_044356935.1 Silvanigrellaceae bacterium | reverse complement strand
GGTGGAGGAGTCGAGGAACAGGAGATGTCCGCTCTGTTCGCCACCGCAGACCACGTTGCGCTTGCGCATCTCCTCGACGACATAACGATCGCCCACCGCCGTTCGCACGACCTGGATACCGCGCTGGGACAAGGCGAGATCGAGGCCCTTGTTGCTCATGACGGTAACCACCACCGTATCGTGGCGAAGCTCGCCCTTGGATTTCATGTCGATTGCGCACAGCGCTATAATCTGGTCGCCGTCGAGGATGTTCCCTTTCTCGTCGACGACCACGAGGCGATCGGCATCCCCGTCGAGTGCGAACCCCAAGTCGGCCCGGTAGCGAAGGACCTCCTCCTGGAGCTTCTCGGGGTGCAGGGCTCCGGCCTCGAGGTTGATGTTGAAGCCGTTGGGGTCATCGTTGATGCAGAAAACCTCCGCTCCCAGCTCCCGAAGGACCTTGGGCGCGACCTTGTAGGCGGCGCCATTGGCGCAATCCACCACGATGCGCATGCCATCGAGCTGGAGGTGGCGGGGGAAACGCTCCTTAAGGAAAACCGCGAACTGGCCAATGGCATCTTCGACCCGCCGAGCACGACCGAGGTCCGACGAACCGGCGAGGCGATCCTCGAGCTTGGGATCGTCGATAAGGCGCTCGATGAGGTCTTCCTCGGCATCGGGCAACTTGAAGCCATGCCTGTCGAAGAACTTGATGCCGTTGTCATGGAAAGGATTGTGAGACGCGGAAATCATGATTCCGGCAGTTGCTCGCATTCCCCTCGTAAGGTAGGCGACCCCCGGTGTTGGCAGGGGGCCGAGGAAGAGGACATCAGCGCCTACGGAACAGAGGCCGGCGGAGAGGATTCCCTCAATCATATAGCCACTCACGCGCGTATCCTTGCCGATAATGACCTTCGGCCTTTCGGCTTTCTCGCGCAGGTGGAGGCCGAAGGCCTGGCCAACGCGTAGGACCATAGAGGGGCTCATGGCGCCGATGTTCGCCTCGCCGCGGATGCCGTCGGTGCCGAAGTACTTGCCCATGATCGTGTCGAATCCTCCGGGAGGGCCAAATGGGGTGTGAGGTCCCATTCTTTTCGCGCCCCGGACAATTTGCAAGGCCGGTCTTGCCGGGGGCAGTCGCCCTGCGTGCAAAGAGCCCTCGCCCTCAGTTGCGAATGGCGGTTGCAGGAGGTTGGCGTCCTACCGACGCCTCGAACAGGCGCGCCAGGACAGGGTCGTCGATCCGCGGCGGCTCAGTGGTCAGCCACAAGAAATCAGGGCGTTCGTAGCTTTCCCAGCTCCCGTCGACGATGCGCCCCGATGCGTCGAGCGCCAGGAGGTAGAAGTAGGTTTCCTCGGTCGCGCGGTCGCCCGCATCGGCTTTGAACCAATGTTCCTTGACCTTGAAGTTGTTGGCCCGCACCAGGGTGCGTACCCGTGCCACCGAGGAAACCGAACTGATCTCCACTCCGGGGGCGGGAACATAGCCGAACATCGTGGGCGCTCCCCGCGCCAGAATCACGCTTTCAAAGGAGTAGAACGAGTGGTTCCAGACCATGGCATCCCAGGTAACGTCAGCCATCAGAGGCTTGCGTTCGCGCCCGATGCGATGTGTCAAGGCGAGATGGAAATCCGCCGCGCCCACGTCGAGGCATGGCGCGGTGAGCTCCTTAGGCTCGAAGGCATCGCAGCGAGCACCGAGCTGGCGCAGCTTGGCGTCGTCCACGTTCTCAGCAGCGTGGGAAACCAGCGCCTTGACGTCGGACGAACCGAAAGAAACAGCAAGGCCATCGGGATTCGTCAATGTGACCGCGTCGGGCTCGGCGAACGTCGTCGAAGCCAGCGCCACACCGTCGCAAATGCCGGCCCAATCGGGAACCAAGAAACGTGCCTTCTCGCGCACGGCCTTGAGCGTTGGAAAATCGTAGCGGCCAGCCAGGAGGTCGATTTTCTCCGCAGGGGAGAGTTTAGCGATCTCCTCGGGGGTGGCTCCCCGCAGGAACTCGCGCGTGGGCGTCCCGAAATACACCGACTTGCCGACTTCGACCTCGCGCCAACGTCGCGCGATGCCACCGAGGGAATCGGGCCAGTAGCTCGATGCCCACGGCACGCTCTCGAGATCTCCGCGCAAGGGGAGAAGATCCAGACGGCGCTCTGGATCCACTCCCAAGAAAGCGCTGAGCGAGCGTGCTTCGCGCGCGCGCAAGTCGACGGACGATTGCCGCTCTGACGTCGAGGAGGTTGAAGAAGACGCGTCGTGCGGTGCGCTGACGCAGCCTCCAGTCCAAAGGGCCGCGGCAAGGCATGCACCAAAGAGCATCAAGCGATCAAAGGACGAGTTCCCTGGCAGTGTCATGGCCTCGACTCTCCGGCATTATGTGCGCCTTCGGCGCGTTCAAGGTCGGCCACCGACGCTTCGTAGAGGCGCCCCAACGCAGCCCAGTAGTCGCGGGGCGCGAAAAGGCGCGCGGTCCACGCGAGATCGGGATGGTCCTGGGTAATCCACTCTCCTCCCACGATCGCCCCATCGGCATCGAGTTCAAGGACGTACTCGAGGTAAACGCGGCGCGAGAGCGACGCGGATTGGTGTCGTTCGTCCGTGGGATCCGCCACCCCCAGGTACGTGACGATGTTGCCTATCTTGAGCGCCTTCTTCGCCTTGCGCGAGGCGCTCGGACCCGGCTCGACCTCCTCAATCACACGCGCATGGTATGCGGTGACGATATGGTTCCAAGCGGTAAGGTCCCAAGTCATGTCCGCGATGAAGTTCTTTTTTTCTCGGCCCACCAGATTGGCAAGGAGGAGGTGGAACGCGCCGGGGTTCACGTCACGGCACCTCACATCCGGGTCGGAGGGCGAAGGGACCGCGCAGTTCTCACCGACGAGCGTGTCATTGAAACGGAACACGCGTCCATAATAGTGGGCGAGGAGAGCCTTCAGATCGGAGGAACCGAACGAAATCCGCTTTCCGTCCACCGAAGTCACGGTGACGGGCCCCGGTTCGCGCAGGTTGAGTCCCGTGGCCGCGACGGCGTCGCACAGCCCTTCCCAATCCTCGCGGTAGGAGGCGTTCAGCACGCGCGCGCGCTTGACCGAAGGGAAATCATAACGTCCCATGTAGATATCGTACTTCTCCAGCGGGGAAAGGAGGGCCACCTCCTCGGGCATGAGCCTGCGCGCATCGGCCGCCTTGATGTCGTCGTATTTGAAAAGGCTCGCTTTCGAACGCCATCGGTAGGCTGCGCCACCGCGGTTGTCGGGCCAGTAGAAGTCAGTCCACACGGCACCTTGGGCCTCACCCGCGAGGGCGAGCTTCTTGAATTCCGCCTCGTACTCGCCGCCAAGCAGGCGCGAAGGCGCGTTGGCGTCGTTCCAGGCCTCGCGCGGACGCGAATCCGATTCAGTGGCGTCGCGTGTGGAGCGTCCGCAGGCAACCAACGAAACGCAAGCGAGGGCGAGCGAAGTCGAGCCTATTCTCATGGGATGCCTCCGAGGATGTCCGAGGACGCCCGATCATGGGAAATGGAGCCACTCCCAGCGCGGTAGAAAAAGGAGCGGCCGCGGTTGCGGCCGCTCCCGCGTCTTGCGAGAGGAATGAAATCCCACCTCAATCGACGTACGTTTCGAGGGTGCCGCTCGAACCCCATTTGCCCTGGGTCTGCATCTGGGGAAGATCAGCGCAGCCGCCCTTGAGCGCCACCGTGTCGAGCGGGATCTCCGCGGCGACGCGCGGGGACACGCCCTTGGTGTAGTGCGGGGCCTGGCTGTCGGCGGTCAACTCGGAGGGGTAGGCGACGAGTTCGAGGTAGAACTTATTGCCGACCTTGTTTCCCTGGATAGTGATGAAGTCGAGCATGCTGTCTTTGCCATCGATAGCCACCGACTGCTGCGCGAACGCTCCTAGGCGCGAGAGCTGGGCGGGGCCGCCGTCCTCGAGCGAGACGATGCGCTCGAACTCGACGTAGTCGGTGGGCGACTGGACGTCCTGGTAGTTGTAGTCGCCCTTGCCAGCGATGAGCGGGTCGTTCGTGCGACACTTCACCTTGAGGATGTCGTTCTTGCTGGTGGGTTCCCAGGAGATCTGGGCCTGCCCGGCTTGCTTGGAATCGATGGTGTACCAGCTCTTAAGGCTCTCCTTCTTGGACAGGTAAGCTTCGCAGCTCACTTCGAAAGTGTGCAGCTTCGAGTAGCCCTGCTTTGTCCACTGCGCCGTGCGCGTGATGACCATTTGGCCTTGACGCGCGACGCACACATCGCGGCTGCCCGCGGCCTGCGTCTTGTCACTGCCGGCGAGGGCGGAAGCGGGCACTGCGACGGCGAGGGCGATGGCGAGGATGGATTTCATGGGAATCTCCTTCGAGTTGCTTGGAGCTGACAATCGACTCCGCGGCCACGGGCCGCGAAACCATGCGGAAAACCCATTGCAGGAGCGTGCGAATCCAACGGAACTGTCGAGACTGGAAGCTCTCAGTACCGTTGCGTTTACCCCGCGCCCGACTCGGCCGTCAAAGAATGTCGGCGGGACGACGGAAAAGAAACGAGACGAAACACGCGAAATCGCGTCGCGCCCACTCCTCGATTTTCCGCTTGTTACCTTTATTTCGCGTCAGCGCGCTCCCCGTGCGGAGACCGCGTCGGGCACGACGCGCACGAGACTGGTATTGGCGGGTATCTTCAAGCGGATCTTGCGATCCTGCCACTCGTCCTGCAGATCGCCGGCATCGATAAACGCGCGCACCTCGCCCAAGCGAAGCGTTTGCAGGTAGCTTTCCTCGCCCTGAATCTCGACATCGACCGTAACGGGCTTCAACTCGGCGCGCCTCCCCCCGGATAGGTCGGCCTCCACAGGTACCCCGCGGAACACGCGCACCGATTTGCGCGGTCCGACCACTATCTGGACGTTCACTTTGTCGTCGCGGATCTTCACCGACGAAGCGTCCGCCAGCGCGAGCCGCGCGAGCGACGAGAAGTTCTTGTCGATGTTCTCGATATCGATGGGGCTAGTGCTCAACACGTCGAGACTCGAGATCTCCCGCCTTGCGCCTTCGATTTCCACCTGTTCGGGCGTCACTACGACCCGCTCGATCTCGAGACCGTCCTTGGGGAGTCCTTGGAGCACGGCCTTCACGGCGACGCTCTTGCGCACGATGGCGTCGAGCTCGACCTCAAGCCACGGGTCGTGGACGATGAGTGTGTAACGTTTGTCGAGCAGCGGAAAGTTGTCACGCGAGAGGCGAAGCCTGATCTTACCCATGCGCTCGGCGCGGAGGTCGACTTCCCCTAGGAGTTCGTCGTCCGAGGGCTGGCGGGAGAAGAGCGACTCCGGGAGCTTAACGGTGACGTCGATCACGCGCTCCTGGTTGCCGACCACGATGACGTTCTCTGCCGTCACGACCCTCACCCTCGCCGTGCGCGAGAACTCCCTCACCTGTTGGGTTCGCACGATGAGAAAAAGGAAACAAGCGAACACGAGCGACACGACCTTGAGCCAGCCGTTGTGTGAGAAAAGACGCATGATGCGTGGTATGGCGGCCTCGTCGCGCGATTCGACGCTCATCCTTCGTCCTTCCTGTCGTCTTTCTTCTCGTCCCGCGTCGCCTTGTCGAGTCCGTCGAGCGGGGGGTTGAGCGGCACGCCGCCGATGGATACGTCGCGCGGCGGAGGAGGAGGTGGCATCCGGGGAGGTACGAATCGATCCTCCGCGCTCAAATGCGAGAGCGCCTTAGCGGCCTTGTTCTGGGCGTACCCTTCCGGCTCACCTAGGGGCGCAGACCCTTCGCTAGGCTCCGTGTCGGACGCGGCATCGAGGACATCACGCCCTACACCCATATGCTCCGAGTTCGACTCTCCACCCCCGAAATCAATCGGGGGCCGGATGACCACACCTCCCGGGGTCGAACCCAGCT
>JBIKVI010000093.1:0-15107 GCA_044356935.1 Silvanigrellaceae bacterium | reverse complement strand
CTCAGAGAAAATCATGCCGCGCGCGTCTGCCTTTGCAGTCCGCAGGCGCGAGTGGCGCGGGAAACGAAGTTCGATGGCAGGACCGGGCCCTGGATGCCCAAGCGACGCCAGTCGGTTCTCGTACTCCGCGGCGCGCATGGCGTCGTGGTGCTCGGCGTCGCGTTCGCGTTCCCTCTCCCTCGCGCGCGAACGCGCGTCCGCTGCCGTCGGGTTCCCGGGCGTGGGTTGAGGGGTGAGCTTCTCGCGCACGCGATCCCAGGCTTGCCCAAGGCTGTCGGTGAATCGCAAGCGTCCACGACGGCGCTCCATCTGCGGCATGAGGAGGCTTATGAGCGTACGACGAACGGCGTCGATGTTCCCTTGCTTCTGGAGCTGTCCGTCCCAAGCGATGGAAACGTGGCCGGTCTCCTCGGAAACGACGAGGACGACGGCGTCGGTCTCCTCGGCGATGCCGACCGCAGCGCTGTGCCGGGTTCCGAGCTTTTTGCTGAAGGTGGGGTTCTTGCTCAAGGGAAGCTGAGCGGAGGCGCAGCTGAGCCTGTTCTTCTGCACGATGACCGCTCCATCATGGAGAGGCGAAAAACTCTGGAAAATGCAAATGAGCAGTTGCTCAGAGACCAGCGCCTCAACGCGCACGGCGTGGTCGTAGAGGCGATCGAGTCCTATTCCCCGCTCGAAGACGATGAGGGCGCCGATGCGATCGTGGCTCAAGTACTTTGCGGCGTTGACGACCTCGTCGATGACGCGAAGGCCCGAGTTTTCGTCCAATCCGCTGACGAAAGGGCCGCGACCAAAGCGCGTGAGCAAGCGCCGGATGTCGTCTTGGAAAAGGACGATGACCACGAAGATGAACGACGAGTAGAACTTGCTGATGATCCAATTGAGCGTCTCGAGCTGGAGGAGGCTCGAACCCACGTAGGCGAGGAAGATGACGAGCATGCCGATGAGAACCTGCGCGGCGCGCGTGCCCTTGAGCATGGCGATGATCTGGTAAAACAGGGCCGCCACCAGCAGGATGTCCAGCATGGTGCGCCAACCCAGGTTCAACAGCATCTCCGTCACGTTCTCTCCATTATCGTGGCTTCGTTCGCCTCCGGATCACTCCATCTTGTCTACGGCGGTACCCGGAGGCGGCGTGAAATCGAAGCGCGCGGCCTCCACGTTCGCCTCCTTGAGCGGCGCGAACACCAAGCGAGTCCTGTTCCCGTTCCTGTAGGCAATGCGCAACTCGCGCACCTCGGCGGCGCGCGCGTCGACGCGCAGGTGGATACGCTCCTGGCTTCCCTCGCTCTTGGGGATCAACGTCAGCAGCAGCGTACCAGACGCCGCGGGCGGCGGAGCATCCTCAGCTGTGCCAACGGAACTAGAGGCGTTTTTTTCCTGTCCGACTTCAGCGGTCCATGGCGAGACCACGTAGCGCTCCGTCAGGGAGTCGAGCTTGAGGACGAGGTCAACGAAGTCGAGCTCCACGCTGGAAGCGGGCAACTTCTGGGCATGTCTGGTCGCCTCCGAGTACTTCCAGAATTCCTTGCCGTTGTTGACATAGAGTTCCTTGCGTGGCTTGTCGACCTCCCAACGGAACGCGCCCGGAGCGAGATAGGAAAGTGTGCCGGAGGAGGGACGCGTGCGCTTGCGAAGGGAGGAAAAGAATTCCTGTTCGAACGTCACCGTGAAGGCCTTGCGTTTGCCCGCCTCCTTCTGGACGCGCTCAAGTTCGGCAACGAGCCCTGGTTCGAGCTTCGCTGCGGGTTTGGGTGCATCGCTTTTGGGATTCGGAGTCGCGCCCGAGGACGCCCATGCCGTCACCGCGACTGAGGCGGACGTGGCGACGGCGAGGCCGAGGGCGCAGGCGGCAAGCGCCGCGGCGAGCGGGATGTGGGATGCCATGGAACTCTCTCCTCGTGCAGGTGGATGGTTCCACTAGGCTCTTATGGGCGGAGGAAAGATTCAAGGGCCCCGAGATCCCTGGCGACCAGGAAGTGCTCTCCCATAGGCTTGGCGAATCCCGTGGCCGCGACGCGTTCCAGCCAATGGACGAGGCCCGCATAAAAGTCGAACGCATCGAGGATGAGAACGGGTTTGCGCATGTATCCGAGCGCATTGAAGGTGACGACCTCGAAGAGTTCGTCGAGCGTGCCGAGCCCCCCGGGCAACACGAGGAAAACGTCGGACTCCGCCATCATGAGCGCTTTGCGCTCCGCCATGCCCGACACCCAACGCAGCTCCGTGAGGCTCGGATGAGCGATTTCCCACGGGATAAAGACTTCAGGCAGGATGCCGAGCACGTGCCCTCCCTCCTCGAGCGCGCCATCTGCCACAGCGCCCATACATCCGTCCCGGCTCCCGCCGTACACGACGCGCAATCCCAACCGCGCAAGCAACGCTCCCGTGGCCCTCGCGAGCTCCATGAATTCCGGCGCCCCACCCGGTGCCGAGCCACAAAAGACGCACACGCTACCGCGGGGAATCTTCTTCTCCGCCATGGGATCCACCACGTCGACCGTCATCAATCACCTCATCGCTCCGCGCGCCACGCTACGACACCGCTCTCTCGCTCGTTGCGATGACCACAGGTCGCGCTTCCCTAGGGCCCGCGTAGGGCGCCCACGGTACCAGTGCGTCGCGGGCGAGGCAAAGGCCGAACAGATGCAATGGCAGCATCGCGAAATGGATGGCGGGAGCCACGTTGCCCAAAAGGCCGGCTATGAGGGTACCGGCCAAAAGGAGCGCGCCGCACCACAAGAGCGCCGAGGTCCCCACGGACAGCAGCGCCCCGCTGCGGGCGAGCAGGCGCAGACGGAAGAAAAGATGCGCCATTCCGAAGAAGGCATAGGGCAAGAGGGCGGCAGGCTCCTCGCGAAGGCGAGCCGCGTTGACTCCCGCGAACGGGACATCGAGACCATAAAGAAACGCATGCGAACCCATTGCCAAAGGCAAGGAAAGCGCTAAGGCGGAGCCGACGACGAAAAACCACCACGACGTAACGGAGACGCGCAGCTCCGAGGGGCGACCGACGGAGTACGTGATGCCGAGCATCAGGCTCCCCAGGAAAACGAGGGTGTCCCCCAGGAAGGAAACGTCACGCGAGGCGGGAAGGAACGCCCCCTCGAAAGGGCGTGCTTCCTTGCTGAGCCCCAACCACACGGCCGCCGCGACGAGGGACATCAGGATTCCAGCTTGTTGGCGTCCACAGAGGCGTTCTCCCCATAGGACTTTGCGTCCAACGAGGGAGGCCGTGGGAGTCAACGAAAGGAACAAGAGGCTAGCGACGAGGTCTGCGCCATGGGACAGGCCTAGGACGATGAACGTCATGGCTAGGAGCAGGAGTGCCCCCGTGAGACCCGCTCGCACGAGCAAGCGCCCCGAGGGGCGAACGTCACGCAGGAGGGAAGGAAGCGAGGTCGGCAGAAGGAGGAGGGCCGCCGCCGCGAAAAGGATTACAATGCCGGCCAACGGCGACACCGAACGAGCGAGTGGTCCGCTGAGGAGCGGCACGCACGCGGCTGCCAAAAGTCCGAAGACCACCGGAGCCATCCAAAGGAGCTTCGTTTCATCCGCAGAGCGCATGCCGGAAACCTCCCGTCGGCGCCCGTAAACCGGCCGCGACCGCCGAGGAGGTAACAGAAGAAGTTGGGGTCGGCCAGGGAAATTGACAACCCGGACACGAAGGCGCAAAACTGCGTGAAAAGAGGATTCCATGGTCAATGGCAGGCGTTTCCATGCAACGGCGCGGGGTTACCCGGGCATCGTGGTTCCGGTATCCCTCTGGATAACGTCGGCTTCAATGCTCGGGTGCGGAGCCTTCCGCAAGCACGTCCTCTCGGAAGGCGACGGGGTGCCCCCCGACTACCAAGAGGAGGACTTCGCCGTCACGCGCACGGCTTCCGACCTCGTGTCCTCCCCCTACCGCCTTTTGGAACGGCACCTCGCCGCCTCCGTGCCCTGTTACGGTAAGGAGAGCCCCGCCGGGACCTTGGTGCAAGCAGCGCTAGAGGCCGACGACGCCTTCCGGGCTGACGTGCGGGCCCTCGCTCCCCTGCCGCCCTCGGTGCCGGCGTTCCCCGAGGCGGGCACGCTCAAGCGTGCCGTCGCGGATTTCGTGGCGGCTCGCCGAACGCTCACTCAACGCGTAAAGGCCCACGAGGCGCGCGAACCGACGGAACTCTTCGTGGGCACCTCGAGCCCGGCACGCGACGCGCCCGCGACCCTCGTGTCGCGATGGGGCGCGAGCCTTTCACCGCTGGGAGTGAAGCTCACGCTCACACGCGTCCGATCTTTTTACGCGAGATCCTTGGAGCCCGAAAACCAGTACCAATGGCTGGTCCAGTGCGCGGCCGTGCGCGGCACCCTTCGCGACGGCGCCCAGGCGCGTTACGTTTGGCCAATCTACGTCGCGCTCGAAACGGGAACGCTCGCGCCGACGGCTACGCAAACCTTCTCCCTGCGATCGGAGCTCGGAGCCAGCGTCGCGGCTGGAGGCTTCGCGTTCCAGGCACCCGAAACATCGGGTCTGGTGGCGGTGCGCAAACAGGCCACCGACGCCGACACGCGCTCGTCCGTCCGCATCCGCCATCAACGCACTTCCCGCGACGCCGCTGGAAACGTCTCCGCCTTGCGCACCGTGGCGTTCCGGGAAGGGCGCTCATTCCACTTCACCCGTTTCGTCGGCAATTCGGCTTCCGACGCCGGCACGCGGGGAGCGTTCCTCAGCTTCCAGAACAACGTCGCCAAGGTGGCGTGGGAGGCGTTCAAGCCTGGCGAGGCCAACCGCGCCATAGCCCCCGAGGCAAAACCCTTCGAGCGGGTTCGCTACCTCAATGAAGGTTGCTCCCCGACGCCGTCGGCATCCTCGCCAGAGTTCCTTCCGGGTGGCATCCACTTCGTGGATACCAAAACGGTCGCCGCGGACGTGGCCAAAGTCGGCGAGTTCCGCGAGGCCCTCCCGCCCGACGAGGCCCTCCTCGTGTGCAATTCGATTCTCCCGGACGCCAACGTGTCCAAGTAACAAAGTTACAGCTCCGGCCACTCGAGCCCGGCCCTCAAGGACCGTCAAGGTGCATTGCCGCGTTGCCTCGACCGAGGCGAGCGCTCGGTTAAGATAGTCTGGACCCCAAGGAAAACCCAGTCGGCGTGTTTCCTCGGCGCTCAGCGCCCCCTCGAACACACGCGACAAGTAGCCGGGCTGGTGCACGGTCGCGAGCGCGTCGCGTGGCGCGAGCCCAACGCGGGTGATGCGACCGGCGAATCCCTCGCGCGCGAGCAGGTCTTCGAGTATCCGGTATTTCGTATGGGGGAAGGGATGCCCCTCGGGCAATATCAGCGGAAAATCTTCGCAACTATAGAGAGGGAAATACGCTGAATTCGCATACGCGCCGCCATCGTCGTGTCCCATCGTCGCTCACTTGGCGCCTTCAGCCATGCGCGCGAGTCCTCGCGTGCGCTGTTGCCGTGTTTGCCGTTGCGTCGAAAACGTCGGCTTCAGGCCCGCCCGCATCGTCGGACCTCACCTCACCACCATCTGAACTGCGCATCCCTTCGCCCATCCCTTCGCCCATCCCTTCGCCGACGGTTTCGCCACCTCTGGTCTTCGCGCCGTTTGATGGCCTGTGCAGCGCTGCCTTGAAGTTCAACGTTTTCGGCGATGTGTTTCTCTCCGTCGACCGACCACGACCCACCGCTTCGCTCCTGGAAAACATCGACCCCATGATCGATTGGGCGCATTTCAACGTGGTCAATCTCGAGGGCGTCGTGACCACCCGCACGGAACGCGCTTTCCCCGACTTCCCTTTCGCATTGCGGATGCATGGAGCCTCGCCCGCGCTCCTAGCGAGTCGGAACATACGGCACGCCACCCGCGCCAACAACCACAGCATGGACTTCGGCCCCGAGGGCATGCGCGACACCTCCGCCGCACTGCGCAAAGCGGGCATCGCGTGGACGGGCGTCGGCGAGAACGTGATGGAAGCCATGGAGCCGCTCATCCTCGAGCGCGAAGGCATTCGCGTCGGCATTCTGTCGTTCACGACGACCTACCCCGACGGCGCATGGGCATCGGAAACCCGCCCCGGAGTCCCCTTCCCCACCGCCGGGCGGCTCCGGCATGCGCTCGGCAAACTCAAGCAACGCGTCGACTATGTGGCGGCGGTGTTCCATTGGGGTGAAGAACGATCGCAGGAACTCAGGCCGCACCAGCCCGAGCTCGCACGCATCGCGCTCTCAGCGGGCGCGGACATCGTCTTGGGGCACCACGCTCACATCGCGCAGGCCGTGGAGACGATTGGAGGCAAGTGGGCCGTTTACGGCTTGGGTAACTTCCTCTTTCATTCCAATTCGCCCACCGCGCGCTTCGGCCTCGGGGCAAGCATCGAGCTGTGCCGCCCCACGAAGGGGGCGGCCATCTCCGCACGGCTCGCGCTCGTTCCACTCGACACGTTCAACCTGCGCACCAATTACGCCACGCGCTTCATGGCGCGCGACATGTTCCACGAAGCCATCGCCCCCTACGTGAAGAAGAAACTCGTTTCCCCCGAGGTGCCCTTCTACGTGGCCGGGGAACCGCCGCTCGCGAGGCCATCGACGCGCGAGTGAGCTTGCTTTCCCGTGTGTTGCAATAACACTGGTTTTTGGCGAGTCTGCGTGTTCGCCCCTCCGCCCCTCCCCGGTCCAAGGAGCCCGAATTATGCAGAGACTCTCCCTCAATAAGCCTGTCAATGAGCCCATCATCAGCTTCAAAGACGACGAGACCGCGTGGAAAGCGTTCTCGCAAGCCGTCTCCAGTGTGCCCAAGGGCATCGAGATTCCCATGATCATCGGCGGGGAGCGGGTCTTCTCGTCGAAGAAGGGACGCAGCGTGAACCCGGCGACCCTTGAAACGGTCGCCACCTACCAGGAAGGTGACGCCTCCCATGGCGAACGCGCCGCGGCGGCCGCTCTCGCCGCCAAGCCCGCATGGGCAGCACTCAGCCCCGCCGCCCGCATCCAGAAGTTCCGCGACCTCGAGGTCGTGCTCGCGAAGTGGAAGTACGAAACCTGCGCCACGGCCGCCGTGGAATGCGGCTACAACGCGCTCGAAACCTCGGTAAGTTGGGCCGAGATGATGGACTTCGTTCGCTTCAACTCCTGGTTCTACACCGAGCTCCTCCAAGAGAAGATGGGCGACGGCATCCTTGAAACCAACCAGCTCGTACTGCGCCCGCTCAAGGGGTTCACCTGCGCGGTGACTCCCTTCAACTTCCCAATCGCCATCGGCTACAACCTCCCCCTCGTGATGGCGCTCACGGGCAACACCGTGGTGTGGAAGCCCTCGAGCGACGCGGTGTACGTCAGCTACCTCCTCATGCTCGCTCTCGAGGAGGCGGGATTCCCGCCAGGGGTCATCAACCTGCTTACGGGCGAGGGACCATCGTGCCTGCCGCCCGTCCTCAAGCATCCCGACCTGACCTGCCTTAACTTCACAGGCTCCTTCGCAACGGCGCGCGTCTTCGGCAATTACCTCTTCAATACCGAGCACCCGCGCCAGAACTTCCCACGTTTCATTGCAGAGACGGGCGGCAAGGACTTCCTCGTGGCCCATTCCGACGTCGACGTGAAGGACACCGCAACGTGCATCGTGCAGGGCGCGTTCGGCCGAAGCGGCCAGAAGTGCTCGGCCAATAGCGTCGTGCTCGCCCACGAGGACGTCTGGCCTGCGCTGCGCGAGGAAATCGTGCAGCAAACCAAGGCTCTCAAGATGAAAAATCCGGTGGAACGCGATGCCGACCTCGGGCCCGTCATCAACGAACGCGCCTTCGACAAGATTGCCAGCTGCATCGATCGCGCCAAGAAGGATCCCAGCGTCAGGCTTCTCGCGGGCGGCGAGTCCACGAAGACGACGGGCTACTTCGTAGAACCCACGATATTCGAAGTTTCCACGCCGTCCCATGAGCTCTTGCGCGAAGAGATCTTTGGGCCAGTGACCGCGGTGAAGACCTTCCGCACACTTGAAGAAGCTGTGGGTCTCATCGAACAGCACAATTACCGCCTCACCGGATCTGTGATCAGCCGCGACGAGGCCTGGCTCGAAAAGGCCATTCCCCTGCTCTCGCAGCTCGCTGGCAACTTCTACGTGAACCGCAAAACCACCGGCGCCATGGTCGACCAGCAACCCTTCGGAGGCGACGGCGCGAGCGGAACCAACGCCAAGGCTGGCGGCAAATGGTACCTTACCAACTTCGTTTCGCAGGGCGCCATCACCCGTCGCCACGCACGCACCACCACGCCCGGAGCCTTCGAGGCGGTGTCCGCCGCGGCACCCTCAACCAAGGCCGTGGGCGCGAACACGGGGCGTTGAGCTCGTGCCGCGCGTCCTTTACGAGGCACAAGTCGACGACTCGCCCCTAGCAGGTCTCGTTGTCGTGCGTGCCTCAGGTTTCCTCGCACGCGCGGTGGGACTCCTCAACCATGCCCGCCTCGACGAGGGCGACGCCCTTTGGCTCCCCGGCACGGGCGCCATTCACACACGCGGCATGCTCTTTCCCATCGACGTTGTGTTCTTCGACGCTGGGGGCGTCATCCTGGGCATCGAGGCCGCGTGCGGACCAGGACGCGTGGTCCGTGGGCCATCAGGTGCCAAGGGAACACTGGAGTTGGCAGCGGGCGCAGCGGCGCGACATGGTTTCGCCGAGGGGATGCGCGTGATTTTTTCCCCTGTCAGGGACGATTGAAGGATTCAGGCGCGGGCTGTGGACGCGACATCTGGTCACGAAGCAGCTCCACCAGCCGGGGCTTCCTATTCACTGGGCCGAAACGCCCTTCACGGCACCGGCGTCCCACCCATCGATCGACATGCCTGCTCAATCTGGGCCTTCGAAAAAGTGCTCACGTACTGCGACCATGCATAGACTCCAACGCCTGCAGCCAGGCTGGGATAGCCTGTTGGCGCCGAGCATTTCACAATGTAGCCCTGGGCGGGGCAATTGCCACCTTCCGCGAGCTGCCGAACGACGTCTTGGGAACTTACGCACCCCAACTCCCCCGTCCGCGCGGGATCTACCAGGAATTGCGCGCAGTGCGACACGCTCCCCTGCGGTCCACTCAGTTCGCGGCACGTCCAAAGTTGGCGCGATGTCGAATCGCTCATGCTGCTTTCCACGACCGTGGAAACGACGCCCGGCATCCCCCCCGCAATCACAGTCGTATGAACGACTGGTTCATCCGAATCGCTCGGCAGCGGGGTATTGACCCGGTTGATGATGTTGTCGGTGTCGGTGCTGGTATCCAAGGTCCGATCGATTGGCGAGGGGGTCGGGGTCGGACCTAATGCCGCGCGTGTGGGTGTTGGTACGGGAGCCTTCCCGCCGGAGGAAATTTCAGCGCTACAGGCCCCGAGCATGAGCGCGCCCCACAGGATTCCCACACCGAGATGAGAGCCAAGCGAGAAGCGCGAAGGTTGGAATGGGAGATCGTTCACGGGGTGGCGAAACCTCGCAGGGGCGTCGTTCGTAGGCAAGGGGCCTCCTCACAGTACCCCTTCCTTATCGGCATCCCCGTTGGATCATTGAATTGGCTTGAACCTGGGCGCCTCGACTGGAAGGCCCCACGCCTCAGGCCAGGAAAGAGACGGGCACAGCAAAGTTTCTTTCGTAAGTCGCTAAAGCTCCGCCTCCGAAACGCCGAACCCACTCCATCGCACCAACTCAGCGAAGCGTGAGGAACTCATGATCCTGAAAAATGCCAAGTTAACACTCATTGCCTCAATCATCCTGGCCGGTTGTGCCAATCCGGAGGCGCAACAAGGAAGCGAGTCAACCCAGAGTCGCTCAGGCGCTTCGAATCCGCAGCCTACGACTGCGAACCACAGATGCACTGGCTCGGTCCAGCGCGGGGATTGGACCATTTACTACACCTTCACCTTCCAGCGGAGGCTTTCGGACAACCAGCGCTCAAATGGTCGAATCAAGGTGACTGGTCGCAAATGCAAGAACGGATGCGTCTATCCGGTTTGGCTCGACGGCACCATGACGATGGCTGGCGCTGTTTTTTCCAAGGCTCCCATCACGGTTTCGTTCATCGGAGGACAAGTGGTTCTTCAGCACGCAGGAGAAGTTAACAAAGACAAAGTCTTGAGTTGCACTTGAACGCTTTCTGACACAAGAATTCAAGGCAGACCCTCGACGTCGCTCAGCTTTTCTTGCCTTGTTCAAACGCCAACCCTTGGAAATGCACCTTCCCCGCGTCCGCGACCTCCTGCGCCGCAGCGGCCCAAGCATCGCGCCAGCGCGCATCGCCCACGTTGAATTCCGTTGGGATGTCGTCGCCGAGCATGCCCATTCCTTCGAGCACCGCATGCAAGGCGCCAAGCCACGCGGGAGGCCATCCCTTCTCGGCGTGAAGCGACGCAAGCGCTCCGCGCGAGGGCAAGGTGGGTGGGGAGTTCAATGCGGCCCACTTGAGGAAGTCGGGCATCGGCAAGGCGGCCCGCGAGGCTTCGGAACGGAACCTCTCCTCGGCGCGCGCGAACAGGCTGCGCGTGCGGGGATCGGAGATGGCCCCGGGAAGGGCCATGAGTGCGACGAGTTCGCGTGGCGTCGCGTCTTTGACGCCTTTCAAGAGGCGTTGAAAGCGAAAAGCCCGCACGGCCAGCGTCGAGGTATCGTCTGCATCCACGCGCGCGGACCCGTTCGAGAGCGCGAGCGTAAGGCGAAGGAGTTCCCGGTCGGCCCCCTGGAGCGGCCATTGCTCGAGCGCCTTGAAGAGGTGAACCTCACACCCCTTGATGCCAGCGCGCAGGAACACGCCTAATGCCGTGGCCGGAAACCGCGCGTGGAACAAAGCTTCCCGCAGCCAAAGAGGCTCGCGTGCCAACCCGGCGAGCGCACTGGCGTCGCATTCCATCGCCGGCATTGCGGCGTCTAGGGTGTGCGGCTCGATGAGCGCGAACATCTTCGAGAAGAAATCGCCCGCCCTGCCGGGCTTCACCTTGATGATCTCGGCGAGCACCCGCTCGCGCGAGAGGAGGCGCAGACCGTCGGCGGTCGCGCGGACGGCGGCGAGTGCGACAGGAGAGGGGTCAAACCCCGTGGCGACGGCGAAACGAAACAGCCTTACGATACGCAGTGGATCCTCAAAAAGGCGATCCCGGGCATCGCCCACGCAATCGAGGCGACGGGCCGCGAGATCCCCTAGTCCGCCGTGGCAATCGATGAGAAGGCCGCGCACGGGATCGAAGTATAGGGCGTTGATGGTGAAGTCGCGCCTCCGGCTGTCCTCCTCCAATGTCCCGCGGCGCACGGTATCGGGGTGTCGGCGGTCCGAATAGGCGCCCTCGCAACGAAACGTGGCAACCTCGAAGGCGTGCTCGGGCGTCCGCACTAAAGAAACACCGAAGCTCTTTCCCACGAATCCGCTCCCGGGGAAGAGCTTGGCCACGTCCTCGGGAGAGGCGCTGGTGGCGATGTCGACATCATTCGGCGCCACCTCGGGGGCAATGAGGAGATCGCGGACCGCCCCCCCTACGAAGCAGGCCTCATGCCCGCTGGACTGGAGGCTCGCGCAGAGCAACCTGGCCGCCGCCACGCGAGCATCGACGACCACGGTCGCCGACAGGGAGTGCTTCTTTTCCACCCTACGCAAAGCGGACCTAGATGGCTTGGCGGGGTCCGTCTCGTCGCTCACGCCTGCGCCCCACGGCTCGCCTCATGATCGACCAGGAAGAGCGGCCTTTGTTTGACCTCGTCGTAAATGCGGCCCACATACTCGCCGAGGATCCCCGCGCACACGAGTTGAACCGAGCCGAGGAAGAGTATGGCAACCATGAGGCTTGCCCACCCGGGGACCGGGAATCCAGTGATCAGTTGCCGCGCGATAATGTAGAGGGCCAACACGAAGCTCATGGCCGCGATAACGAAACCCGCGTAGTAGGCCGTTTGCAACGGGGCATTCGAAAAGCTCGTGATGCCGTCGACGGCGAGCTTGACCATCTTGGAGAAGGGGTACTTCGTGGATCCGGCGAATCGCTTGGCGCGATCGTACAGCACGGCCTCCTGTCGGAAACCGAGCCAGGGAATCATGCCGCGGATGAATCGGTGACGTTCCGGCATGGCGTTGAAGGCATCGACGGCTCGTCGGCTCATGAGCCGGAAGTCGCCCGTGTCGAGGGGAATGTCGATGCGCGTGAGGTGCCTTACGACGATGTAGAACGCGCGCGCGGTGGCTAGCTTGAACCAGGTTTCGCCCTCGCGCGAGCGCCGCAGCCCGTAGGCCACGTCGACACCCTCGTTCCAGCGGAGGATCATGTCGCCGATGACGGCGGGCGGATCCTGGAGATCGGCGTCGATGGCGACCGTCGCGTCGCCCCGGGCAAAAGTGAGGCCGGCCGTCAAAGCGATCTGGTGGCCGAAGTTGCGCGCGAGCGAGACGACGCGCACCATTCCTAAGCCCGAAGGAAACGCGTCAGCATGTTTCGAGTGAAACTGATGCAACATGCCGAGGGTGGCGTCGCGGCTTCCATCGTTGACGAATATGATCTCGTAATGCAGGGCATGGGCGGCGGCCTGACCCTCGAGTTCCGAGGACAACCGGCGCCATGTTTCCTCAATGACGTCCTCCTCGTTGAAGCAGGGCACCACAACGGACAATAATCGACTCATTCGACGGCCACTCCGAAAAACACCCATACGAGGTCGTAACCAATCGTGAGCGCAAATTCAAACGACGTCAAACGCGATGCCCCGCCATTCACCGCGGTGGAAAGGACCCTCTCCCGACCCGCCGTATACTGGTCAATAGCCGGCATCCTCCTTGTGGCGGCCATCGTGAGCCGCTTCCTGTTCCTCGATGCGAAGGCCTTCCACCACGACGAAAGCCTGCACGCCTACTACTCCCACCGCGTTGCTGGTGGCAGTCCGCACGAATACTCGGCACTCCTGCACGGCCCGTTCCTTTACTACTTCACCGGGGCCGTCATGTGGATCATGGGGTCCACCGATTTCGTGGCGCGGAGCGCGGCCGCGCTCTTCGGCGTTGGCCTTGTGGCCACGCCGTTACTCATGCGGCGCTTCTGGGGATCCACGGCCACCCTGGCACTCATGGCCTTGTTCCTCACGAGCCCCATGACCCTTTATTTCGGACGATTCCTGCGCGAGGACGCCTTCGTTTCGGTGTGGGTCGTCGGCACCGTCTTCGGCGGATTCCTCTTCTGGCGGGAGCGCAAGGCCTGGGCGTTGTACCTCTCCGTGGCCATGCTGGCTTTCCACTTCGTGAACAAGGAGAACTCCTACCTGCACACCTTGCTGTGGGGATTGGGCATCCTCGCGATCACCCTCTTCGCGCGTCGTTTCGAAGGCGCGTCCAGCGATGGAGGCTCGCTGGCGCCCGCATCGACCGCGCCACCGCTCGCTCCCTCCGACAAACGCTACCTTGCTCTCAATGCGGCCTCCATTTTCGCGACGATCTACATCCTGTTCTACTCGAGCTTCTTTAGGCATTCAAAGGGGGCTTGGCACGGCGTCGTCGATGGCATCTACCGCGAGAGCCTCCTCTACTGGTGGGATCAAAACAAGAAGCGCCGCATCGACGGTCCTTTCGACTTCCACCTGCCCCTCATCGCCAACTACGAGTTCCTCGTCGTGCCCCTAGGGCTCCTCGCCTGGGGCCGCGTCGTTTCGGTGGGCCGCGCGAAGGCGCCAAACACGTTCAACGGCCGAACCTTCTCGGGTGTTTGCTTGGCGCTCCTTGCGGCTTGCTTTTTGCTCCCACGCGTTGCCTTCTTACCAGAAGCTTGCGCCTACGCTACGGTGTGCCTCGACACCATATCCAAGCCCCTGGGCGATGCGGCTCACGCATTCGCCAAGCCCCTCCACATCGCGCACTCGCGACACCTGTTGCAAATCCTGGCTTACATCGCTTTCGGCGCCGCCGCCTTCTTCTCCGCATTGGCGCTACGCCGTCGCCTAGACGCCTTCGTGTGGTTCTGGCTCACGGGCGCGCTAGGCGTCTACAGTTACGTCGGCGAAAAGGTGCCATGGCTGACTGCCTATATCCTCCTGCCTCTGTTCATCCTCGTGGCCCTCGAACTCGCTCGCCTCTTCACCCGATCCTCACTCCCTTCCGATTCCATGCTGTTTGCCGACCCCGCGCGCGCCGATGCGATCGCACAGGAGGAGGCACGATTCTCTCGACGGTGGTGGATACCAGCCACCGCATGGATCGTCTTGGCCCTCCCGTTCACGCTGTGGAAGGCGGGCAGGGCGTCCTTCGTTCGTCCCGACGGCACCGACGAGCGCCTCGTGTTCACCCAAACAACTCCCACAGTCAAAACGGTTCGCGACCGCTGGCGCGCCGCGCGCAAGGCGAACGCCGGCAAGCCTTTCAAGGTCGGGATGATCGGCGACGCGACCTGGCCCTTCGCTTGGTACGCGGAAGAATTCTCGGCGGGAGACTTTGCCAAGCCCACGCCTGAAAGCGCCGCAGGACTCGACGTCATCCTCATAGACTACGGGGAACTGGAACGCGCCAAGAAGGACTTCCCCGCGTTCGACGCCTATGCCCTCCCATTGCGCCATTGGTGGGTTCCAGGACCGGATCCGGGCCTGGCCGACATCGTCCGCTACTTCTTCAAGGGCGAACCCTACAAGCGCACGCCGCAGAGCGCGGAGAACGATACAGGCACAGGCGACACGAAGATCCTTTACCTCGAGAAACGCGCATCGCCTTTCTTCGCCGGGGTGCCCCGGCCCGACTTTCTGCAATTGCTTCACGAAGCTTCTGCGCCCTGATTCCCACTTTCTCCCCGCGACTCGGACATGTCCGCCGACACGGCCGCCCCTACAAGTGCCGCCGCCTCGCGCGGCTTCTGGGAGCGAGAATACACCTGAGGAAGGTAGGCGTCGTTGAGCGCAACGTCGATGACCACGGGGCCGACGCGTTTGTTGGCGTCGGCGAGAGCCTCTTCGAGATCTTCCACGCAAGTCACTCTCACCGCGTGGGCGCCACAGGCGCGCGCCAATGCCGCAATATCGTGGTTCTCGAACGTGGAAGCCTCCGACCATCCATAGCGATTGGTATCTCCCTGGACGACCATCCCGAGCTTTCCGTCGTTGAACACGAGCCAGGTAACATCGATGCCGTAG
>JBIKVI010000265.1:0-6311 GCA_044356935.1 Silvanigrellaceae bacterium | reverse complement strand
CCGCAAGCCTACTGCAACGTGTCCAAGAAGAAGTGCGCCTTCAAGTAACTTCACGAGCCTTCACGTCCTAAACGGCACGTGGCCGGGGTGAATACCCCGGCCACGTGCCGTTTAGGACCCTACTCCGACACTCCGCCTGCTCTCACCCTTGCAGGACGACTTCAAGGCGAGCTGGGAACGGACTTGCTCCCGCCTTACGCTCCGCTTCATCACCAGGGTTGAACACGTAGTCTTTCAAGTCGAAGGTAGGCACATCGGTTGGTAACGGAGGCGCTTTTTGGAAAACGAGGGCAGGAGTTCCAGCAGGCGCGACGAGGGCGATTGAAGAACCGACTCTGTTGAAAACAGCCCACATGGCAGCGACCACTTCCATGGGAGCCATATATCGACCCAGGCACGCGTTACCCGACGAAGAGCTTTTATCGAACGACTTCGCTTCAAGGTCCGTATTCCCCGGATGGCTCCAGCCGAAGTGGAGATAGTGCTTGCGAGGGCGCAAGGGCGAAAAGACCTCGGGAGGCTCGGGAGCAGAAACGACTTTTGAATCGTGCATGGCCGCGTAGAGGCACGCCAGGGCCAGCGTTCCCCCCTGAAGTTCAACTTGGACGCTCGAAGCAAAGGGATTCGTGCTCGTGCTTCCTTCTGTGAGCGCCTTGACGGCACTCACGATCGCGTTGTGAGCCACTTTGTCGGACTCATCGAGGCCAACCACGCGTGGAACGAGCTCGGCCTGGGGTTTGAAGCGCAGCGCCTCGTAGAAGTACGGAAGAAGCAAGGGAACCGCGTCTTCGAAAGACTTTTCCTTCGCTATCTTGATGCACTCTTTCAAATGGACAGAAGGCGTAAAAGCCCCCTCATCCGGAGAAAGAAGAACCTCAAAGACGCGCGCGATGGCCTCTTCGATGGTCACTCCTGCACCGGCCACTGATCCAGCAATTTGCGCCGAAGTTCGATAGGCGGCGATATCGGTCATCATCGTCGCGAGTTCGAGTTCAACGCCTGCTTTCGTCGTGACCTTCAGGAGAGGAACGAGGTGGTCCGGACTACCCTGCTTGGCATTGACTCCGGTGAGCATTGGATTGTCTTTGTCGGTCATCTTCGAAACAAGGCGCGCGAGCATGGTGTCTTTGCTACTTCCTGACTTGGGAGTCGCGCGGACATTGCGGTAGATGTAATAAACGAGTTGCGCGCCCGCCAAATTACCTGGACCGGAAACAGTCGGGTCCCTGCTCAGATTGAGGAACAGGTTCCGGAAGCCATTGGCAATCCAGCGATACATGAGGTCTTCGGAAACCTGCAGTTCGTCGGAGCCGTTCAAGAGTCCGGCGTACAACGCCTTCTCTTCCGCGGTCGCCATCTTGATGGGAGGCGCGTCGGCTCCGCAAGGCAAGCCGAAATAGCTATTCACGACCTTCATGGGAATCCACCTTGCGACGTCGCTAACGATGTCAACCACGCCCGGGCGACCTTTTCCTTCGTTCGCATCGAGCGCGGTGTTGACCAAGTCAACGGCTGCCGTGTGGCATATCTCTGCCACGATTCGCGCATCTTCGGGTTTGACGGCGTGCTGGTGCTGGTACTTCTTCTCGTCATTGTGCCGGGCCACGTCGTCATCACAAAGCATGTAGTGTCTTGTGAGGTCCGACATTTGGGGTCGGTACGCGCCCAGCGTGAACAGGAGCCTTCCGCTCGTTCCCGTTCCTTTAACGACGTTGTTCGGATTGAGCGCGACCTCCGTTACCAGCTTGTGGGAAAGGAGCATGGCGACACCCACGCCGCCAGGGTGCACGACATCGACTCCTGCTCTCATCAGCTCTTTTTGAAGGCCAATGGGGTTGGTGCGCGTGCGGAAGAGAACAAGGAGGCTCCGCAAAGCGCTGGCCTTGGCTGCCTCGGAGACGCCCCCTGGCGGCGGGGCTTTGAAGGCATCTCCCATGCGCAACACCGAGAGGAGTCCAACAAGGTTACGCTCCGACTCGATACTCGGATAGGCGCTAGGCCTATCGCCGATGTCTTTCCAGGTATCGATGAAGCTGGTTGGAAAGGCTCCCAACAGGGCTTCAACCACGGTCAATCCCGAGAGGTCGGGCCCCGAACTTCTGGCACTGGAGCTTTGCTTGGCATTGAAGGTTCGGACTTTGCATCCCGCAAGGATCGAATCGATCATCAACGCCAGTCCGGCGGTCGCTCCCACGCCGAGCGCGCCACGACGCGAAAGGCCATCCACCGCGCTCGCGAAATCGATGGTCTCCTCGGTCGCTTTAGGTTCGTTTCCATTCTTCGGATCGTTCACTTTCGCGTCTCCCTTGATGTGTGCCCCAATGCGGGCAGCAACTCTCTTGCGATATCAATTTGCCGACTTGCCCATGTGCTTCATGAGGCTCTCGCGGGCCGTGGCCTGCACCTTCTTTTGGAAGAAGGGCGTCCAGCCGATGGCATAGCCAACGAAGCCGAAAGCCTGCTTCGCCCATGCATAGAAGTCGAACACATCGCTCTGCCGGACTATCTTGCCGTCCTTTATCTCCATTCGCGTCGTCACCTTGTTCTCCACGGGCCTGCCCGTGCGCGAGAAGGTGTAGCGGGCGACCCACTCAACGTCGGCGTGCGCGAAGCTCGAACCCATCACCTTGTGGTCGACGGAGAAATCCTTGGCGTTCTTGCAGAGCATTTCCCACATGGCGCGCGTTTCATCGCCGTTGAGCCCCGGAAAGCCGGGATCCGAGAACGATACATCGCGCGCGTAGTGCGCGTTCATGCCTGCCGCGTCGCGGCGGTTGAACGCCTCGTAGAACGACTTGGCTATTTCTGCTCCGTCGATCATGGCGCGCTCGAGGAGCTGGACGCTGCTTTGATGCGCATGGCTTGAATATCGCGAACCTTGTCGTAGCGCGGCTGGGTGGGCGCCCAAGATTCGAAGGTGTCGAGGGCTCGGCGTGGCCGTGCCGAGCCGTAGAAGTCGTTAAGCACCTTCTGTTCGGATTCGTTGTTGAAGTCCCACATTCCTGGAACAGTCCACATTATGTACTTAAATACTTTTGCTTGATTCTTGCGGATGAACGCGAGAGCTGTTCCATCGTCAGCGGACTCCACACACTCCTTCCAGGCCTGAACCCAAATGGGATACAGCCGAGGAATCTTGTATGCGTTGCGGGCATCCTCACCGGCCTTGCCTTGGGTCATGAAACCTTGGTACGTCGAGTCGGTTTTACGTAGCCGGATTTCAAGCGCTTCGCCTTCGCGCACGAGTACCCCCGAGTAACACGAACGTGCCTCGTACGGCAGCTGGCAATAGTAGTGAGCGGCTATATCGGTCCAGTTCCGGGCCCGGTAGTTCATAAGGCAACTGTTGCGGAAATTGTTGCCTGGATAGCTGTTAGCTTTGATGGCATTGAGAGCATCAAGCACGGCTTTTTCATCCATTTTCACGTTGGGCGAAGGCGTGCCAGCTGTGGGATTGACTTCATCATCAACCTTGGCGAAAGCTCCATCGCTCGCTGGCTTTTCTACCGCGCTTTTAGCCAACAGAGAGCGCATCGCGAGCACGTCTTGCGTCTTACCCTTTTGCTCGAGGATGTCTTCGTACAATTCTTCGCTGTACGTGGCCAGGGCGCCTGTGGCCGTGGGAGCTCCGAGTGGAATGATGATGATGGAAAAGCCCCAGTACTCTCCATTCGGAACGAATTTGTCTTTGGCGGCGTAATTTACATCCCAAATCTTACTCATGGATTCATCGTTAGCCACCCCAGTGGGGAGCTCTACAACCACATCCGCGGTGGAATGCGCTTCGAAAGTACAAAGCTGATCGTTGCTCTCGACAATCCGAGTCCCGAGAAACACAGACGCGATGTCGTTGCATTTCGCCGGCAACGCGGCATGAAATGTTTGCCCATACCATTCGCCGGGAAGTTGTTTGTACTTAACTTGTGCCGATGGAGTCTCCACCGAAGAGAATAATCCCCCAGAATTGTTCACTCGGTTCTGGATCCGATTCGATTCGTCGGTGATGAACAACTTGTCTAGTCTTGCGTTACTTTTCTCAACAACTCCCTGCACAATGAACTCCGGATTAGGGATGCCGGGCGGAAGCTTATCAGGCAAAGCCGTCGGCGAGCTCGGCGCGCTCGGCGACGCCCCGCCGCCCGTCGTATTGCGGACTTCGGCGTTGAATTTTCGGGTCTGGCATCCCGAGGCGAGTGCCATGGCTCCCGCGGCGGCGGCGAGAGTAAGGTTACGAATGGAAACTTGCATCGGTAGGCCTTTCATTGGAGTGCGAAGGACTCCTCGTCGTTCGCGCGGTGGTGAGTTCATGTGGAAACGGCCCGTTGCCGGGCCGGATTGGGAAGCTTTCACGAAACGGGCGAGCTCACTTCAACTTGAGGTAGTTCACCAGGTGCCAGCGTTCTTCTTCCGAGAGAACCTTGCCCTGACCAACGCAATTCCCATTGAACTGATCGCAGGCATAGCTCTCATGGAAGAACTCATGGCCGCCATTGCCCATTCCTCGTTGGGCCGTGTCGTGCCAGTTGTATTTCAAGACGTCCTCGGCCCCGAGTGGATAGTCTTCCGGGTCGGGTTTTTTGGCGAGGAAGCCGCCATTGAGTTCGTCGTAAGCGATGTTCCCTCGCACAAAGGCGGTCACTTTGCCTTCCTGCGGACGTCCCGCGGTTATGAAGCGCGCCTTGATGGCCTCATCGCGCTCGGCCTTGTTCATGAGAAGTTCTCGCAGGGTGGGCACCGAGCCATTGTGAAGGTAAGGAGCTTCCTGCCACATCGCATAGAGGGCTTCGGCCTTGTAACCGGGCTTCTCGGCCTGGTTCTGAGTTCCGCGGAGCGGCCTGTAGACGTCGGCAAGGTAACTTCCGATGCTGCCCGCAGGAGACCCGTCGATAAGGTCACACCAGTAATAATCTTTTCCGTTCACTTTCTGCAGCCCGCTGGCGTTATCGATCCATTGCGCGCCAACCTTGGCCCTCTCCCTACCCGCCTTGCAAGCGGCGTTCGTGAGTGACGAGAGCGCCGCTCGCATGCGCGGTTCCCACACGGCGAGCGCGCGGTTCATGTCTGTGCCGACGTTGTAGATCTTTTCGTTGTCAGCGGAGTGGCAGCTGACGCAGCTCCCTGGCTTATGGAAGATTTCCTCACCCTTCTTGGCGGACGCGAAGGATGTGGGAACCGCTGGGGTAACTCCATTGACGGGAATGGCGGCTTCGGCGGGATTCGTATCGTCGACCGCGAAGGGATAAGGGGGAGCGGGCAGGTCGTTGATGAAGCTGTTGGCGGTCTCGTGGATCTCGGTGAAGACCTTCTGGGGATCGCCCACGGAAGACAGCCCCGATGCGAGAACGCGCGCTCCCGCGCCCTGGTTGCCGTCCCAGTTGGCGTGCTTCTCATCGCTCGAACGGAACAGGCTCTTAATGTCCGACAGGGCTGCGTTCTGGCTGTAGTAGTTCTTGAAGTCTTTGTTCCAGGCGCCTTTCTCGCAAGCCGCGTCGCGAATGATTTCAGGCGTGCCCGCGTGCGTATTCGCAACGTCCATGTCATGTTGGGGAACGTTGCCGCCGTGTGTGTTGGCGAGTGTCCCGTAGAAAGTCGGGCTCAGGGAGTTGAACAGGAGAAGGTCGGGGCGCATGGCATTGAGGTAGACGACGCCCTGCACCAATCCGAACGCGTCCATCTGGCCGGGGCGCGGTCCGAAGAGCGCCGGTGGGGCTTTATTGCCTTCGGCATTCACGTCATTGGTGAAGCCTTTGTAGGGTTCGGTGCTTGGCCTGAGGGGCACACCTTGCTTTCGGAACGCAAGATTGGCGCCGACCTCGTAGTACATGATTTTCACCTTGTACCCACCGCCCACGATCATCTTCAGCAACCTGGCAATGGCCAACATCGAAGGCTCCTTCCCCTTGAGCTCGGGGGGAAGGCAGGCATCCTTGGTTAAGGCTCCTTCGGGGACCATCGCTTCGTGCAAAGCGAGTTGCGCGCTCACCCGCAATTCTTCGAGTTCCTTTTCATCGAATTTGTCCTTGTAATCAGTTTCTTTGCTGGTTCCGAGGACGACCTTTTCGAGGAACCCCATCAAGCCGGTCCGCACAGCGGTTGTGGCTTTGTTCGTATTCTCGCCGGTCAGCAGAGCGATTTTTTGCTGCTGGCATTCCCCAAAACTTCTTGCCTTGCGTTGAGCCAATTCTTGTTCGTTCAGGGCGCGCCCTTCAGGAGAGAAGGACTGCCACCGGTTGTATTTGCTGCAATCGAAATTGGCGATGTTACTTGCCAGTTTGACCAACTGATCGGGCTTGGGTTTGATTTCCGCAGGC
>JBIKVI010000264.1:0-6313 GCA_044356935.1 Silvanigrellaceae bacterium | reverse complement strand
GTGCTTCGCGGCGACACCCTGCGCGGTCGCCGCGGCGGCGCTGGCGAACTCGGGCACGTGGTGCTTCACGAGAATGGCCTGCGTTGCTGGTGCGGTCAGGTGGGCTGCGCCGAGCAGTACCTGTCGGGCTCCGGCCTCGAGCAGCAATTCAACATGCGCCGCTACTCGCAAGTGCGGGAGTTCCAGGATGCGCGAGCCATCTTCGAGCTCGCGCGCGCGGGTGATCCCATCGCCGTCGCCTGCGTCAAAGCGTTCCGCGCCGATCTCGCGCGCTTCCTTTCGCAGATGACCGCTGTGTTCGACCCCGACTTCTTCGTTTTGGGTGGCGGGGTGAGCTTGCAGGACGACGTGTACGTCGATCTTTCCGCAGCCATCGCCCGGCAGGCATTTCTGCCCGATTCCTTCGTGCCCGTTTACCGCAATAGACTCGGAGATTCTGCTGGAGTTGTGGGGGCTTCGCTCTTGATTGTGAAGGACCTGTAACAATAACTTATTCCGGCTATTTGAATTGCAAATGGCAGCGGAAGGCGTATTCTCGGCCCCATACAAACAAGGGAACGATGGGGCCTGTGAAGCAGCGACGGTTCGTCGCCTGCGAAGCCGTGGCCTCCCTCCAAAGGAGACGCCATGACGAAGGTTCGCATCTCTCGCTGCCTTGCTTCTGCGACCGCCGCTCTCAGTTTCCTCGCGCTTGCGCCGGTCCCCTCGGCTTTTGGATGGGGCAATCTCGGGCATCGTGTCGTGGCGAAGCTTGGGGCAACGCTTGCGGAAGACGGAGACGTCTTTTGGCGAGCCAACGAGCGTTCCCTCCAGGCGTTCGCCAACACACCTGACGTCCTTTGGAAGTCCGCCGCGGGAGGTCGCGAGAACCCGACCCACTGGTTCCACTTCGACTTTTACTCACCCGACGGACAGGCTTTGCCCACGCTTTTCGAGAGCTATGCCAAAACCGTTGAACGTTACGCCGAGAAACAAGTCGTGAAGAACGGAACAGGCGTTTGGCGCGTCGAGCAGTTCTACGTGGATGCGCGGGATGCATTCCGCAGCGGGAACGAAGAAGAGGGCCTCCAATGGGCGGGCGCCATGGCCCACTACGTGGGCGACCTCTCCCAGCCTTTACATGTGACTCAAAACTACGACGGCCAGCTCACCGGGCAAAAGGGCATCCACGCGTACTTCGAATCCCGCAATCTCGAGAGCGTGGCCTCGGCGGAAATCCTCGAGCGCGTGGAGGAAGAGGCGCGCGTCTTGCTGGCCGATCCGCAATGGCGCGCTTCCCACGATGGAGGGGTGGTGCGAGCCATGCTTCTCCAAACCAAGAGATCCGTGGATCTCGTGGACGAAGTTTTGCGCGTCGACGAACGCCTCGGGCGCAGAGGCGACGGCGCGCGTGAGCAGCTCGATATGGCGGTGTCTCGATTAGCGGATGGGGCCGCAACCTACGCCATGGTCCTTTCGCGGCTCTGGCGCGAGGGTGAGCGCAAGGATAACGGCCGAATCTACACGCCGGCCCAGCCCGCTTGGCGTGCCCCAGAGTTTTCACGCGCGGCGTTCGCCTCCAGTTCGTCTGCACGCCCAGCGGATGTGGCCGAGGGCCTTACGGCATGTGAGTAGTGTCCACACGTCCGGTGAATTTAACGTGAATCCTCCGGCCCACCTCGGTGGATTTCCGGGTGCGACGCTTTTCTCCGGGAGCATCCTCACTTAGAAGGGAGTGAGAGTCACGCGAGACTAGAAGCAGCGATGTCGCCCGAGGAGGTCGCCCTTAAATGCTGGATGCGCCGTTGAGTCCGACTTCCACCGGAAGCGTTGCCTTGTCCAACGCACAAGCGGCTTGGCTCGACAGCACGCTCGGCACGCTCGTCATTTTTGGTAGTGTTGGCGTATTGATGGCCGCCGCCATGGTCGCGTGGCTGTTCTTCAATCGGAAGCGGTTGGCCTGGCTGCCTCGGCTTGGCGAGTTCGTCGGCGTGCACAAGAATTTCAAGATGGCGGTCGCGCGACGCACCGCGGAGCTCGAGGCCGCACTCAGGCGCAGCGAAACTTCAGAGCGCAATCTCTCTTTGGCGGTGGCGTCGGCGGGACAGGCAGCCTGGAGCTACGACTTCCGTACCTCGGAACTCGATTGCGACAGCTCGTTCAAGGCCCTTTTTGGGCTTCCGCCCGAGGAACCCTTGGGCGGACTCGAGGAGCTGCGCCGCCGCACTCACCCGGGCGATATCGACCGCGTTGTGAAGGAAGTCTACCGCGCTGAACCGCACGCCAGGCATCGCTCTTACGACGTCGAATACCGTATCCTCCTCGCTGGAGGGCGGGAACGCTGGGTGCACTCGAAAGGTTGCGTTTACCGCGACGAGGCAGGAGCCCTCCTGAAAGTCGCAGGAGTCCTCCATGATGTTTCGGCTCGGAAGCGCTTGGAGTTCGACCGCGAGAGGTTCCTCCTTTTGGCGGAGAGCAGTTCCGACGTCATCGCATTCCTGTCCAACGATCTGTCGGAATGTTACCTCAATCCGGCGGGTCGACGCTTGCTGCTCCCCGAGGGGGAGGACTGCGCGGGCGAGGTGGAGCCAGCGGCCCTTTTCGGACTCATCGGCAGCCCGGAAGGCCAAGTCCCCGAGCGGCTCGAGAACGGGCACCAGCGCAATGTGGTCGTCGAGACGCCCCAGGGCCAGTGCACGCTTCAGGTGAGCGTCTTCGTGGTGAAGCCCGACGCGGCCGTGGACCCCTTGGGATTGGCCATCGTGGGACGCGACGTCACCAAAGAGCAACGTTACAAGGTCGAGCTCGAGAAAGCGGTCCTCGCCCGCGACGAGTTCCTGGCCATGGTGAGTCACGACCTGCGCAATCCCATGAACGTCATCCTCGGTTGGATCCAGATCCTCCGCAACAACGAGGTTTCGCGCGACCAGTTCATCCGCATCCTCGGTTCGCTCGAGAAGAACGCGCGCTTGCAAGACAAGCTCATCTCCGACCTCCTCGATGTGACGCGCCTCATGAACGGGAAGATGATGTTTCGACCGACGCACACGCGCCTCGTGGAATTCGTGACGCACGTGTGCGAGTCGGCTCGCCTAACGGCGGCGCAGAAGAACATCCGGCTCACGGTCGTGCTGCCCGCCGAGGACGTCACCTTCCAAGCCGATCCGGAGAGGCTGCAACAGGTCCTTTGGAACCTGCTCTCCAACGCCGTGAAGTTCACCCCGGAGAAAGGAGAGATTCATGTTGAGGCCCTCGCGACGGCGGGCGAGGTCGTGCTCTCGGTGAGAGACAACGGAGCTGGCCTCGATGTCGAGCAACTTCCCTACGTGTTCGAGCGCTTCTGGCAGGACGGAGCCACCGGCGCTCGCAAAGGCGGGCTCGGCTTGGGGCTGTCCATTGTGAAGGGGATCGTCGAAATCCATGGCGGTACCGTGGAAGTCGAGAGCGAGGGGCGTGGGAAGGGAGCCACTTTCCATGTGCGTCTTCCCCGCGGGAACATCGCGCTCTCGAGTGATGCTTCGGTGGATGAGCCCGGATGCGCCTCGCTCGACAGACGCGAAGGAATATCCTGGGCGCAGAGAGGGGCGCGGGGGGGATCTTTTGGTGGCGTTGCCGGTGGACTCGCCAACGTCGCAGGAGGAGGAGCTCCTGTTGGTCAGTCGCACACGGCCACCCGTGTCCTCGTCGTGGAGGACTCGCCCGAAATCTGCGAGTTGTTTTGTTCCATGCTCCAAATGCTTGGCTGCGAGGTGGATTCCGCCTCCACGGCACGGGAGGGCCTCTCCAACGCCTTGGCCAAGGACTTCGATCTTCTGCTTTGCGATCTCGAGTTGCCAAAAGAAGACGGGTTCTGGCTCGTCCAGAAAATCCGAGAGGTGGAAGGCAAGCTCGGGAGCTCGAGTGTTCCGGGTGAACCCTTGACGCACGGCGTGCGCATCGTGGCCTGCAGCGCCAAGTATTCGGTGAACCGGTCGGAGCTGACGCGGCTCGGTTTCGACGACTTCCTTCCCAAACCTGTGGGCATCGCCGACCTTGAGCGGATGCTCGAAGCCTATACCGGGCCTAACGGCGTGCGCAGGTCGGGAGCGACAGCGCAAGAAAGCCTCGCGAGACCACCGCATGGGGCTCAAGGTGCTCAAGGTGCTCAAGGTGCTCAAGGTGCTCAAGGTGCTCAAGGTGCGCCTGGGGTTGGGCACACCTTGGGTACGCGCGGCGGTGCTACGGCCGAGGGCTGACGTTTCCTTAACGAGGACGGCAAAGCCTTCCTCCCAGCGCCTCAAGTCCGCGCTGGCCTCCCATACACTGGGAGGGCCGCGGTTCGTCGCTTCCCGCCGGGAAGGGTGCGAGGTCTTCGTCGGGATTGCCGGGGGTGTTTCGTCATGGGGATGCGCATCAACACGGGCTCGGGTATAGACCCGGGTCTCGTGGATAAGCTCATCGAGATGGAACGCATGCCCATCAAGCAGATCGAGGAGCGCAAAACCAAGGTCGTCGAAGACCAGAAGAGCTACAAGGAATTGACGGGCCTGGTATCCTCGCTCGGCACCTCGCTCAATGGCCTCCGGAACCGCACCGACTTCGTGAAGTTGAAGGTCGAGAGCTCGCACCCCGACATCATCGACGGAACCGTGGACAATTCGGCCTTGCCGGGCCAGTACGAGGTCGAGGTCCTGCACCTCGCGCGCACGCACAAGTCGCTCGCCGAAGCGTTTCCCGACAAAGACGAAACGCCCGTGGGGTTCGGCTACATGTCCATAGAGGTCGATGGCAAGACCTGGGACGTCGATATCGATCCCGACAAGTCGACGCTCCAGGATGTCGCTGCCCAGATCAACGAGACCGTGGAAGGCGCGAAGGCCATCGTCGTGAACACGAAGGAGAACATCGAAAACGGCGAGGACTCCTTCCGCCTCCTCGTCCTTTCGGAAAAGTCGGGCAAGCAGGCCAAGGTCTCTATAGACCCCGATACCACGTACCTCGAGTTCAAGGACCAGGTGGTAGGACGCAATCTCGAGATGCGTTTCGAGGACGTTCCCGTGTTCGATGAGGACAACAGCGTCGAGGCGGTGATGCCGGGCCTCGTGCTCAACGCCAAACGCGCGGAACCCGGCACGAAGGTGACCGTCAAAATCGACTACGACGCCGAGAAGACGTTCGAGGGCATCCAGGGGTTCGTGGACAACTACAACAAAATAAACGACTTCGTTGATAAGCAGTTCCAAGTGGATCCGCAGACGAATAAAGCCGGTGCCCTGTCGAAAGACAACACCCTCAAGACGTTGCGCCGTTCTCTCCAGAACGCCATGCAGTACCAGGGAAGCGGCAAATTTCGCAGCCTCGCGGAGGTAGGAATTACCACGGATCCCAAAACCGGCGCGCTCAAAATGGACGAGACTAAAGTGAAGCAAGCCCTGGCCGATGACTACCTCGGCGTCGCGAACCTGTTCACGCAGAACGCCGAGGGTCCGGGATTCGGCGCCACCATGGGTGACGCCGTGCGGAGCGTCCAGAACCCGCGCTACGGAGTGCTCCCGTCGAAGGAAAGGGAATTCACCCGCATGGTGGAGAACTTCGACAAGGACATCGAGCGCAAGGATCGGAACGCGTCGCAACGGGCGGAGGGTATCAAGCGCAAGTTCGCCGCGCTCGAGAGCCTCGTCTCGGGGATGAAAGCGCAAGGGCAGGGGTTGGCGCAGAACCTCGGCGGCGGTGGCGGTCCGCTGCCGGGACTGTAAGTGGCTCCGAAATTCGGTGAGGGCAAATGAGTTCGACGCGCAATCCCTACAAGGCCTACCAGAAGACGCAGGTGACGACGGCGAAGCCGGAGAAGATCTTGTTGATGCTTTACGAAGGCGCCATCAAATTCGTGAAGATAGCCAACCAGCGCATGCGCGCCAAGGACGTCGCCGGCAAGGGAACGTACATCTCGAAAACCATGGCCATTATCTCGGAGCTCATGAACACGCTCGATCACGAGGTCGGCGGGCAGCTCGCCCGCGATCTCGAGAACCTCTACATGTTCATGATGGACAAGCTCATAGAGGCCAACCTCCACAACCGCCCCGAGGATCTCGAGGTCGTGGAGCGCCTCCTCATTACCCTTTACCAGGCGTGGGAAGACGTGGTGAACAATCCGCGTCCCGATGGCGTGCCGAGCCCTCGTCTGCAGCCCGATCTGCATCAAATGTTCGTCGGCGCGCAGGGAGGGGGCTCCACGCCTAACCCACCGGTCGGCGCGACGAGCGCGGTGGCTTCGGCATCCGGGGCGAAGGACTTGGGGCCCGGGGGCCCACCTCGCAAGGCGGGGTAACACTCGTTCCGAGGTGTTACCTAT
>JBIKVI010000040.1:0-21103 GCA_044356935.1 Silvanigrellaceae bacterium | reverse complement strand
GCCGACAGAGTCATTGTCGCGACCGCACGGCACCAAGGCCTGACGCTCGTGACCGGCGACGGGCTCATCCTTGCCTACGCTGCCGCCGGACACCTGCAAGTGCTTGGGCTGTAGGGACTTAGGGAACCACGGCTGACGCATCTGCACTGCTGCCGCTTTCCTTCACGGCCATCCTGGACTTCTCCGCCGACCTTTCTTTCACGCCCACCGCCGCGCCGACTCGCTCGCGCGCCGCGGCGTAGTCGATGGAACTCGCCCATCGCGGGCCAATGAGACCCACCACCAGGGAAGCCACAGCCGCAGCTCCAATGAGCAGCTTCTGGAGGCTCGTGTCGGGAGACGGTTGCACGGCGATGGAGTTGCGCGTGGAGGGCTTGAACCACATCTCCACCATGAGGGACAGGTAGTAGTAGAGCGACAGGACGCTGAACAGGACCATGAGAATGGCAAGGCCCATAAGACCTTCACTCACCGCGGCGTTGATGAGCATGAACTTCCCGAAGAAGCCTGCCGCGGGAGGGATGCCCGCCAAGCCGAAGAGGAACACCGTGAGGGCCAACGCCGCGAACGGCGCCCTCGATCCAAGTCCCGCGAGCTCTTCCTTGAGGAGATCCTCGTTGTTGCCGTCTTCCAACCAGGCGAGCACCGCGAAGGCGCCGAGATTCAGGACGGTGTAGATGACCGCGTAGGCCAGGAGCGATTCGCGCGCGGCGAGGCTCCCGGGATTGGCCGCGAGCGCGGCGAACGCGAGGCAAAAATAACCGGCATTGGCCACGCTGGAGTAAGCCAACATGCGCTTGACGCTGTTGTGGACCAGCCCGAAAAGCGAGCCCACGGCAATGGAAAGCGCGCCCAGGACCCAAAAAAGAAGCACGATATTCGACGACGGCTGGGTAACACTTGAACCTAGGATACGTAGCACCACCAGTGCCACGGCGAACTTGACCAGGGTGGCCATGTAGCCCGTGAGCGTCGAATGCGACGCCTGGTAAACGTCGGGCGCCCACGAGTGGAAGGGCGCGATGGCGAGCTTGAACGCCAGGCCCGAGATGAGCAGGAACATGCCCATGAGGGCGAACGGCGCGTCGGCGCTCAGGCGGAGCAGCCCCAAGTCGGCCCAACGCAGCGATCCGACGTGAAGGTACACCAGGGCCATACCCATGAGGATGAGCGCAGCCGCCGTGGCTCCGAGGATGAAGTACTTCACCGCACCCTCCAACGCCTTTACGTCTTGACGCTGGTAGCCCACGAGCACGTAGAGAGAGACGCTCGTGATTTCAAGTCCGACGAAAAAGGTCATGAACTCACCGGAGGAGGTCATGATCATCATGCCGGCCGAGGAGAACATGAGAAGGCACAAGAGTTCGGGACGCAGGAGTTGGCGCCCCCTGTCGGTGAGGCATGCCGACAGTACCGTGAACAACGTTCCAAGCGCGATGACGATGAACGAGAAACGGGAGAGGCCATCAGCCAGGAAACCGCTGCCCAACCACGCCGTGGGAGCGGCATCGCGGCCGAGCACGGGCATTACCGCGGCGGCCACGAGGGTGACGACCGAAATGCCCATGGAGGTGAAGTTGGGTTTCTCGGGATCCGCCCGAAAAACTCCTACCAGCAAGACGACGAGCGCTCCCACGAGGAGTAGGAGGATGGGCGACGACTGAATGTAAAAGGCGACGTCGGGGATGATTTCCTGCAGGCGCGCCTGCACGAGCTGAATTTCTTGTTCCATGCTCACTTCCCTCCCAGGGCTGGGAGAACGTTGACGACGGGTCCATCCGAGGGTGCAGGGACGCTACCCACCGTGGGGGCAGGCAGGCCGACTCCCGCAAGGCCTGTTTCATAGGCCGTGCCCGCATTCACGCTGCGCGTGAGGTTCAAGAGAGTGGCTTGGGTGTGCTCAAGGATGGGAGCGGACGCGAATCCGAACACGAAGATGAGAACGGAGAGGGTGCCAAGGATGAAGGCTTCTCGTGGGGTGACGTCGGAAAGAGTTTTGTTCTCCTCGTTGTCGAGCGGCCCCCAGATGACCTTAAGCACCAGCCAGAGCATATAGATGGCGCCTAGCACCACCCCGGTGCCGCACAACACGCCGAGCCAGGGGTAGGCGCGGAACGTGCCCAATAGGATGAGCCACTCGCCGATGAAACCACCCGTGGCAGGCAGAGCCACAGAACCCATGGTGGCCACGATGAAGAAGAACGCGTACCACGGCATGACCTTCGCCAATCCCCCGTAGTCTCGCATTTCGCGGGTGTGGCGGCGCTCGTAGACCACCCCGATGAGGAGGAAGAGCGCACCGGTGGAGATGCCGTGGTTCACCATTTGGTAGAGCGCGCCGCTCATGCCCTGCTCGTTGAGGGCGAACATGCCGGCGACGACGAAGCCCAAGTGGCTTACCGACGAGTAGGCCACGAGCTTCTTGATGTCGGTTTGGCGCCAGGCGATGAGCGCGCCGTAGATGATGCCGATGACGCCCAGCGTGATCATGACGGGAGCCGCTGTGCGCGCTGCCTCGGGGAACATGGGGATGGAAAAGCGCATGAGGCCGTAGGTGCCCATTTTCAAGAGCACGCCGGCGAGGATGACTGAACCTGGCGTGGGCGCTTGGACGTGTGCATCGGGCAACCACGTGTGGAATGGAAAGAGCGGAACCTTGATGGCGAAGGCCAGGGCCGTGGCAGCGAAAAGCCACAACTGCGTTCCCGAAGGTAACAATGCAGCGGTTTTATAGAGCTCCACCAAGTTGGTGCTGTAGACACCGGTGGACTGCGCATGCACGAAGTACAGGTAGGCGAAAGCCACGAGCATGAGCAGCGAGCCCACGACGGTGTAGAGGAAGAACTTCGTCGTGGCGTAGATGCGATCCTTGCCGCCCCACACGCCGATGATGAAGTACATCGGAATGAGCATAGCTTCCCAGAACACATAGAAGAGCACGAGATCGACGGCAACTAACGCGCCAATCATGGCCGATTCCAGGAACAGGAAAAGGAACAAGAACTCCCGCACGCGGGTTTCGATAGACGACCAACTCGACAGGATGACGAGCGGGCACAGGGCCGTTGTGAGCATCACGAGGATGAGCGAAAGGCCATCGACCCCCACAATGTACTGGATGCCCGTGCGGGGAGGGAGCCAGTTAAGCACCTGGGCGAACTGGAACACGGGGTAAGTGGGCACGAAGTACGCAACGAGGTGCAACGACAGCACGAAGGTAACGCACGACACGACCAACGCCGCGAGCCGCGCCGCCCGATGGTTCGCGCGGGGGATTGCGAACAACGCCAGTCCGCCAAGCAGCGGCAGGGCGATGAGCGCGGTGAGTATCCACTGGTTAATGAAATCCATTGTTCAGTCCGTCCTCACCAGATGATCCAGGCGCCGAGAACGAGCAGCCCGAGGAAGATGACCTTGAGGTAGTTCCTCAAGAGCCCGGTCTGGATGTCGCTCATCACCGTGGTGACGAGATACACGCCGCGTGGGCCTTCGTTGACGACACCCTCGATGACCGAACGGTCACCGGCATTGAAGAACACGTCGCCAAGCTTCTTGAGGGGCTCCACAACCACGGCTTGATAGAGCTCGTCAATGCGCCACTTGTCGAGCACGAGGTTGTAGAAGCCGCCAGACGCCTTGGCCAGCGCCGAGCCGCCTTCGGGCCCCTTTTTGTAGAGGCTGATGGCGAACCCGCTCATGATGAGCATGATGGCCGTAGAAGTCGCCATGAGACCCCACTCCAGAGCCGTGCTTCCGTGCCCAGGATGCGCGGCCTCCATGGTGGTTTTGGCCTGCGCGATAACGGGTTTGAGCCACTGCGTGATGAGGTTGTCGCCGTCGTGGCCGAACAGGTGGCCGATGGCGTGGGGCACTGACACATAGCCACCGACGATTGCGAGGAGGGCCAACACGATGAGCGGGACCGTCATGCTCAGCGGGCTCTCGTGGAGATGCTCTGCGGTGTGATGGTCAACGCGCGACGTACCGAAGAACGTGAGCACCGTGAGACGCACCATGTAGAAGCTCGTGCAGGCAGCGGCCACCACGCCGATGGCCCAGAACACGGGCGAACCGAAAGGCCCTGACCATGCGTAGTAAAGGATTTCGTCTTTCGAGAAGAACCCCGACAAACCAGGGAAGCCGATGATGGCCAGGGTCCCGATGACGAAAGTCCAACCCGTAATGGGCAGTTGTTTGATGAGCCCGCCCATCTTTCGGATATCTTGTTCGTGATGCATGGCGTGGATGACACTGCCCGCGCCGAGGAACTGCAGAGCCTTGAATGAGGTGGGCGACCCCGTATTGGAATGCCCCCACGCCACAGGCAAGGACCATGAAGCCGAGCTGACTCACCGTGGAGTACGCGAGGACCTTCTTGATGTCGTTTTGAACGAGGCCGATGGTGGCAGCGAACAGCGCCGTGAGGGCGCCCACCACAGCGATGGTGGTCATCACGATGTCGGAATGCACGAGCAAGAAACTCATACGGGTCATGAGATAGATGCCGGAGGTCACCATGGTGGCAGCATGGATAAGCGCCGACACGGGAGTCGGGCCGGCCATGGCATCGGGGAGCCACACGTAAAGGGGCAACTGGGCCGATTTGCCCGTGACCCCCAAGAGCATGCACAAGCCCATGATCGTCACCAGGAGTCCGTTGTCGACGAACCAGTCGGGTGAAAGCCCGCTGACCTGGCGTGCGATATCGGCGTACTCAATGGAACCGAACAAAACGACGGAAATAAACATCGCGACGAGGAAGCCGAGGTCGCCCACGCGGTTGGCGATGAAGGCTTTCATGCCCGCGCGCGCGTTGGCCTCCTCGGAGTACCAATAACCGATGAGGAGGTAGGAGCACACGCCCACGCCTTCCCAGCCTAGGAAGGTGACGAGCATGTTGGAGCCCAGCACCAAGCAAAGCATGGAGAAGACGAAGAGGTTCAGGTACGCGAAGAAACGGTACACTCCCTCCTCACTGTGCATGTACCCACCGGCGTAGATGTGGATGAGCGAGCCCACACCCGTGATGATGAGAAGCAGAGTGCCCGAGAGGCGATCCACTGAAAGTCCGAACGGAACGCGGAAGGGCTGGCCGCTCACGAGCTGGAGGGAAATCCAGTCGAACAGGCTCGTGGACACCGCGTTACCCGCGGCCACGGGCCCTAGGACGAGCAGCAGCGAGAGGACGAAGGGGATAGCAATCATTGCGGTCGCGAAGGCGGTGATGACGCTCCGCGGCGCCCTTCGCAGGAAGAAGCCGTTGACGAGCGCCCCGAGAAGGGGGAGCCCGACGATGACGGCGAGGAACAGTTCGTAGTTCATGCGGTTGGAACCCTCACCCTCTAAGCAGTTTGAGATCGTCGGCTTCCACGCTGGCCTTCGCGCGGTAGAGCGAGATGATCATCGCAAGACCAATGGCCGCCTCACAGGCCGCCACCGCCATGACGAAGAACATGACGACTTGTCCGTCGACGGTCCCCGTGATCTTGCTGGCGCACACGAACGCGAGGTTCGCAGCGTTGAGCAGGATTTCCACGCCGAGCATCATGAACAGGATGTTCTTGCGGAACATGACCGTGAACAGGCCGACGAGGAAGAGGAGGAACGAGAAGTACAGGCCTAGTTCAGGCATGCTCGGCATGGGACTTCCTCTTCTTAGAGATGACCACCGCGCCGATGATGGCCGCGAGGATGAGGAAACTGGTGAGTTCGAACGACCACAGGTAGTCGGTGAACATCAGCGCTGAGATGTTGCGGAGGTTCTCTTCCTCGGGGAAATAGGCCGGCCTGGTGTTGGTGAGCTGCAGCGCGCTGACCAAAAACCCTTGACCCACCTTCGTCCCGAGGACCACTGCGGTGGCAACCCCCGCGAGGGTCAACACACCTTCTCCTATGGTGAGCGTGCCGAAGCGCGTTTCCTCCGGCGGGAGATTCAGGAGCATCATCACGAAGACGAACACCACCATGATGGCGCCGGCATAGACGATGATTTGCGCAGCGGCGGCGAAGTGGGCATCGAGCAGCCCGTACATCCCCGCGAGGAGCACCATGATGGTGATGAGAAGCATAGCGGCGCTCACGGGGAAGCGGCGCGTGGCGAGGATGCCCGCCAACGCGACCGTGAGCAGACCCATGATGATGAAAGAAGCGAGTTCGATTCCCATGGGGTCCTCGTCAGAACTTGGAGAAGGCAGCCCACAGGGCCGAGACCACGACGTTGAGCAGCGCGAGGGGCAGCAGGTAAACCCAACCAAGGCGCATGAGTTGGTCGTAGCGGAAGCGCGGGAGCGTGAATCGGGCCTGTACGAAGAGGAACATGAAGAGTGCGATCTTGAAGAGGATTACGCCAAAACCGATGAAGAAGGCGGCCCACAGCGCGAGGCTCTCGCCGAGAGGACCCGAGAGGAGTTCGACGATGGTTGCTTGCGGCAGGTAGGGGATCTCGTAACCGCCCAGGAAGAGACACACGGTGAGCGCAGAGAGCGTGAACATCATGGCGTACTCGCCCAGGAAGAAGAGCGACCACCTCATGGATCCGTACTCCGTGAGGAACCCTGCAACGAGTTCGGATTCGCCCTCGGCGAGGTCGAAGGGAAGGCGGTTCGTTTCCGCGAACATGGAGATGACGAAAATGACAAAACTGACGGGCGCGTAGAACACGCCCCACGCGGGAAGGAAGCCAAAAAGGAGGTGGTCGGTTTGGCGGGCGATGATGTCCTGGAGGCTCAAGGTGCCAAAGATAAACACGATGGGAAGGAGCGAGAGCCCCATGGCGATTTCGTAAGAAATCATTTGCGCCGATGCGCGCAGACCGCCCAAGAGCGAGTACTTGTTGTTGGAACTCCATCCCGCCAAAGCGACGCCGTACACGCCTAACGCGGACACAGCGAAAAGGTAGAGGAACCCGGCGTTAAGATCGACAGCCTGGAGATTCACCCGTTGACCAAACACCTCGACGTAGCGGCCAAAAGGGATGGCCACTATTGCCAACAGGCCCATGAGCGCGGGCACGATGGGCGCGATAACGTAAAAGACCTTGTTGGCCTGCTTGGGAATGAAGTCCTCCTTGAACAGAAGCTTCACCGTATCGGCCAGGGGCTGACCGAGACCGAACAGCCGGAATCCGAACAAGCCCACTCGGTTGGGCCCGATACGCTTCTGGATGAACGCTGCCTGGCGGCGCTCCACCCACACCATGATGGGTGCGACCTGAAGCGCGATGACGAGGGCAAAGGCCACCTTGAGCACCGTGGCGACCACGTCGAAGAGCAACTGATTTTCCATGAAGACCGTCTCTCCTTGAAACCGGTAAGGCGTCGCGTACGCGCGAGCGGAAGGTGGGGCGTCACTTTGCCGTGAGGACGACGTATCGCGCGGGAGTCAATCCCAGGCGAGCGCTCCACGCTTGAGGATGTAGATGTAGCCCGCCGCGAGGGTGGCCACGAAGAGACCTACTTCCACCACTCCGAACCATCCGAGCATGTCGAAGGCGGATGCCCACAGGTAGAGGAAGATGGTTTCGATGTCGAAGAGGATGAACAGGATGGCGGTGAGGTAGAACTTCACCGACAGGCGCTGACGCGCGGTACCCACGACGGGGACTCCGCACTCGTACACGTCGAGCTTGGCGTCGTTCGGTTTCTTCGGTCCCAACAGGAACGACGCCACCGTGGCTCCACCTGCGATGAGGAGCGCGGCGATGCCGGCGAACAGGATCGGAAAATACGGACTGATGCCAGAACTCATCTCGATACTCCGAGCTCTCGTTCAAAAACGGTCTGCTTGTGGGCGCTGCGGAAGCACCCTGCCCCTTAACTTAAAAATCGTTTCCCAGACAAGCCGCGCCGGCTTCACGACGTGAATTTGTCGGATGCATATTCTTCGCGCAAAATGATGAGTTTAAGGACAAGTCCCGCCGCAAGGCGTGCAGTCTGATTTGCCGCATCCCGAGGCGGACAGAGCTCGGCAATATCGACGACGCCGCAGTGGGCCACTCGGCCGAGATAGGACAAGACGGGACCGAGCTGCTCTAGAGAAGCTCCTAGTGGTGTCGACGCACTGGTGCCCGGAGCGACGGCGCTACTGAACACGTCGAGATCGAGCGAGAGGTGCAGGCGGCCCGCATCGCGCGACCAACCTGCGGTGCGGCAGTCGTCGAGATGATCGAGAACGTGATTGAGCGGAGAGGTTTCGGACCCGTCCTCCACCCGCCGCCACACACCCAACAACGGAAGGAACTCCACAGTGGGGACGTGGAGCGAGGCGGCGGCTTCATAGAGCGAGTGCGGATTACGCTCGCGTTGTATGCCCAACTCGAGCAACGCCCTGCCTCCCGCCAATCGCGAGGGGAAGTCCTCGAGGATACGCGAGAACGGCGTTCCACTGTTGATGACGCCATCAATGACGGGGCGGAGGTCGAAATGAGCATCGAGGTTCACGATGGGGAGGAGCCCCGTCGTGGCCGCCGCGTGTCCTTTGTAGCTCCCGTAGGTAAAGTCGTGCCCACCGCCCAACACGTGCACGCGCTTTGCGCCTAGCACGAGAAGGTCACGCACAGTCGTGGCGAGCCGCTCGTGGGTTTCCTCAATGGTAGGCGCGAGGACAATGTCGCCCGCGTCGACAACGAGGTCACTGAGGAACCGAGGCGCGGGGGCGTCGCCGGCACCTCGCCTTTCGCGGGGCGCGTAAGGCCTGTGCGTGCGCTCGCAGAACTCACGCAGGGGCGAATCGTAGAGGCAGTAGAAGGCCTCACGGAACGCCGCAGGCCCTTGCGCCGCGCCGAGGTGACCGCCGTTGTTCGCGACGCCCCGATCGTCGGGCACACCAAGAATGACGTACTTTCCTGCGAGTGGAAGGCCCCCTCCCACTTCATTGGCTAAAAGAGTTCCGCTCGCGAGGACGTCTTCGAGTGCGCGCGCCCGAGCTCCCAGGGTTTCCGCTCGGGCAGAAGACTCAGATGGCCGACGGGGTTGCGTTCTATCCTGCGTCACGAGCGAATTCTCCCTAGGAGAGCGGAGCGGGGCATCACTGGAGCTCCTTGGCCCCACAGAGCCATTCGACGAGCTTGCGTCCATTAGCCGTGGAAGCGAACCCTGGGGCATACGGGGGCATGGGCTGGGAACGCCTGCCGACGAGATACTCGTACGCGGCGAGCCGTTGGGCCCTGAAGCCAGCAACCCCGGTGAGGTCGGAGGGCCGTACGCCCGGGTGGCACGTCGCACACGCCTGGTCCGTGATTCTCTTGATGTCGTCCTCGAACGTCAACGTCGTGGTCCGTTTTTCGCAGGACGCGAGGGCATTGGCTGCGGGGCGGTCGTCGAACGCTTCAACGGGCGCATGGTCGGAATCACACCCGGCGAGACTGCACAGGGCCACGAGGAATGCGGCTACGACGCCTGCAGGTACGCCGCCGATGGTCCACACGCCAATGCGTGGGGAGGACGAACGGTGGACATGTGCCATGGAGAAGCCTCAAAACATGAACTGATACGACAAAAGCAGACGGGGCATGATGAGACGCTCAGGCACCCAAAGCAAGGCGCTTCCCACTTGGACACCGCTGGCATGCAACCAACCCAGCGCCACCTGGGAATAAAGGGGCGGCCTCGCGTCGGCAAGCCGATCGTCCAAAGCGATGCGGGTCCCGTCGGAAGGGATCTCAAACGTGCTGCGCGTCCGTTTAACACCAACCACGGCGCTGCTCCAGAGTCCGGAAGCCCTGTGGACCACAACGGGCCCCGCGTAAGCCAAAGTTGAGCGCACGCGGAAGTTATCTTGTGCGTTGGCGGACGTAATGGCTCCCTCGAGTTCGGCATCGGAGTGTTGAGCACCCAAGGTGATCCCAACGTCGAAGGCACCTCCTGCGAAAAACGCCTGCGCAGAAGCCCCGCCCGACCACTGCCTAAATTTGGCGTCGATGCCGAAAATCTCTTCACCTCCCGGAGGGAGGTATCCACCCCACATTTGCAAACCCAAAGCGCTCCGGCGCGCATTGAGTTGCAATGTAGGAATCGCGTGGATGGGCGAGGTAGGAACCTCTTCGCGCTTGGCACCCACGCGAGGATCCACGCGAGGAAGGAACGAAACGCCCATGCGCCCCTCGAGCGACATCGGGCTCTGCGCAGGGTCAGCGAAGGGCACGCCATCGAGGAGCGTGGCACTCACGTTTTGCAGACGTTCCGCTTGCTCCTCCCAGGTCACGTTCGCGCTCGCGCTCGCGCGCGACGAAAACCCTGGAAGCGTCGAAGTGAGCAAGACGAGCAGGCTTGCCACGACGACTTTCACTTCGGGTCTTCGCCAACCTTCAGGAGGTTGCGGTTCCCCAAGTGGAGCTCGATAAACGCCACAACACGTTCGCGCAAATGGGGGTCTTCGTCGAGAATCATGGAGAGAAGAAGAAGATCGTTGGTCGTGCGGATCTTGTAGCCGCCAGAGCGCTGAGCCGGACCTGTCTTTTCGTCTTTTTTGTCTTTGCCGCCGCGTGGCATCGCCTGCCCTCCTTCGTCCCCTTTAGTCGGCTTGGTGGGAACAATCTTGAGGGCCGCGCGCCTGTCCGAGGCATCCCATCCTGGAAGATTGGCTCGGATAACCCTTAAAAATTCAATATTCCTGGATGTTTAGTGCCGCCACACAAGCGATTGACGGGTTGACCGGCGAAGCGGACTTCCTTCAGAAGGAAGCGGCCTGACGGATATCGGCCACGACGTCGTCGGCATCCTCGATACCCACCGAGAATCGCAAAAGATCGGAGGTGATGCCGATTTTGGCGCGGTGGTCGGGCGGCACGCTCGCATGAGTCATAGTCTCGGGATGGTTCACCAACGACTCCACGCCCCCGAGGCTTTCGGCGAGCGCGAAAACCCGCAGGCGGGAACAGAAGCTCCGGACCTCATCCATTCCGCCATCGAGGCGCGCGCTCACCATGCCGGCGTAGCCGGTCATTTGCTTGAGCGCCAAGGCGTGCTGGGGATGACTCTTGAGGCCAGGGAACACAACCTGTTTGAAACGTTTGATCCCAGCGAGGGCCTCGGCCACCTTCACGGCGTTCTCGTGGTGCCTACGCATGCGAAGCGAGAGGGTCTTCACGCTGCGCAAGAGCAAAAAACACTCGAAGGGAGCGTTGACGGCTCCGCCCGCGAACTGGATGAAGCGCAATTGCTCCGCGAGCTCCGCATGGTTGGTCATGATGGCCCCCCCCACGAGATCGGAGTGGCCCCCTATGTATTTGGTGGAACTGTGCAGAACAAGATCGGCCCCTAGGCGCAAGGGCGCCTGAAACACTGGCGATGCGAACGTATTGTCGACCACCGACACGGCACCCGCCTTGCGCGCGAGTCCGCAAACAGCTTCCACGTCGACGAGGTGGAGGAGCGGATTGGTGGGCGTCTCTAGCCACACAAGCTTGGTGTTTTTGCGCAGTGCGTGAGCCACGGCGGCAGGGTCGCGCATGTCGATGAACTCGAACTCTATGCCATACTTGGCATAGAGACGACGGAACAAGCGCCCCGTTCCGCCATACACGTCGTCGCACACGATGACGTGGGCTCCTGGCTCAAGGGTCTGCACGACCGCCTGCACGGCCGCGAGGCCCGAGGCAAACGACACAGCCTGGGTGGCACCCTCCAGGGCTGCGAGCGACGCCTCCAGAGCCGTGCGGGTCGGATTGCCGCCCCTGGAGTAGTCGTACCCCTTGTGCTCGCCCGGCCCTTGTTGGACGTAGGTCGAGGTCTGGAAGATGGGCGTCATAATGGCGCCAGTGGTGGGCTCGGGTTCGACTCCGGCGTGGACGCACAAGGTGTCCATCTTCAAAGGGGAATTGGGGCTCATGAAGTCCTCTCGGCGGTGGCGGGAAACCTCTCCCGTGCGGGAGGGATTCGCGGATGTCTATCAGAAAAACTGCTGCATCCCAAAGACGATCCCGCGACCGCGCACCCGCGTGAGCGCGAAGGCGTAGTCCACGCGGACGTTGAACCGTGCGATGGGCGGAACGATAAGGCGCAGCCCGGCGCCGGCCGAACGCGGCGTCGAGGAATGAAAGGGACGCAGGCGCGACCATTCCCCCGCGGCGTCGCCGGTATCGGCGAACACGACGTGCTGGAGGACGACGAGTCGCGTTCGCAGCGAAGGGACCCGGTACTCCGCGTTGAACCACCAGGCACGGCTCCCGACGAACTCACCGTCGAGGTAGCCACGGACATGATCGAGGCCGCCAATGAAGAAACGATCAGGCAACTCGACGGCGTCGGTTTCTCCAACGCCGAGGCGCAAAGCCACGTTCTGATGGAACGGCAGGATGCGGTAGAAGACACCTTGCGCCTGGATACGATGGTAGTCGCGTTGCGATCGGATGAGCGGCTTGGCCGTGGCGAGGCGCAGTTCGATTTGTTGACCGTCGAAGAGCCAGTCGTCGAGATTGATTTGGCCCACAGTGGCGCGCCCGTGCGCCAGCACCGTGCGCGCCGACGAGGGCAACGTGAAGTCATTGCGCGCGTTGGCGCGTTGTTCCTCCAGGGTGAGCCGGCTGTCGCCGAAACGCTCTGCGAAGATCTCCAAGCCCACCCCCAGCGTGAGCCAAGGGAACGCCTCTCGATCGAAGAACGCACCGACGCTGCGTCGCTCGTGAACGTAGGCCCCCACCAGTTCCGACCGGGCTCCGGCCCTTACGGCACGAGAGCGTCCCTGCGATCCCACCTCCAAGGAAAGCTTCTGGCGCTCGTCGAACAGGCGGGGATCGCGGAACCACAACGTCGCGCCATGGATCCCGTTGAAGTTTTCGTACTGCCCGCCCGCGTCGTAGTAGCCGCCCAAGAGGTTGAGGTCGTAAGCGCCGATAACAAAGAAAGCCGACCCTCCCCCCCCTCCGAATCGAGTCACCGGGATGACGGTCCACTTCTCTTCAACGGTAAAGACCACGATCGGGTCGCCCGAGTCCGGCGCGGGTTCCACACGTGCCGACGCCGAACGGAAGATGCGTAGGTTCTTGAGCCTCTGCACGGAAAGCGCGACGAGCGCAGGATCGAGAGTGTCACGAGGTGCGATGAGGAGTTCGCGCGTGACGACCCGGGAGTTGGTTCGGCCGAGCCCCTCCACGCGCACATCGGCCACGCGCCTTCCGCCGAAAGCCTCCACGGGGGGAGCGAACACGGGGCCTAGGGCAGGCAGAGAGCCCACGCCCTCCCTTTGCGCGCCCGCGACGGCCCGTGGCAGAGTCGAGCCCTGGCCCAACGCACGCGGTTCGAGCGCACACGTCGCTGCCGCCAGGGAACACAACACCAACCTCATGAGGATTGCATAATGCCCGAGAACACGGAATCGCGCGCCCAGGCGCGCGCGCTCATCGAGGCTTACTACGCGGCCTTCAATGCGGGAAATGGGACGCAGTTCCTTTCTATGCTCACCGACGACGTGGCCCACGACGTCAACCAAGGGGGGCGAGACGTCGGCGTGGAGGCGTTCCGCAGTTTTATGGAGCGGATGAACCTGTGTTACGAGGAGAGGATCCATGGCTTGGAGATCTTCGTGAGCGAGGACGGCAAGAGGGCCGCGACGGAGTATATTGTCGACGGCGTCTACAAGACAACCGACTCGGGACTCCCCGAAGCCCGCGGCCAGCGCTACTCGGTGGCGGGCGGGGCGTTCTTCGATGTGCGCGGCGGGAAAGTGGCGCGCGTTACGAACTACTATAATTTGGAACGTTGGCTCGAGCAGGTGGGTTGACTCAAGGAGCGCACGTTCGACAGGCTCGCCCTTCTAACACAAAGGCCGCCTGTGGGGACTCGTCTCGGAGAAGAAACAGCGATAGCCTCGAGTGAGACCCTCAGCGTCGATCAGGAATTGAGAGGAGAAGGACCTATGGAAACACGCGTGCGCGTCATCGACGCCAAGTTGCTCGCCAACGTCACGCTCGGTGCGCGACAATCCCCCCGGGGGAGACGCAACCACAACTTCCACCGGCACGAAGAACCCGTGCAGCGGCTGCTCAATGCGCTCGAGCCCGGCTCCTATGTTCGCCCCCACCTGCATGAGGGTGAAGGGGCCTTCGAGATGTTCGTCGTGCTTCGAGGAGAAGTCGGCTGCATGCTGTTCGATTCCTCGGGAGGAGTCACCTCGGCCTGCCGACTCGCGGCAGGTGGGGACTCCCTCGGCATTGAAATCCCGGGAGGCGTGTACCATTCCCTCGTCAGCTTGTCTCCAGGAACGGTTGTCCTCGAAATCAAGCAAGGACCCTACGACCCCACGACCGCCAAGCAGTGGCTCGCGGGCTACCCCGACGAACTCGACGTCCTGCGGGGACGCGGAGACGATGCCGATAGCTCCGCGCGCGAGGCGGCGCTCAAAGCCGAGGGACACGTTGCCTACTGGGAAGGGCTTTGCCGAAGCGCTTGAACGGCTGGTTCACCTGTAGCGCCCAAAAAACGCACCGCTCAGCCGCTCCTCGTAGCCTCGATCAACGAGGTAGGCGCGCAGACGCCCAGGAAGCTCCGCCTGGCGCCACCCTTGCCGCTTGGCCTCCCGGAAAAACGGGTAGGTAACATCCTCATTGAAGTAACACTGACAAAGGATGGCGCGCGCGAAGGGATCGCAAGCTTCCAGGCAGCCAGAATCCACGAAAGCCCGCAGGAGCGCCGCTCCGTCGTGGGCCACGCGGTGGAACTCCACGCGGACGCTGAGGCTTTCGTTGCCGTGTCCACGCTTTTCCTCCGCCTCCACTTTCACTTCCCACTCTGTCGCCACCTCCGCGGTGACGAACGTCGCCACAGGGTCGCCAGGGTGATCGGGATCCTTCTCGACAAAGGGGTAACCCACGCTGCCCGCGTTGATCCACACCTCTCGGTGACGCTCCGACGTGGCATGCGCGGGGTTCACATGCACTCCCGCGTAATGGTTGTGCCCGGCGAAACAGAGCGCGCCTGCGGCCCCCTCGAAGGTCACGGGCAGAGGAGGAGCTCCCCCTCCCGCGCGCGCGATCGCGTCCTGGTTGCCAAAGAACGCAGGACTGCGCGCGTTCGACTCCACGGAGGCATGGAAGAAGCGGACGCGTCCACCGAGCAGGGCGTGCGCGTCGATGCATCGCTCTCGATAGGCCTCCACGGAGCTTCGCCCCAATGCGCGGAAGCTCCAGGGGATGAGGGTCCAAAGGGGGTCCTTGTAACGTTCCGCGCGCGGGTTGCGCGCGTAGTCGAACACGTAGTCCTCGTGGTTTCCCCGCAAGAACACGTCGCCCACCTCCACCACGCGCGCCAAGGTTCCCGCTGGGTCGGGCCCCGAGTCTAGGACGTCACCGAGGATGATGATGGGCATGCGCCCAGGGAGCCCGGCACTTGCCGAGAGCGCATCGATACGTGCCAGGCAGGCATCGAGGGCACCGAGGTTGGCGTGGATGTCCGAGAGCACGGCGAAGCGTTCCACGGTGGGCCGCTCCACTTGGCTCACGAAGGGAACACGGGAGCGTCGGCGAACGACGCGTGGCCGTGCTTGCGGAAAAGGGCGAGGAGCCACTCCTTTTGGGCCTCGCGTTCGCGCGGGATGCCGGCCTCGTCCATGAGCGCGACGAGAGGTTCGTAGTGCATCATGTCGTCGGTGAATGGCGCCACGATGGGCGTTCCCCAAATACCTCCCTCGGGCGCGGGAACCGCGACGTCTCCCGTTCCCAGGGCCTCGATGCCGCAATTGTGCAGGAGGTGGCGGGGGAAGAGGACGCGCTCGTAAACCCAGGGCGTGAGGCCTTCTTCATAGAAGGTGAGGAAAACGTCCTCGTCGGGATGGTACATTTTATCGCCCACTATCCATTGGCCCACCGAAAGCAAATGGATACGAATTTGATTGGTTCGGCCCGTTTGTGGGAAACAGGCGAACATGTCGAAACCATCTTTGCTCGCAAGCCGCACGACGTGGGTGAGCGACTCCTGCGCATCGGGATGGTCGATCCAGAGTTTGAGCCGAATTCGGCTCTGAAGGGCAGGACCGATGGGATGCGCGACCCGGAACATGTCGGGTACGGGAGCGGAGCCCTCTACGGGCCGCGTGACGGCGATATACATTTTGTGCATCTGGCCGTTGCGGAAGGCTGTGGCCAAGGCATGCCGTTGCCGCGACGATTTCGCACATACCAAGACACCGCTCGTTTCGCGATCGAGCCGGTGGACTGGCGCGAAATCGGCATACCCCATGCGCCTCGCCACTTCGAGGAAGGTGTTTTTTCCGTAAAGGCCCGAGGCGTGAACCACGAGGTTTCCGGGCTTGTCGAAGACGGCCGTGTCGCCGTCGTTAAAAACGACCTCGCACGATTCGATGATGTCGGGCTCGTATTCGGGCGGGTGGAAGAGCCACAGTTGATCGTGATTGCGCACCTTGTAGGTGTGTTTGACGCGATGGAGGCCCGTTGCAGGCGGTTCGTGATCGATCACTTTGGGGGCGCCGCGTTGCACGAGGACCTCACCGGCCTCCACGCGTTCTTGCCACGTTTCCCGGTTGTGGAACTTGTAACGCTCGGCCAAGTGCTTATCGAGGCGCTCGCCGCCTTCAGGCATGTGCTCTAATCGAACTCCGAGCTTCTTGAATTCCTCGCGCTTGGGCTCAAGACGCATGTCCTTCGATTTGAGGACACGCGCGCGCAGCATGGAACGCAGCAGGGCCTCCGGGGGCGCGCGGCCTTCCATGCGGTAGGCTTCAAGAATATCTTCGGCGGCGTCCGCGTCAGGGACCTCCGAAGCGTCTTGCGCAACCTCTGCCTCGGGCAAGGATCCACTGACGGCTGGGGCATCGGCGATACAGGCTTTGTCGAGAGCCCAGCCGGCGCGGAGCTTTCCGGCCGCCAACGTATCGCGCAGCACGTCGCGCTCGAGCGTGGGAACGGAGCGGACCGCCACCGCGCCTTCGGCGGGCGGATGCGGAAGCGTTTCGAGGGCATGCGCGATGAAGGCCTCGCCGTTGCCCCCGCTCACCACGATTTCCGCCACACCCGCGGTGCGCGCGAGCCACGCGAGGGTAGCGGCGATGGGCAGCGCGGCGCCGCGTTGCATCGAGTGCGCGGTGGTCCAAGCACCTTGGGCGGCATCGGGACGCGCGAGGGGCTCGGGCGCGAGAGCGGGCAGCCTGGCCGTGCGTTCGTGCATCGCGTCGAGGCTCATGCGCCACCCCGGCGAGATGAGGCTCTCGACGATGGCGCCGTCGGGCGAAACGCACTCGAGCGTGAAGGCCGTTCCCGCGCCCACGGTGGCCACCGCCCGCCCCGTGCGACGCGCCTCGAGGTAACAATAGAGGAAGCGCGCGGCGCGATCGGCACCAAGGGTGGCAAGATCGTAACGCTGGGCGAGGGGAGTGGACCCGAGCAACGCCGCCGATGTGACCTCGACGCGTGAGGATTTCAGCTCGGGGAACACGTTGCGCAGGAGCTCCTCCAGGGACGTCATCCACGCGCGCGTGCGCTTGGGCTCGCCCACGCTCGCGTAGGCGATTTGGAGCATGGCGCGTTTGTGCGGCACGAGCGACAGCACGAGAGCGCGCAGGGCCTCGGGGGAGCGGCGAGTGGCGGCAGGGTCGGCGAACTCCTCCCACCCCGCGTCGCCTGTGGCGAGGGACTCGCGACCGAGGGCCGTTTCCCAATGCACACGCGTGTTGCCAAAATCCAAGAGCAACGAAACGCGACGCGACGCTCCGACGGGGGAGGCTTCGTCGCTCTCGCGCCGCCCGGGATTCTCGCCGGCGCGCGCGCCGGATGTTGCGGCTGCATTGGCATGGGCACTCGAATGGTTGGCTCCCGCGGCCACAGCATGGGCGCTCGAGGCGGGTAGACCCGTGAGCGAGGAGAGACCCTCATAAAGTGTCACTTCACCCGACACGATGGGCTCGCTCCGCCCGTCGAGCAGCAGGCCGCCATTTTCGGCCAAGCCCGCAAACGCTCCCACGACGGTCCCTTTGTTCACAGAAAGGATGGTGCCCAAGGGGAGGCTCCGCTCGGTGGCCAAACCGCGCAGCTGGCCTGTTGCACGCCGCACGGTGAGGTACTCGGACACTTCGCGCGTGAGGTTCTGCGCGAGTCGCGCGAGAACCACGCTTCGTGCCGACGGATCGGCGAGGAATCGGTTCACGCGCGCGCGCTCGCTCTTGCGGGAGAGGCTGGAGGTGAAGAGTCCGGAAACGAACGCGCTCGCCCCGTCGATGGCGGGCGCCTTGAAGAAGTTGAGCCCGAGCCCCACGAGGAACGTCGAGAAGGTTCCACCTTGAACTGAGGTCTCGCAGAGGATGCCGGCCACTTTTCGGTACCGGCCATCGGCCTCGAGCAAAACGACATCGTTTGGCCATTTAAGATGCAGGGCTTTGTCGACAGCTGTGTCGGAAGAAGGAAGATCCGGGAAACTCGAAAGGAAAAAGCCGGTGGTCGCCCGCAGCGCATCGACCACGGCACAGCCCATGGCGGCGGGGATCCAGCTCGGGGGAATGAGGACGGACTCGGCGGGAAACGCGAAGGTGATGGGCGGGAAATCGTCGAAAGTCGCGAGTGCCTCCTCGAGCGAGTCATGCCAGGCGAGCGATGCCGAAACAGCGGCGTCGCCGCGGGCGCTCGGGCCCGAACTCGGAACGGCTGAAGCGTCGACGCCCGCTTGGATCCACTGGGATCCTCCGCGTCCGCGTCCCTCCATTTGCAAGCGCGTGGCCACCGCGAAGGGGCGGTGATCGGCTGAGCCACGGGATTGCGCCTCGGCACGCGCCACGTCTTGCGTGGATGTGCAGGCATCGACGACGGCAGTGGGAATGATCGACACGTCCATCAGCGCGCGCCCTCCACATAGAGTTGAAGGCTCATGTCGATCCACGGAGCCTTGTGCACGAGCGCCCCCATGCTCACGTAGTCGACTCCAAACGACACGATTTCGGCGGGGTCGCGGGTGTCGAGGTTCCCGCTCACCTCGAGGCGCGGAAGGCGCGCCCCGCTCGATGGGCCGACGGCTCGTGCGTCGCGCCGGGTCACGGCCTCACGCACGTCGGCGGGGGCGAAGTTGTCGAGCATCACCACGTCGGCCCCTTCAGCGAGAGCGATGTCGAACTCCGCGAGGTTGGTGACCTCAATTTCGATTTTCGTGAGCACGGGCACGCGCTCCTTGAGGGCCCTGAGCGCAACGCGCAGGTCGCCGGCCGCGCGGATGTGGTTCTCCTTGAGCATCGCTCCCGCATCGAGTCCGTGCCTGTGGTTACGGGCCCCACCCGTGCGGGTGGCGTACTTTTCGAGAGCACGCAAGCCGGGTGTGGTTTTGCGGGTTTCGAGCAGCGCGGGTGCAACGGTACCGGCCTTGACGGCGGCGGCGGCCAGGCGCCCGGCAACGGCGGCCGTTGTCGTCGCGACTCCCGAGAGGCGAGACGCGAGATTGAGCGCCACCCGCTCCGCGAGAAGAAGAGCTTCCGGTTGGCCATGCGCCGCAAGGACGACATCGCCCTTTTTCACGCGCACGCCGTCACTCAAATCCGAAGCCACGAGAGCGGCTCCATCGGAAGTCAAACGGAAGGTTTCGGCCATCAAGTGCAGTCCGCAGAGAAAAAACTCCTCCTTGGCCACGATGACGGCCACGGCTTCACGGGCCGCCTCGGGTGCATCGTGCGGACCAGGCCACACGGTGACGCAGCCACCGCCGTGATCCTCCTCGAGCCAGCTTTGCAGTTGGCGACGCACAGCCCCCGGCGACTGGCCGAGCGACTGGGTGCACCAGGTTCCGAAGGTCGACGCCGGGAGCGTGGTCGAGGGGAGGGCATAGGGATTGCGGACGGGAGCGGGGGCGGCGGAGCGCATGCGGAGTCTTCCCACAGGAGGTTCGGGGTCGAGGAGACCAGGAACCTCGTTGTACAGGGCAACCCCCTTGGAGGCTATTGCGGCATGAGCGGAGGCTCAGCGCGCCGCTTCCACCACCGACTCGCCGACTTCAGCCATGACGCCCGCGGCGTCGGAGCGCCAGAACACGAAGCGATAGGTGCCGGGGAACAAAAGAGCCGAGAACGTCGGAGCGCGCCTTTCAAGAATCTTCGTGTCGTCGGCCTTGTTTCCGGAAGCCGCCACGCGATTGATGGAGACCTTGCCGTCGACGCCCGTTTCGAAGGCATTGAAGTTGAACACTTCAGCCCGAATCGTGTGGTTCGTCGCGAGGCCCAATCCCTTAAGGAATTCAACCGGCGCGTCGACGCAGAAGCTCGAGAGGCTGCACATGCGGGCGGAACCAAGAGCGGCGTCGGGGAAGAAGCGCAACGATGCACGCGTTCCCGCGACCAGCGATTCCGATTGAAAATCGCTGGCAATGGGTGAACGCGTGGACGTGAGCAGGCGCGTCTCCTGCACAAGGGCATACTTGGCCGTGTCTAAGGTCTCCAGGGAAACAGTGCGCCGCCTCTCGGGCAGGGCCCAGTCGACGGCTTCAACAGCACCTTGACGCAGGTTCAGCGGGCGCGCGAGATCGGAAAGCACGTGCGTGGAACCTTCACGCCGATAGGCGTGGGGCCGACCCTCTACCGTAACAAGTTCGACGCGGATGGACGAAGCGATGGCGGGCACGCGGTAGAGGCTCCCACCGGACACGTCGAGGGCAACCTGCTCGGCGCGGAACCACGGCTTGAGTCCGAAGTCCGCTTCGGCATTGGAGACCTTAGGAACAAACGCGGCGAGCGTGTAGGACGTCTGCCGCGCCTTCTCGATGGCCACGCTGCAATCGGAAAGCTCAGCATCTGCCCTGCCCGTGACGGTCGGGAAACGCGCGACGAGGCAGTGCTGGCCGGGCTTGACCTTCACGGCTGCTCCATCGGGAACCACGCGCAAACCCGCGATGAAGTACGACGCGTTCACCACTTTAAGTTGCGACAAAGCGGCGGGCAACTTGGTGCTCTGGAGCTGGAAAGTCCCGAGCTCGCCCACGGGATCGACGTCGCCAAGCAGGCGGGCGTCGTCGCGCTGCGTTGGGCCGCCGCACGAAACGAGGCCAACGGAGGCGACGAGGCCGAGCAACGGACGAAAAGACGAAGAACGGGCCTGTGTCACGAGGCCGACCAGTCGAGGCGACCGAGGCGAGAGCCGACGCAGTGGACATGCGGGTCCATGAGGAGGCCGAGCCCGATGGGCAACGAC
>JBIKVI010000039.1:0-21128 GCA_044356935.1 Silvanigrellaceae bacterium | reverse complement strand
GACGATGGCGAACTTCTGCTGCGGGAACTGGGCTGCGATTTTCTTCACGGCGTCGGCCTGCGAGAAGCCCACTGCGATGACGATGTCGAACTTGGCGCGGGCAAAGTTGCGAAGGTGGGGCTCCGAGGAAGAGGTGTCGTTGGCCTCCACCGACTTGAGCTGGACGCCTAGCTCCTTGACGGCGCGATTGGCACCCGAGTTCGCCGCGGAATTGAAGGATTTGTCGTCCTTTCCGCCCTTATCGAACACAAGGCCAACGCGCAGGGGTGCCGCGAGTGCGAAAAAGGGGGAAGCCGTTGACGCGAACACCGCGACGACGGGCAGGGAGGCAAGGGCGAGGCGCAGCGAGGCGCGCAAAGCGGTGTTGGGGGCGGCGCGAGCCATGAAAAACCTCCTAGAGTGACCGACAACGGACGGCCCATGATGGCCTTAACCGTTCAATATTGACAGTTTCAAGCCTGCATAATAGTGATGCGCTACTTGTTTTGAAAGTGCCTGGAATCCGTGACGATTCCGTAAATTTCTTGAACAGCCCTCTGAGGTGCCCCATGGAACTGACCCTGTCTATCATCAAGCCTGACGGCGTGCGCCGTAACCTCGTTGGCAAGATCCTTGCCATGATCGAAGACTCCGGTCTGCGCATCGCAGCGACACGCATGGTGCACCTGTCGCGCCGCGAAGCTGAGCAGTTCTACGCCGTGCACAAAGAGCGCCCCTTTTATGGCGAGCTCGTTGAGTCCATGATCTCTGGCCCTGTCGTTGTTTCGATCCTCGAGGGCAACAACGCCATCGCCAAGTACCGCGACCTCATGGGAGCCACCGACCCCAAGAAGGCCAACGCCGGCACCATTCGCGCCAGCTATGCGCAAAGCATCGGCGAAAACACCGTCCATGGTTCCGACGCAGTGGAAACGGCCAAGCAGGAAACGTCCTTCTTCTTCTCGGGCACCGAAATCGTCAACTGCGCAAAGTAATCCCAAGCAAGCTCGCGCGCTTTGGGCGCGAAGAGCTGAAAACGAGACAGGCCCCCGGGAGCACTCCGCGGGGCCCGTTTTCGTTTTCCAGCCCTTCGGGTATGATGTCGCGTTTCCAGCAGAATCCCGACTCCCTATGCGACCAATTGCGAACAAATACCGTGGGACACGCGCGAGCGCGTTCCACGGAGCCGAAGCCCGACGCGGAAGGTGCCCACCCGATGGCGAATCAAGCGAACCTCATTACGGCCGAAATGGTCGTCGACATTTCGACCGAGCTCAACATCCCGGCCCACAAGGTGGAGGCGACGCTCAAACTCCTCCTCGACGACTGCACCATCCCGTTCATCGCGCGTTACCGCAAGGAAGCCACCGGCGAGCTCGACGAAGTGCAGATCCGCGACATACGTGACAAGTTCGAGTACATCTTCGCGCTCGGGGAGCGCAAAGAAGCCATCCTCAAGTCCATCGAGGAGCAGGGCAAGCTCACGCCGGAGCTCAAAGCCCGCATCGTCGCCTGCAAGGTGAAATCCGAGCTCGAAGACCTCTACCTCCCTTACAAGCCCAAAAAGCGCACGCGTGGCATGATTGCGCGCGAGCGCGGACTCGAACCCCTCGCATTGGCCATCATGGCGCAAGACCCAGCCCTCGACGACCTCGCGGCAGCGGCGCTCCCCTACGTGGGCGCCCACGAGGACGTGAAGACACTGGAGATCGCCTTGCAAGGCGCGCGCGACTATATCGCCGAGGTGGCTTCCGAAATGGCCGAGGTGCGCGGCGAGATCCGCACGTGGCTCTTCGAGAACGCGACCTTCAAATCCGAGGCCAAGGAAGAGTTCAAGGAAAAGAAGACCAAGTTCAACAACTATTACGCGTTCGCCGAACCCGTGCGCACCATCGCCTCCCACCGCCTCATGGCCCTGCGGCGCGGCGAGAAGGAGGACGTCCTCAAAGTGTCGCTTGAGTTCGACGAGTCCATGCCCATGGCCATGATCGAACGCCGGCTCATTGCCCCCGCGGGGAGTCCCGCAGTGAAGGCGTTCCTGGCCGAGTGCGCACGCGACGCGTTCAACCGTCTCGTGGGCCCGAGCATCGAAACGGAACTGCGCCTCGAAACCAAGAACCGCGCCGAGGACGAGGCCTTCGGAGTGTTCGCCAAGAACCTGCGCAACCTCCTCCTCCTGCCACCCATCCCCAAGAAGGTCGTGCTCGGCGTCGACCCCGGCCTGCGCACAGGGAGCAAGCTCGTGGTGGTCGACCGCACCGGCAAGCTCCTCGAGCACACCACCATCTTCCCCGACCACCAGGCCGACGCCTCGCACCCAAAGAACCGCACCGCCGCCGAGAAGATCCTCGAGTTCGTCGACCGCCACAAGGTGGAATACGTGAGCATCGGCAACGGGACCGCGGGCCGCGAGATGGAGGACTTCGTGGAGAAGGTCCTCATCGCGCGCAAGGACGGGGGCGTGAAGATCCTCATCGTCAACGAAGCGGGGGCCAGCGTCTATTCCGCCTCCGACGTGGCGCGCGAGGAGTTCCCCGACCTCGATCTTACCTACCGTGGAGCGGTGAGCATCGCGCGGCGGCTGCAAGACCCGCTCGCGGAGCTCGTCAAAATCGAACCCAAGAGCATCGGCGTGGGCCAGTACCAGCACGACGTCAACCAGAGCAAACTCAAAAAGTCGCTCGAGGAGGTGGTGGAGAGCTGCGTGAACTACGTAGGCGTGAACCTCAACACCGCGAGCCCCTCGCTGCTCAGTTACGTAGCGGGCATCGGACCGACGCTCGCCAAGAACATCGTCAAGCACCGCGAGTCGAAGGGGGAGTACTCCGACCGCAACAAGCTCTTCGAAGTGATGGGTTTTGGCCCCAAGGCCTTCGAGCAGGCGGCGGGATTCCTGCGCATTCCTGAGAGCACCAACCCCCTCGACAACACGGCCGTCCACCCGGAAGCCTACCGCACTGTGGAACGCATTGCCGCTGACCTCGGCCTTGATGTGGCGCACCTTGTGGGCAACAAAGACGTCCTGCAGAAAATCCAACTCGACAAATACGTCACCGAAGACGTGGGCCTGCTCACGTTGCAGGACGTCGTCAAGGAACTGCTCAAGCCCGGCCGCGACCCGCGCGCCGAAGGCGCCAAGCAAAGTTACAACCGCGAGGTGCGCGACTTCAACCAACTCCAGGAAGGCCAAGTGCTCACCGGCACGGTCACCAACGTCACCAACTTCGGCGCGTTCGTCGACATCGGCGTCCACCAAGACGGCCTGGTGCACATCAGCGAACTCTCGACGCGCTTCATCAAGGATCCGTCGGAAGCGGTGAGCGTGGGCGACCACGTGAAGGTCAAGGTCATCGGCGTCGACAAGGAGCGAAAGCGCATCTCGCTGTCCAAGCGGGCCTGCGAGGAGAACGTCGCGGGCGCCCAAGGGCGACCTGCCGCCGCAGGTGCTGGCCAGGACGCGAACGTGGGTGGCCCGCGCACTGCCCCCCAAGGCCAGCGTGCGGGTGCAAGGGGTCTCCCCGACCAGCGCGGGCGAGCGGGGGGAGCTCCCGCGGGTGGGGAGCGCTCTCAAGGAGGACGCGGAGGGTCGAGTCAAGGCCAGGGTCAGGGTCAGGGCCAACGGGGCGGATTCGGAGGCCCTCGTCGCGACGATCGTGGCGGTGGGCAGAGCCGTGGTGAACCACGCGAGTATCGTGAGACCGACAAGCGGCCCAAGGAAGTGGAGTCGAAAAAGAATCACTCCATGGAAGAACTCCTCGCGAAGTTCAACGCCGGAAAGAGCTGAGGCTTCACGGCCCGGGCCGCGGGCCTGTTTCCACTGATGCCAAAACCGCTTGCCTCGCTTGCCGCGCGTGATATCTCCAAGGGATTCGTCATCTTTTGGGAACCTTCACGCGGGACGCGAGACATGAAGACTTCGGTTGGCATCATTGGTGGTTCGGGCCTCTACGACATGGAAGGCCTCGCGGACGTGCGGGAAGTTCGCGTGGAAACGCCATTCGGAAGCCCAAGCGACGTCATCGTCACGGGCACGCTCGGCGGCAAGGCCGTGGCATTCTTGCCGCGCCATGGCAAAGGGCATCGTTTCCTGCCATCGGAAGTCAACTATCGCGCCAACATCTACGCGCTCAAATCGCTGGGCGTGACGCACGTCGTGAGCGTGAGCGCGGTGGGGAGCCTGCAGGAGCGGCACGCGCCGGGCAACGTGGTCGTGCCCTCGCAGATCCTCGACCGCACCACGGGCGGGCGCGAGCGCACCTTTTTTGGCAAGGGCATCGTGGGCCACGTGAGCCTCGCCGATCCCTATTGCCCCGAGCTGCAGGCGGTGGTTCACGCGGCGGCGCAGCGTGAACTCGGGTCGGCCCACTTGGGCGGCACCTACGTCTGCGTCGAAGGACCGCGCTTCTCCTCGCGCGCCGAGAGCCATAGCTTCCGCGCCCTGGACGCCGACATCATCGGTATGACGGCAATGCCCGAGGCCATCCTCGCGCGCGAGGCCGAGCTTCCCTACGCCACGCTGGCCTTCGTGACCGACTACGACTGCTGGAAGGAACACGAAGAAGCCGTAACTGTGGAAGCCGTGTTGGCCGTCCTCAAGAAGAACGTCGACGCGTCGAAGCGCATCGTGAAGGGCATTGTCGAAGGGATGCCCCTGGAGGCGGGAGACAATCCCCTCTTCTGTGCGGCGAAGTACGCCATTATGACACCCAAGGAACTGGTGCCCCACGAAACGCGTCGCGCCCTGGATCTCCTCTACGGAAAATACTGGCGCTAACGCGCTCCACCGCGCGAGGAAGGACTGCCGTGTTCGACGTCGAACTCATCCCCGCCTTCGAGGACAACTACCTCTTCCTGCTCGTCGATCCGGCCGGGCGCGAGGCCGCCGTGGTCGATCCCGGCGACGCGATGGGCGTGCTCGGGCGTTTGCGGGCCGAGGGGCTCGCCCTCACCGAAATCCTCGTGACGCACCACCACAGTGACCACGTGGGCGGCGTCAAACTCCTTAAGGAATGTTACCCCTCGGCGCGCGTTTCTTGCGGCGCCTATGACGCCGAGAGGAAGCGCGTCCCCCTGGTGGATCGCGTGGTGGGGGAGGGCGATGACATCGCGTTTGCCGGCGTGCGGGCGCGCGTGCTCGAGGTCCCCGGACATACGCTCGGACACGTGGCCTACGTCTTCGAGCCGCAGGCCCGCGAAGAGAGGACCCGCGTTGCGCCGCGGCTGTTCATTGGCGACACGCTTTTTGGAGGCGGAAGCGGCGGCCTCTTCGAAGGCACGCCCGCGCTTATGCTCGAGAGCCTGCGTAAAGTGCGCGCCTTGCCCGACGACACCGAAATCTACTGCGCGCACGAGTACACCGAGAAGAACCTCCGCGTGGCGCTGGAGTTACGCGAAGACAACCCCGCGCAGCGCGCGCGCTTTGAGGAGGTCGCGGCGCTGCGCGCGGCGGGCCTTCGCACGGTTCCGCTCCTGCTAGGCGAGGAGAAGGCCACCAACCCGTTCTTGCGTTGGGATGCCCCCGCGCTGCGCGCGGCCCTGGGAACGGCCGACGATCTTTCCACGTTCACCGCGGTGCGCAAGCATCGCGATAAATTCTAGGAGGCCCCTCGTGGCAGGAATCCAAGACATCAAACTCATCAAGTGGCCCCACCGCGAAGCCCCCACCACCGAAAGCGTGAAGCGCGAAATGGAACGCTTCGGTTACGGCGTCTACGATCTCCAAACCATTCCCGGCTGGTTCGAGCGCAGCTCGCATGCGCACGACTACGACGAAATTCGCGGCGTAACCGCCGGCAACACGACCTTCTACTTCGAAGGCGCGCTCCCAGTAACTTTGGAGCCCGGCGACATCCTGCTCATTCCGGGCGGCATTCCGCACAAAGTCGTGTCGCACAACGGCAATCCCTTCACCGCGTACAAGGGCTCCACCACGGGCGCCCGCAGCGTCACCGAGCTCGGCGATGGCAAGGGGCGCACGGAATGAACGCGGCGCAACGCCTCTTCGTTTTCACCGACCTCGACGGCACACTCGAGGACAGCCGTGACGACATGACTGCCGCCGCGCGTCGGGTGCGGGCCGCGTTCGGCCTGCCCACCTGGGAGGACGCGCGCCTCACTCCGCACGTGAACCGCGGCATGCGCGAACTCTATCTCGCCTGCTTCGCCGATTTCCTCGAAGCGGAAGCGGCGAAGGGCGAGGAGAAGGAAACGACTCTCGAGCGCATCCGCGTCGCCTACGAGGCCGATTACCTAGCGCACGTGGCCGATGCGACGACGCTCTACCCAGGCATGGGCGAGACGCTCGCGGGACTCGCGGAACGCGGAGCTACCCTCGTCGTGGTGACCAACAAGCCCGAACGCATTTCGCGCGCGCTGCTCGAGGCCATGGGTGTCATGCGGTTCATTGCCGATGTCATGGGGGGCGATTCATGCCCCGAAACCAAACCGAGCGCGCTCCCGCTGCGCATCGCCGCCGAGCGCCATGGCTTCGTAGCCGGGCGCGACGCGGCCTTCATGATGGGCGACACCGCGGCGGACATGGCGTGCGGCAAGGCCTTCGGTGCTCGCACCATTTGGTGCGCCTATGGTTACCTCGCCACACGGCCTGAGCCGCTCCCTGACTTCACCGCCGATAAGCCTTCGGATATCCTGGCGCTCATCGTGGGCTCTTGAGCCCTTTTCTTCCGTACGCCAGGAGGCCACGCGCCTTGAACGAAGCGACACGCGTCCCGTCCGAAACCGTTGGGGTCGCAACGTGTCCGCTCTGCGGTGGACCCGCGGCTAGCGCGATTAAAGGTGTTCCCGACGCGCGCGGCGCGGAGTGGAAGGGGGATTGGCGTTACCTGAAATGCGCCAAAGGCGCTTGCGCGACGGCGTGGCTCTCACCGAGGCCCATCAACCTCGCGGCCTTGTACGACGGTTACTTCACGCACGGGGCGCCCGCCCCGACGCGGGACACGTGGGCCAAGCGCCTCCTGTTCTTTTGGACGCGGTTCGCCGCGCGCCGGCGCTATTTTTTCGGCAAACCGGGGGAGTGGGGAGCCAGAATGCTCGAAGTCGGTTGCGGCAACGGCACGAATTTGGTGCGGTTGGCTTCTGCCGGCTGGCGCGTGTCCGGGCAGGACTTCGATGATGCAGCCATCGCACGCGCGCGAACCCTCGGTGTCGCACCCCCGCAGGAGTTGTTCGCCGGCGCCCTCGAGGACATGCCCTCCTGCGAACCCTTCGACGCCGTGCTCCTTTCGCATGTGCTCGAGCACGTGACCGACCCAGGCGCACTTCTGCGCGCCTGCCGCGATCGGTTGCGACCAGGTGGGCGCCTCGTGGTGATCACGCCCAATCCACGCGCTCTGGGCTTGCAGATCTTCGGGCGTTACTGGCCGTCGCTGCACGCTCCTTTTCACGTCTTGTTTCTCTCCCCACCCACCTTGGCGCGACTCGCTCGGGAATCGGGCTACGATGTCGAGGCGTCATTCTCTGACGAGAGCGTGTCGGGGCCCGCAGTGCAAGAGGCGCTCACCCGAACCTTCGGCGCATTCGCTGCGCGCGTCATGAAGTTGCCCGTCTTGTTCGCGCTCTTGGCGGCCAATCGGTTCCTGGCAACTGGTGGCGACGAAACCATCCTCGTTGCGCAACGGGAGGGGTGAGGCGTTGGAAACCAATGGCGGCGCATGGTCGCTGCGCAGGAACTTCGTTTGGGTCCTCGCAGGCGAGGTGGTCAATCGCGCGTTGCCGCTGGTGGTTCTCGCGCATGCGGCGCGCTCGCTGGGGAACGCGTCTTTCGGCCGTTCCCAGTTCGTCCTCAATCTCCTCGAAACGGCCATCCCCTGCGTCGTCTTCGGCTACACCTACCTCGGGATCCTCGCCTCGGCCGCGGCGGCGCGCGATACGCCCGAGGCCCGGAGACTGGCTTACGCGCGGCTGTGCGTTCTCAGACTCATTCATGCCGTCATCACCATCGCCATCGGCACGGCACTGCTTGCGAGCGTGCCCGGCTACCGCGAGGCGTGGTTGCCCTTCCTCGCTTTTTCGCCCGCCCTTCTGCTGACGGCGCTCGACGCGAGTTACCTTTTCATCGCCGATGGACAGAGCGGACGCCTGACGCGCGCGACGACCGCCTCAAAGATCGTGTTCTTCGCTCTGGCGCTGCTTTTCATCAGCGACCCGTCGCACGCATGGCGTTTCGTGGCCTGCATGATTGCCGTCAATGCAGCGACGATCGTCTACGGCCTCTCCATCGCCCGGAGCGAGGGCCTGCGCGGAAACGCCCGCGATTGGATGACGGCTTGGAAGAACGCGTTGGACGCCGTCGAGGGATTCGCTTGGATGAAGGCGGCATTTCCGTTCGCCCTCGTGCTCATGCTCCTGCCCCTGTTCGAACGGGGAGACGTTTTCGCAGTGGAACGCCTCCTCGACGCCGATGCTTCAGGGCGTTACCAAGCCCTCGCGAAGCTCTCGCAGAGTGCGTTGGGTGTGGTGTCCGCTCTCATGATTCCCTTCCTCTCGGAATTCGTGAACGTCACCGACGAGGCGCGCGACAAGCGCCTCTTCCAGTTGAGTCTCCTCGTGGGGCTGGGAGTCGCGGGAGGCGCATTTCTGGGCGCTTCCCATTTCGGGCGCGAAGCGCTGACACTTTTCTACGGTCGCGATCCCGGCGACGACGCGCTCCTCCTTCCTCTCGTTTTCCTGGGTTTGTTTCCGCTGGTGGTGGTTTATGTGCACGGCCTCCAGATCATGCTGCTGCGCGGGGGACGCGGGTTCCTCGCGGGCGCTCTGGCCCTGGGATTTGGCGTGCCCACGGCGCTGACGGCTTTCGCACCCGAGGGAACCTGGAATCTCATGACGGTCACTCTTCTGTTCGTCACGTCGAAAACGCTCGTCGCAACGGCGCTTTTGGCAGCGGTCCACCTGCCGCGAGTGCGTGGCGACGACGCTGACACTCCGGCACTTCGCGCCGCCCCGCGCCTCACCATGCGGTTCGCTCTTTGGATGCTGTTCGCTTTGACGTGGTGCCTGGGCAGCGCATTGGCGCGATGGGCGACGTTCGGCGCACGAACGCCCCCCTGGGACCTTGCTTCGGTGGCAGGCGGCCTCGTCGCGTTGGCGGGTTTGATGGCGGCACTCGCCCTCGCCGCGCGCGATCTCGACCTCATTCCCACGAAACTTCAGCGGAGACCTCGCGCATGACGCGCATCCTGACGTTCAATCACCACGAACCCTTTCTCGTGGCCATGGCCGGGCTCGACGCGACATTCGACGTCGTCACCCGCGCGGGCGCGCTTGATTTGGGCTGGAACGTGCGCGCGCGGGCCGTCCCGCGGAATTTCCGGCTTATCGATCTCGACCAAGGTCGCCGGGACCTTCGTGCGGGCTGTTACGATGTCGTGGTGTCGCACACCGTGCGAAATCTAGGGTGGATGTTCCCTTACCGCGGCGCGAGGCACGTGTTCGTCGCCCATATTCCACTTTTCCGGCAGACCTTGGCGCAACGCCTGCGCTCCGCCGTCAAGTCATCTGCCGTGTCGGCCTTCGCAGCGGGCCGGGACTTCCGCTTCGTGGCCGTGAGCGAATGGAAACGCGCCTCGTGGGGACGCCAAGGCGTGGTCGTTCCGTTTTTTCCTGTTCCCTTCGCGGCAAGCCTGGTCTCCTCCGCGCGGGCACCCGATGTTCCGGTGGCCGTGGTCGCCAATCGCATCGTGGAACGAGGCGAGGAGCTCGGGCTAGGCTTGGTGGAGGAAATCCGCAAGCGTGTTCCGTTGCGAATCATCGGAGCGAACCCCGATTTGGCGGGCGCGCACGTTCCGAGCGACTTCGCCGAATTCGTGCGCCTCTTCTCGGAGTGCGCGGTATACCTTTACACCATCGAACACCCCCACGGCGACGGCTACAACACGTCCATGCTCGAGGCCATGTCCTTGGGCATGCCGGTCGTGACCGTCCCCAACCCCACGTCTCCCATCGTGCACGGCGTCAACGGGCTCGTAGGGCGCGGAGCCGACGAGCTGGTTGCGCACATCGAGACTTTGCGCGCAGATCGGCTACTGCGCGAACGCATCGGTGCCGCGGCGAAGGCCACAGTGGAGGCGCGCTTCACGCGCGAACGATTCCTGTCTGCTTGGCGGGAGGCGCTCTTCGATCATGGGTGAGTCCCCTAAAGCCCCGCGCATCGTGGTTCTCCTCGCCACATACAAGGGCGAGATGCACCTTCGTTCTCAGCTCGACAGCTTGCTCGCGCAGTCACTCGTGCCTGATCTCATCCTCGCGCGCGATGACGGCTCCGACGACGGCACCCGCGCGATCCTCGCCGCATACGCGCGCGCCCACCCCTGCGTCATCCAAGTCATCGACGGCGTCGCAGGGGAGGGCTCCCGCACCCTTGGCTTCGTAGGGAATTTCCTCACGCTCCTGCGAAGAAGCCCCATCGAGGCTCGTTACATTTTTTTCTGCGATCAGGACGACGTCTGGCTCCCCACGAAGATCGAACGGACCGTGGAAGCCCTCGACCACGCGATGAGCGAAGGTGCCGGGCCTCATGCGCCTTTGCTGGCTTTCACTCGGTTGTCCATCGTCGGCCCCGACCTCACGCCGCGCGCGCTCTCTCCCGTTCCCCGGCGTCCGGGTTTCGGCCACGCTCTGGGCGAGAACGCCGTGACCGGCTGCAGCATGTGCGTCAATGGCGCGCTTGCTCGCCTTGTGAAGGAGAACCCGCCCCAGGCCGCGCGCGTCGTGGCGCACGATTGGTGGTTCTACCTTGTCGCCTCGGGGCTCGGCCACGTGATTTACGTTCCTGAACCGACCATCCTATATCGACAGCACGGGGCGAACGTGGAAGGCGCAACCACTGGCCCTCTTGCAACTCTCCTCGCTCGGGTGCGTGGCTTGCGCAGCGGGAAGTGGGCGCGCAAACGGCCCTGGTCCATGTTCGAGGAGTTCCACAGTCTCCACGCGACACATCTCACAACGGAACGACGCCGCCTGCTTGAGGACTACGCCTTGCTCGCGCATGGGCGAATGAGGGCCTGCGCGCGCGTGCTCGCGGGTCAGGTGCGCCGCGACCGACTCCTCGATAGCGTCATTATGTTCCTTACCGTGTTCCTGAGGAGACGGTAGCGCGCGCCACGAGGTTGTGCGTGAGGACTCGGGTGGGCGTAGCGCCGACAATTTTCTGCAAGAGGCGCACAAAAGCGAACACGCACGCCCGAGCCCAGGTGCGCACGGTGTCGGCGGGCGTGGCAGGCAGCGCCAAAGGAAACACGTCGGTGTGGGTGAATCCGCTCGCATGCAGGACCTTGGGAAGCGAATGCTCGCTGTAGGCCATCACGTGAGTGGGATCGGCCGCGTAGGTTGCCATTCCGAACAAGCCCGCGGCGTTGGGCACCTGCAAGATGCACGCGCCGCCGGGTGCGAGGACGCTCGAAACAGCGCGCAGGAGCTTTGTTCCTTCCTCGAGGGTGAGATGTTCGAGGACGTCTACGGCCACAACGACGCCGATAGCCTCCCCGTCGCGCGCGAGCTCCGCGAGGGTCACGGGAACATCGTGGGCGAAGTGGCAGGTGTGGCCCCGTTTTGCGAGCGAAATCGCGTAAGCCTCGCACACTTCTATGGAAACGCTCCGCACCCCGGCTTCGCGCAACATGTCCTGCAAAGCTCCTTTGCCGGGGCCGATTTCAACCACCAGCGGGGTGGTGTTCGACGCTGGGAGGCTCTCGAGCGACGCACGCACCCGTGGCATGACGTTACGCGCGAGGTACCCGCGCTTCCGGGAGTCTTGGGCGTCTCCCGCTTCGGATCCGGGATCGAAGGCATCATAGTTGCGCGTGCGTTCGGAGTTCGACACGAGGGCTCCTCAGTGGCGTGCGGGCCCGGAAAGATTCGAAGGGAGCGCCGGCCTCAAAAGCTAGCCGTCATGTCGACATCGCGCTCGTGACCCCGGAGGAAAAAGAGCGGAATAGCGACTTTGAAGCGGGTACGCTCGTCGTCGATCATCTCGTAAATGCCGCGCATGTTGCCTGTTGGCGTGCGCAGCGGGCACGCGCTGGTGTACGTGAAAATCTCACCAGGGGAGATGAACGGTTGCTCGCCCACGACGCCATCTCCCACCACGTGTTCCTCGTGGCCGTTGCCGTCGCGGATGACCCAATGGCGGCGCAGGATTTGGCACGTCCGGGATCCGACGTTCTCGATGCGGATGGTGTAAGCGAAGAAGTAGTACTTCAGGTCGCGATTCGATCGCTCCGGCACGTAAACCGGGGCGACCTCGATAAGGATATCGTGGGAGACTTCCGCGTACAGTGGCACCGTCCCATCTCCTCTAGCCGACTTCTCGCTTTTTTTTGCCAAGTGCTCAGCGCAAAGTCAATTCTTGCCTCCGCGCCCCTTGGGACGGCATCCTTCCCCATCGACTGACTCCCCGCGAATCGAGCCTCGCGTCGAGGTTGCCTACCTTGCCTCTCTCGAGCCTTTTCTGACTTTTTCTCGCCGAGGAATCCAATGGACGCAGCTCCTCCTCCCCAAAATCCACCCGCCGTCGTCATCGACGAAAGCGTCTTCTCGCTCGCCGCATTGGCAACCCCAGCGACCTGGCATGTTGCCGCCCCCATCAAGTTCACCACCCTGGACGGCCGGAGCGCTTGGCTTGCCGGCGCGCGGTTGGGTTTGCTGAAGCGCGAACGGCACGTCCTGTCGTTCGCGGGATTCTCGCGCCTTGGGGGGGCCCCCCCTGTGGGTGGAGCAAGTTACCGAAGACTGGACTTCCGGTACCTTGGACTGGTCCTCGGCTGGGAGGGAGATGGCTTGGGACTGTTCCAAAGCTATGGTCACGCTCTTGTGGGGGCGGGTGAGGCCCGCGTCCAGCGGCGGCCAGCATCCGGAGGCGCGAGCGCATCGAGTAAGCCGCTCTTGATCCTCGAACCCGAGCTCGGCCTCACATGGAAAATCGTCCGCGCGGTCCGCGGGACACTAGGGCTGTCGTGGCGGGGCGCCTGGGGAAACACGCTCGAGGAATTCTCTCGGCGCGACTTCGATGGCTGGGCTGCCACTGTGGGCCTTACCATTGGCACCTACCCCTCGATGCTTCCCCCGGGTGGCGTTCCCACACCACGTCCAGAGGATTCCGACCGCAGCCCCGAAGCCCTCGGGCAGCCGGGGACCCGCCCAGAATCGTCCGGGCAACCGGGCACACAATGAACGCGCGCGACTTGCTCGTCATCGATCCGTGCATGACCACAGCCGAAAGCGACGCCTACGGACTGCTTTCCGACATCGTGGACGAACTCGCCACGCACCTTCCCAAGTTCACGATCCGTCGCCTAAAGTTTTGCCTCCCGGTGCGCGGCGCGCGGACTTTGGAGTCGCTTCTCGCCGAAGGAGGCACTCCAGGCGCCGTCGTCTCCCTGGGAAGTTACGCCAACCTGTCCGACACCCATGCTTGGGTTCCTCCCCTGCTGGCGTCGCTCGAGGATGGGCTCCTGGCTCGGGGCGTTCCGTTCTTCGGAATCTGCTTCTCCCATCAGCTCCTCGCACACGCGCGGGGGGCCGGGGTTCGTTACGTTCGCGACCGTTTCCAACGCAAGATAAAATGGGAAGGCGAGCGCGAGATTCACGTTAGCGACCCGCGTCTGCGCTTGCTTCTCGCACGGGTCGAGCTCGCGGACCTCAGCGCGGGGACGGAACGGGCGCGCGCGTTCGCGGAGGTCGTGGGCCTTACGCGCGCATGGGACGTTCGCCAATGGCGATGCGTATGGAACACGCCAGTGGGACTCTTATCGAGGTCGGAGTCCAGAGTGCGGGCGTTCGTCGAAGAGGCCTGCTCGCCATCGTTTCTGAGCTGGGCCCGCCACGAGCAGGAAGTAGCCACAATCGGCGGATTGGAGCGTGGACCACTCGCCTTCGGCCCCGAACAAGACGCCTTCCATGTTGCGGCGACCAGCCCGCACTGCGCTATTGAGGCCCTCGTCCACGCGCGGCATCCCGCCTACACGTTCCAAAGCCATCCCGAAGTCGCGCTCGCCTCGCCGCACGACGGGCGCTTGGTGCTGCGTAATTTCCTGCTCGTGGCGCATTGGCGCGCGAGCGTCTAGACTCCCTCCATGCTCGACCCGCCATCGGGATGGGAAGCCATCGTGCAGGAGTCCGCCGTGTCCACCTCCCACCTGTTGCGTGTCCGGCGCGGTGGCGATCTCATCGCCCGTGTGACCCTTGAACAGCTCCGCGAGGGCGTTGCCGCGGCTGTCTACAAGGTGGGCGATGAGGTGCTCGCTCGCGAGGGTGGAAGTTGGCGGGAACTTGCCGTTCACCTCCGCGAGGCGGAGGCGATGCCACCAAACCACGCCCCACCGGTTACGGTAACGAAACACCCCGCCAATGCGGCGGAGGGAGCGGTTGCCCTTTATCCTCCGACACTCGTGGGCACGCTCGGCCTCGTCTTTTCGCCGGCGCTAGGCGCGTTCCTCGCGCGACGCAATTGGGAAGCCCTCGGCGACCCGGCAGCGGCCCGCCGCGAGCGATTGTGGTTCCTCACTTCTCTGGTTTGCGTGACGGGTGTGGTGGGCACAACCCTCCTCGCGAGCGCATGGCTCGAAACCGCTTTCCACGTCGGCTTCCTTGTGGTCGTCGTCGCGTGGTTCCTCGGGCACCGACGGCAAATAAGGCACGTGCGTCTCGCACGCGGGCCGACACATCCCGCCCGATCCGCCCGCGTGCCGATCATCCTCGCGTGCATCGTGACCGCGGCGGTGTTCGTCGTTCTCACACGCGCGGCCTTCCAGCGCGCCGAGCGCATCGTACAGGACATGGGCCTAGAGATGCCAACCCCCCACTGAACCTAATAAAGCGTGAGGTCGCCGGTAATGGCGTCGATGCGAGACGTCTCATCGGGGCCTATAGCGCAAGCGGTGTAGGTGGGCACGCCTCCGAATTCCGTGCGTCCACTGTCCAAAATGAGGTGGCTCTCGAGGCCCGCAGCGCGGGCGCGTTGGTGCCGCGCGATGAGATCCTCCTCCGTGGAGACGCGCAGGCAAACCTTCGCCATGCCCCCGAGGAGCCACGCCCGCTGCGTCTGGGAGACGGCCAAGGTGACTCGGATGTTCCCTTCGGGATCGGCGCCCGTTCGCTCCTCTTTGACCTGCTCTGTTTGGTCATCGACGCCAGAAAGGGAAAGGCGCAGCGGTTCGCACAGGAAGTCCATGGACGCGTGCGAGCCCTGGGCAATTTCCTTGCCGCGACGCATTTTGAGGTCCTGCCGAACGAGGATGACTTGCTTGACGCGCACCGGGCTCCTCCTCGACTGCAAAGCCCCCGCTCCGAGCGGGACCTCCGCGGGCAAAAAGAGGGCAAAGTTTTCCGAGAACTACCATAAAAACTAAAGCAACGCGCGCGCAAGGGTCGGTGCCTAGTCAATACGGCAGCAGAACCCTTTTCCAGCTCGAGGATTCGAGCGAATCTGCACTGGCGTTCCATGGGAACGCAACCCTAAAGGGTAGGCGATCTTTGGTAGGATACGTTCATGAAGAAACAGGCAAAAAACTCTGAACGGCCGTCGTCTTCGTCCTCGGACGCGCCAGTCCTCCTTTCGGGTGGCAATCCGCAGATTCCCCTTGGCTACGGCGAGGCTCCCGTGCGGGCCTACATCGAAGCCATGCCCGGATGGAAACGCAAGCTCGGGCAACGCCTCGATGACATCATCACGACGGCCGTCCCTGGCGTCTTCAAAGCCGTCAAGTGGAACACCCCTTTCTACGGCTTCGAGGGCAAGGGCTGGTTTCTCGGTTTTCACTGCTTCACCAAATACGTCAAAGTGACGTTCTTCCGCGGCACGTCGCTGACTCCACAGCCACCGGGTACGTCGAAGCAACCGGAAGTGCGCTACTACGACATCTACGAAGAACAGCTCAACGAGGCCCAATTCACACTCTGGGTGAAGGCCGCGAGCAAGCTGCCGGGCGAGAAGCTCTAGGAACCTCCCGTGCACACACACTTGACGCGGTCCGCAACGCTGTTTACTTAGCTGCTGGCGCGGTGCCGCTTCCCGTTAGAGAACCCTGAAGCAGCCACGCGAAACACCCACTGTTCCGCGAGGTTCTGCCGTGGCTCATCGAGCGTCTCCTTCCTTTGGCACTGGCCCGAAAGTCCGTTCCCTATCCGCCCTGCTTGGTTTGGCTGTTCTAGGGGCTTGCGGTCGAGGCGGATCCTCGTCTGGAGGTTCGCCCCAGCCAGATGCCCAAACCCCCGGTATTGAAGCGCTCAGTAGGCTTTCTCCGCAAGACGGCAAGGCGCTTCAAGCCTGGCGAGAAGGCCTCATGAAGTCGTGCACGGCGAGGGCAGTTTTAGGGCTCGAGTCCGAGGGGGGCGACCAAGCCATTGACACCGACGTTCTCTCCGCCAACCTCGGCCGAAGCTCACTGCTCGAACTGCCCAATGCCTCCTGGGCGCTTCTCAAGCCTGGCACCACGCCCACAGGCACCACGGAATCAACACTGAGGAGCTCCCAGAGCATCAACGGCGCTAGCGTCGTCGAGCGCGATGTGCGCGCGGTCCGAACCCAAGGCCAGTGCGAGATTTTCGTGTTCGGAACATCGGTCGCGAAGGCCTCACTCGTGTCGAATGTGCACGTCATGGCCCTGCATTCCGCAAGCGCGCAAACGAACGAGGTCGAAGGTTCGCTTGTAAAGCGGCAGGCTCCCGATGGCGCCTGGGAAGTGACGGGTCCTTGACAGCGCGCATTCCGAGGGGCGCTCGTTGCGAGCAGTGCCAAGGCAATCAAGTCAGTGGCCCAAGCCTTAGGCGTCCAACCGGCAAACGTCGTGGCCGGCTCTCCCGACACCCTACTCGCGGAGGCTCAGGGGAGTGCTTCGACTGCGATAGCCTTCGTCGGCGATGCCCTGTCCGATAGCGGTATTCTCCTCGCGCCCAAACTTGCGACCTCAGCGGATGAGGAAGTGTGGAAATCCGCTTTGGCGTCGGTGCAAGTCGCCCTGACGATGCGAACGTATTGTTGGAACGAAAAGCACCCCGCAGCCCTCTGGACCTGGCGGGGCGCCCTAGCCACCACACACGACGGGACGTCAGGTAAGTCGCCGTACTCAGGGAGTCGTCAGAAGCCCTCGCGCACTGCTTTCAACGATGCGCAGGCGGTAGCCTGCCTCGAGGCACGCCTCGCGTTCTTCGCCCAACCAACCGAATCCTTTCTTCCTGGAACCGCGCGCGCTTTTGGAGTGTGCGGATTGCGCGCCGTCGAATCCATGAACCAGGCTCTCTTCGCCCACGGGCGTGAGTCCGTGCTGAAGCGATTCAACGTCGCCCAACGACCGGCCACCGGTTACCAGGGCTGGGATGACGTTCTGTCGGAGTGGCTCACCACGTCCTGGTACAAGGGCGGCGCGTCCGGCGTGCGATCGGCATTGGGAACCCAGACACCTGTGGTGAACGCGTTTCTTTCGCACGCGGCCTTGATAGCGGAAGTGCTCAAAGACATCCCCAACACGGCACCGGCCAAGAGCCAAGTCACATCGTTACTCAATCGCGTCGCCACTTCTTGGGCAATGAATTTCCGCTCGCCCAACCGCGCCGTCGTCAGCGAGGTCGCTCTCGTCGCCGCGCGCGTCGGCGTTGCTTTGCCTGAAGAGAGCGACAGCGTCTTGGTCCATCTCATAAACACCCCCGAATCCCCGCCCAAGAATCTCGACATCCTCGCACGTCTCTCGCCCGCCTTCCTCAAGCGCCTCGGCGATTACAGGGCCCGCCTCCAGTCACTGGGGCAGGGCGCCCTCGCGGGCGAGCGGTTCGGTTCCTTCCGCGCGCGGCCAGTCAGCGAATCCACGTTGGCGGCCTGGGAAACTCAGGCTGCTGCGGCAGCGGAATTCAAGGCCAAGGAATCGGCGTCCGTCGACGCGAGTCCTACGAGTTCCCGCCAAAGCGCCGTAGAGAAAATCCTCGAGCGCTCACTGAAGGAGGGGTGGGGAAAGAACGACTACGCGTCACTCTCTACCTTGGGAAGCCTCGCTCAGCAGAAAGGTCAGTGCGAACGGGAAGCGTCAGCAATCGAAGCCCTGGCGTGCGTTGGCTTATCCAAAATCTCCCGCGCCGATGGCGGCATCCTTTCACCGGCGTTCTCTGGCCGGTACGTTCGTGCTGTGAAGGCGTTCCGCGAGGCGGGCGAATTTGCGAATGAGGAATTCATGATCCGGAACTCTCTCGAGGACTTCTGGAACCCCGTCTGGAAGTCCTGCGCCAACGAAGCCTTCGAGTCGAACCTTCGTAAGCTCGTGCCTCTCGTCGTCGAAGCGGTGAAGGCCGACTTCCCGCGCCGGTTCGACGCGCAACGGGAATTGCAGGACCTGCTCGATGAGTGCCGTTGAGCGTTGAGGAGAAAAGACCCCAAAGCGGTGCTCAGAGGGATGTCCTCTACCCCTCATTCGGGCACTCTTCCACCTTCGACCTCGATTGTATGACCTTCCGCAACGCATCTTTGTCGGTGATCAGGGACTCGTCGATGCGTCGGATTTTCGATTTTGCATAGGGTTTGGCGAGCAAGAGCGACGAGATGACACGGGCCACTTCCTTGTACAAAGGAAGGAACGCGAGTACATCGTCAAAGTAACATTCATGGCAAGGCGATCAATAGGAGAGACTCGCGTCATCGCGGAAAGGCCCATGAGATTAAAGAAACGTGATGGATTTTACACCGCCATTGAATCTCGTGTCCACGAGGCCAAGTGAGGTAAGATAATCGAGTTACCTCCCGCGCGACACTGAGTAGGAAATCACCCCATGAGAAATCGCTACGGCCTTGTCATTTTTCTGTCGATAGGCGCCTCGCTCCTCCCTTCCTGCACGCGCACCAAGACCCAACAAGCAAGGGAGAGGTCGTCGGAGCAGGAAAAGCCGGTGCTGCAAGCGAAGCAAAATGAAGAGGAGGAGGATGCCGCTTTCTTCCGGGAATACGTGACCGCTTGCACCGAAGCGCTAGGGGAGCCCCCGGCGGTTTCTTGCGTTCCAGATGGGCTTGAGTCGATTGAACTCATTTCGCTGGGAAAAGCGGATTTCACGCCCGAAGGGACTTCTCCGAAAGACTTTGGACTCTACATGGAACGTGGCTCCGGATGCGTCAATCCGGCCTGGATTGCGGGAGGCAATCGCAGCTTTGGATGCGCCTCGAAGCAGGTCTTAGGGAGGAAGACACGCAAGAACCCACGCGGCGAAAGTGTGGACTGGGTGACGCTTTGCCGTGAACCTTCACGAGACGAAAAGTCGAGTGGATTCGAAGTCAAGAATTTTACCCAGGTAGGAATCATCGGCTACAACCAGACAACCGGCGACACCTGTTTCTTCAACATCGGCAAAAGAACCACGAAGTCGGGAGGCAAGGAATTCCCTTCGCCGGCGGCCCAGAACGCGCCGGAAGTCTACGATTCGGTGCGATTCAAGAACTGGATGGAAGCATGTACGTCTTGTCACATCCTTGGCCCTTGGGTTCGATCGCCGCTCGTGAGTCCCGAAATCATGCACGAAAAATTCTCCTCCACAGCACTTATCTCGCGACTCGAAGGGGCGATCCAAACGGAGTTCTTCTCGAAGCCGAAGCCCTCGCATCCGGACGGGCGTCCTTATGTGCCTTCGAATCTCCGCGTGGAGGGCGACCAGCTCGTCCCCGTGCCCTACCGCATCGTGTTCCAGGAAAAGCTCAAAGCAGCGACCGTCGCCGTGCACGCTTATCCGCTCCGGGAGCACGTCTGGACGCCTCGCTTCTTCAGTGCGGGAACCGCAGCCTATTGCGAAAAGTGCCACCGCGTCCCGTTGGAGGTAGAGGGCCTCGTCAGCCTGACCCTCAGCAGGTCGGCCATTCGCGGAGGGTTCCCCGTCATTTCGGATGTAGCCGCAAAGCCGCCGCTCCCTTACAATAATTGGCACGATGTCTTGTTCGCAAAGATCAGCGAGAAAAAAATCGACGAATTGGTAGCGCCGGTGACCGCAACTTGGACCGAATTGCGTTACGAATGATCACGTGGCACGTCGCGGCTTCCACCAGAGCCCCCTGCATTCCTACCGTTTTCGCAATTGGGAAATCAGTGGGATCGAACCGGGAATGGACAGCATCTTGGCGGGGTGCGGTGCTACAAATCGCCGCCAATGGGACGCGTAGATCAATACCACGTGCCGCTGTACCAGGTTTTTCCAAGATCCTTCCAAATTTCGGAATGATCTCCCAAATTACTGCCGATGTCTTGCGCCGTTTTCGAATATATCTCGAGGATCATCTCTCTTTTTTGAACAGACGTAGGTACAATTCCAACCGCTTCCAAAGGAGAGCTGTCGAAATCCTTGCTATCCATTCCTCTCGCCCCCAAATTATTCACATTCAGACCTTCGAATATTGCAATCATCTTTGATAAATATTCTCGGCTTGCTTTTGAGGTCAAAGTCGAACGTCTTGCCTGTGGTCGATTGTCAATCCACCCCAAATACTTCTTGGCACTATCAAGAGCGGGTATTAACCTTTCAGATATATTATGAAAACCGCCGCCTTTTGCATACTTTACTTCTGCAGCACGAGCTTTTCGAATCGAATGATAAAGCATCGTAACCGCGAGGGCTTCAACGTTCTCGTCGGGAGCGCCGACGGCAGATGCAGCTTGTTCGTACTCTTCAAAAATCTCGAAGCTGTTTTCGCGAAAGGCAATTTCCTCACCTAGACATCGCACCATCCAGGGATTTCCCTGTTTATATGCTTTCTGATTAAGATCCAAACCTATCAAAAGTGCTTCTTTAATTTTAGCTGCATTAAAGAGCTCCAATCCATGCTGAAGCGGGTACCCAAGCTTATTGAAATGACCGCCGCTCGGACATGGATCGTTTACATTTTCCGTCAAATTCTTTTGAATCAACGTATCCATGATTTTCCACGATTTTTCAAACAATCGTGGCTCATGAAACACGCCTCTTTTCTCCTCAAGTATCTGCAGAAAAAGAAGCGCATCTCTTGCGAGCTTCAAATCTTCTGACGTCGGATTCTCGATTTGTAGCACGAAGTCTATCATGGCGCGAATTTTTGCTTCTGGGAATTGATTTATAAAATTGTCCCTTTCCGCAGTCCCCCACGGGAGACCCGACCATCTTTTCAAATCCTCATGAATAGCACTCTGTGAGCTATTGGA
>JBIKVI010000262.1:0-6359 GCA_044356935.1 Silvanigrellaceae bacterium | reverse complement strand
TTCCCTGAGCACACCAAGCCGCAAATCTGTTCTCGTCTTCAGCGACCTTGAGGTTCCACACCACACCGTAACAACCTATCCAACGCGCGAGCTTCATGGCGCTGTCAGGCGAAAGCTGGCGGGTGATTTCGACCTTCTTGCCACGCTGGAGCCGCATGGGAACTTGACCTCCAAACCCTCTGCGAGGGGTCTTCCACGAGACATGCCTCCAAATGGACTGCCAGCTGCTGGAATGCAACTGTGAAGGGGATCATGTCCATTTGTTGGTCATTTGCCCCCCAAAACTGGCCATCGCCAATCTCGTCGGGAAGCTCAAAGGAAAATCGAGCTTCGTACTGCGCCGCGACTTCGGACATCAGCTTCGCAAAAAACTCTGGGGCGATCACCTCTGGAGCCCTAGCTACGCCAGCGTCACATGTGTCGGCGCACCGCTTGAAATCGTCAAGAAATATATCGACGATCAAAAGCGGCCGCCTTCGCAGAAAGGCATCGAGATCTCTACACGCGAAAACACTCGAAACTCCCCTGGAGGGAAGAAGCCAGGTACGGTAGCCCGGCACTAGGCACACGGATTCCTGGCGTATCCGTGCACCAGCGTCGGACTCGCCGAAATCCAACCCCTCGCGTCCGCCGACGCTTCGGGCCTCTCAGCTCGGCTTGACTCGCCCCTGATGGAGCAAGAATGCGCCTCGTTTCAGTTCAACGACCAGATCGCCGTACTCCTGGTCGCCGGTGACAAGTCGACTCAGGAATCGGACATTGAGAGGGCACGGAACCGACGGGTGCGCCTCCTACGAGGGTGAACTATCCCAATAAATTCGTGCGAGGCGATGGCGCTAAAATGGACACCAAAGTCGAACTCAAGAACGTGGACGATATCTTTGAGGAGTTTCTTTCGAAAGAAGAAATCGCTGCGGCCGACAAGGAAACCGACGAGGAAATGATCATTCTTAAGTCACTCCTCGAAGACGTTTCGGCTTTCGCCGCGAACGTCATGGCTGAAGAAGGATTGGGCTTCCGCGCCTTCGCACGCAAGCACGGCCTGAGCCTTTCCATGGCGTCCAAGATCGTGAAGGGCTCTGGCAACCTCACCCTCGAAACCATCGCCCACATCGCCGCCCAGCACGGACGTCGCGTGTCGCTCTCATTTGAGCCCATCGATTGACGTCCTCCCCTGCCTAAGCACTCACCCGCCGGCCGAGGGGTCCTCGTCCCCAAGGAGGATGCCCACGCCCAGCTCCACGGCCTCGAACGGAGGTATGCGAAGCAGGCCATCTTCGCGGAACAGGTTCAGAGTCTCGACGAGCTTCGCATCCTTCGTTTCGAACACCCGTAGATTCCCGTTGATGGGATCGAGCACCCAGTAGTGCGGCACGCCTGCCTCCGCGAGGAACACCGGCATGTCGCGCGTGTCCCATTTCAACGACGTGACGGCCACCTCGCACGCCCAGTCGGGGCGCTCGCGAATGGGAAATCCAGTGGGGGACGTCGGGACCCGGTCACGGCGCCATCCCACGATGTCGTGCGTGATGATGCGCTCCGCGCGGGGGTACGACACCGAAGCTTCGATCTTGAACCACCAGCCTCCCGTACCGTCGGAACGACGAGGGCGTCGGAACGGCGCGAGGGCAGTGGCCAGCGTGAACTCAGCCTCCCCGTGCTCGCCGCCAGGGGCGGCCTTGCGGACGATCTGCCCATCGATGAGGTGGGAGCGACGCCCGCGGACCTCTTCGGGCAGACCGCAGAACTCGGCAATGGTGAGGAGTTTTCGGGCTTCGGACACGCGAGACCTCCTGCGGGGTGAGGCTTGGACGGGCCTTAAACCAGGGGACAATCGGTACCATGAGAACAGGACTCTACTCCACGCGGAGGCCTCATGATATCCCGTTTCCGAGTGAACGCGCTTCAAAACGCCATGGCAAGGGAGTGGCGGCCGGGGGCATTGCACTTGAGCATGGAGAGAGACCTCCCGTGCGCGGTTCCCTGCTAGAATCCGAGGATTGCCGGTCGGGCGCAAAGAGTTCAGCTCAAGTTGTTGCTTACTGTCGCCCTTCTCCATGGAAAGAAGCGAATTTGACGTCCTCCCCCACCTATCCAGCCGCCCATGGCGCCTGGCTTGAGGTAGGGGATTCCCTGTCCCTGCGAGTCTTTCGATGCGCGGGAGGTCGGCGTACCACGTCCGGTACGGGCTCTGAACGATACGAGCGAAGATATCCTTCTAGGATGTTCCTCGCCGCGTTGATGTCGCGATCATGATGAGCGCCACACCCTCCGCACGTCCAGTGCCTTACCCCGAGCCCAATCCGTCTCTCCCTCGGGTGTTTCCACCCGCATGAAGAGCACGTCTGGGTCGAGTCCTTCTCGGAGACTTCCCTATAAGTCGCGCCAGCTCTGAGGGCCTTGTAGCGCAACATAGCCCGGAACATACCGAGCCCGGAATCAAGAGAAATACCTGAAAGCGCCCTGTTACGGTTCATAAAGGCGCACTGAAGATCGCCCATGGCGATGGTGCTCGCGCGCTCCACGAGTTTCGTCGATTCCTTGTGAAGGTAGTCGCGCCGCTGATTGGCGACTTTGGCGGCTAGATTCGCGGCCTGCTTTGCCTTGGGGAGTCTGCCGTAGCTGTTTGTCTTCGCCTGTTTTCTGCGCGTGTGGCGCCGCGAGCGCTCGAGGCGCCTGAGCTTTTCGAGGTACTTCGCGCGCAGATCCGGCCTCTCGATTTTGGTACCATCTGAGAGTGTGGCGAGGGTTTTAATCCCTGGGTCGACGCCGACTTCGGCCCTACCGCAGGCGTAGGAAAGAGCCTCGGTTTCGAAGGTGATCGAGATGTACCAACGCCCACGCGCATCCTGGGAGAATTGACCGCACTTGACCTTGGCGTCCGCCGGAAGCGGCCGCGAGTCGAAGTAGCGGTACGATTTTCCGCAGTAGCGGATGGCACCCTTCTCGAGCTTCACGCCCGATGACTTCCACGGCACCCACCCTAGGCTCTTTTTGCCGCGCCAGCGAAGGAGTTTGCCAAACTGTTTGCGCCTGCGGGCATACTCCTGGGTTATGGCCTGAACCGTCTGAGAATGAAGTCCTAGCTCTTTTGAGCTGCCCGCCACGAGCGCGTCGAGCTCATCGCTCGAGAAAAAGTTTGGGATCGCTACAGGCGCTCCCGTTTTCCTGTCGGCGATAATGCGTGCGCTCTTTGCCCGCAGTGCGTCCCTCTGCGTCGCCTTGGCGAAATTCCAGACAAAGTTAACGGCTCTGGCCGCGCGCGAGAGTGCACGCCCACCAGAACCACCATCCTTGACGCGAAACTGCCAGGTCACGAGCATATGAGAAGAGAAACTCCGATTGGGCAAGGGGTGGTCTCAGGACCCATCATTCGGGATGGTGTCGGCATACAAGAGACGAAAGACAAAAGGAAACTGCTGGGGGACAAGGTCGCCGGGCTTGCGACGCCCCTCCGGGCGCTCCCGCGTCCTCGAGGCGCCTCGCCTCAGCTCCAGAACAACGCCCTGGCGCCTGCCGGCGCAGCGGACTTCCTAAAACGCTTATATCCCCCACCTACTCGCTGCGCTCCTTGAGGGAGGGGCTTTACGCTTGGATTTGGTAAATGATGAGGGCCAACGATACGTTGAACAGGAACCCACCATGCCACTTCGGCGGAATGAACGCAGTCGTGAGGAACGTGGGAAGGTAGGCCAAAGTAACGAGCCAAGGCCGTCGCTGTGATCCTGGAAACGTAATGAGGAATAGGCCGCAATTGAAGGCGAATGCGTAGATGACCCAGGTCGCCCTGATCTCGAGTCTGCCGCACGGTCCGCCTTCTCATCGTCAAATGAGCTGCCGACTCTATTGACGCTAAGGTACAAAGAGTCGAGACTTTTTCTACCTGGAGGTCAAAATGGTCGGATCTGGTCAAAAAAGGTACCTTTTTAGAGACTTGGAGAAGGACCTTGCAAAAAAAATGGTGTTTGTGGGAGGTCCGCGTCAGGTTGGGAAAACGACCCTGGCCCTCGCTCTCGGCGGTTCGAACCCGGAGTGGCCCCCGACCTACTTCAACTGGGACTTCGACGAACACCGTCGCCTGCTTCTATCCAACCGCCTGCCAGCCACTCCTTCGACTCTCATACTTGATGATATCCACAAGTACGGAATGTGGAAGTCGTTCGTGAAAGGCCTCTACGACACGCAACGCGCGCATCTCCGCATCTTGGTCACCGGCAGCGCCCGTCTCGACGTGTTCCGGCGAGGTGGCGACTCGCTCCTCGGCCGTTCGCATTATTGGCGACTCCATCCCTTCGGACTCGACGAAATCCCAGCCGGAATGACGGCTTCTGAAGCACTCGGGCGACTCATGACAGTGGGAGGGTTCCCGGAACCCTTCCTTGACGGCGACGTCGTCGAGGCAAAACGCTGGCGTCGCCAGCGCCTGCAGCGAGTGGTGCGCGACGACATCCGCGACCTCGAGCCTATACGAAACATGAGCGGTCTGGAGTTATTCCTCGACTCCTTGCGTCAACGCGTCGGGGGAAGCGTAGTCCTTTCCAACATCGCTGGCGACCTCCAAGTTGCCCCTAAAACGCTGGCACACTGGCTCACCCTCTTCGAGAAGATGTACCTCGTCTTCGTGGTGAAGCCTTTTGTCGCCGGCGTACCGAGAGCCATCCAGAAGCCCCCGAAGGTCTACTTCTTCGACAATGCCGACGTCATCGGAGACGACGGCGCGAGGTTCGAGAACCTCATCGCCTCGCATCTACTCAAGCGCATCCACTTCCTCGAAGACTCCAAGGGAGACACCTATGGACTTCACTACCTGCGGGACAAGGACAAACGAGAGGTCGATTTCGTGGTGACGCGCGACGGAATGGTCGATGCGCTCATTGAGGTAAAGTTACGCGACACGAAACCTTCCACATCGCTCTTGCACTTCGCCAGCAAGTTACGCCCCAGGCGGGTGGTGCAAATCGTCGCCGAAGCCCCCTTCTCGACGCGCGAAGGTAACGTCGACATTGTCCCTGCGCGGGAGTTCTTCGCCGACATTCGTCGCCCATTGTGACTGTCGGTAAACACCGGAACAGCACTCACCCGCCGGCCGAGGGGTCCTCGTCCCCAGGGAGGATGCCCACGCCCAGCTCCACGGCCTCGAACGGAGGTATGCGAAGCAGGCCATCTTCGCGGAACAGGTTCAGAGTCTCGACGAGCTTAGCGTCTTTCGTTTCGAACACCCGCAGATTCCCGTTGATGGGATCGAGCACCCAGGTCAGTCCCCGACCTTCTCGCACGCCTCAGCCGGCGTCCCAGCACCCACGAGACGATAACGCGCGCCTGTTTCTTCGCAGCGTGCGAGTCCGGCTTCGAAATGGAGTCGGGTTCCATTTTCGCTCATCCAGCCGATGCGTCGGGCCGGCACGCCGGCCATGAGGGCGAACGGGGCGACGTCTTTGGTGATGACCGCGCCAGCCGCGATGAAGCAAAACGCGCCAAGCTCGGTGCCGCACACGATGGTGGCGTTGGCTCCGATGGTGGCGCCCCGGCGCACGAGGGTGCGCTTGTACTCATGTTTGCGCACGACGTGGCTGCGCGGGTTAACGACGTTGGTAAACACCATACTTGGCCCGCAGAACACATCATCTTCCAAAGTAACAGCATCGTACACCGACACGTTGTTTTGGATTTTAACGTTGTTCCCGATGGCGACGTCGTTGCCCACGTAAACATTCTGCCCCAGCGAGCATCCGCGGCCGATGGTGGAGCGAGGGCTCACGTGGACCCAATGCCACACGCGCGAGCCGGCACCGATTTGCGCGCCTTCATCGACGATGGCCGTAGGGTGAATGGTGACGTCGGGGAATCGTTCAGTCGTCATGGATTCTCGTCCTCTCGTTCGCCTGTTCTCAAATCGACTCGCCTCACATATCCAGAGGGAAGCCCACGGGGCGGTGTTCCTTCGCCGAACGGTAGGCGCCCACCAGTGTGGCCAACGAAACGAGACCATCGCGCCCTGTGGTGGCCGCGTTGGGCTCGCCGCGCAGGGCCTTGGCCACCTCGCGGTAATAAGCCTGGTGGCCGAAGCCGTAGACCGAGCCTGTTTCGTAACTGGACTTGCGTGCTGCGTCGTCGTCGGGACTCTGGTCGGCGAACTCCCACGCATCGACGCGGTTGAGCGCCACGCCACCCAGGCGTACGAGCCCCTTTTCGCCCACGATGGTCATGGACCCCTCAAAGTTCTTGGGGAAGGTGAGCATGGACACGTTGAGCGTTCCCATGGCCCCGCTGCGGAACTTGAGGGCCATGACGCCGGAGTCTTCGGCCTCGATGTTGCGAGCGAGGGTCGCCGTATAGGCGTGCACCGATTCAAGCGGACC
>JBIKVI010000418.1:0-3141 GCA_044356935.1 Silvanigrellaceae bacterium | reverse complement strand
GACGCGCGAAATGATGGCGTGGCTGGCCAGCCCCATACGGCGGGCGAGTGAGCGTTTCGTATGGCCCGAATCCGAAAGTGCTTCGGTGAGCGTCCTCAGTGCGTCGTCGCGGGCAGGGTCGCGGGCGGGCGCGGCGTCTTCCAGTGGTGAAGGGGAGTGCGGGGTCATGGGAGTTCCCAATGGTGTCCGGAGGACACCGGTTTCGCGGTCGCGGACCCGCGCGGCGTTGGCTGCTGCTCGTTATCGAACCTATACCTACAAAGGGCCGACTCGTTGCGCCGGAATGGGGTTTCGGTAGGGTAACCTCGGTACCATAACCTAAGGGAGTCCCATGATGTCAACGTGCTCGTCAGGTCGATTTGCTCTTCCTAAGCGTTCGTTTTGGCTGATAGCGAACGCTGCTTGCCTCGCCCTTGCACACTCGTTTGCGCCGATAGCTCTCGCCGATGGTCCAACCCCTGATCCCACTCATCCTCGGCCCCAGCCCCCCATTCCCATGTTCCCTCTCTTCGAGTGCACATCCGATGGCAACGGCGGCGGCGGCGGCGGCGGCAATGGCGGCGGCGGCAATGGCGGCGGCTATCCGGACTTCCCGGTTCCCTCTCCTGGTTCACCAAGCCCGATGCCGCCTTGGCCTTCCATGTACACGAAAGTGACCGTTTACGCGTCTCCGTGGTCCGGACCCGGACCTGGGCCATTGGCGGCTTCAACCCCGGCTCAGGTCGTACCGGTGAGCGTTCTTGTCGAGGAGTTTTGGCCTGGCGACGATGGCGTGTCGAGTGGGCAGTGGAGCAGCGCCGAGCTGTGGAGCACCGGCTCGCGTTTCGTGGTTCTTTTCGGCGACTCCTCATCCCAACTGGCGGGGAACTGGTACACAGTGGGACTCCCCTCTGGCGATACTCCTACGTGGCCCGGCCCCTCTCCCCGACCTGTGCGCTACGCCCAAGCTACATTCTTTGAGGCGCCCACGGGTCAAACCCAGTCCATGCTCTGCGTGGAGGCCCGTTGACATGAATCCACACACTCCGAGGGGAGCACGAAGAATGGGTTTGAAACGGGAGGAGACTTCCGCCGTATCCCGTGTCTCGGCGTGTGCGGGCAGTCGCAGGGGGATCGTGGTCTCGACAATGGCCTTCACCGCGGTCTGGGTGGGCGCTGTGCCGGCCGGCTCCACGATAGGAATTGGCCGCGTTGCCACTCTCTGCTCTGGAGGGATGATCGAGGAGGAGCGCGAGGGCGCTGTCCCGGTCGTCGTCTCTCTTGACGCCACGGGGGTGTCGATTGTGACCGTCGATTCCCCCCTTAGAATCGGTTCCCACGGGGGAAACGGCCAAGGGGATCCGGGGCTTTGGAAGTCGTGCCGGTTCCGGTTCCCTTCCCATGGCGGCACATCTTTGGAGACGAGAGGGTTTTGTTATCCTGCCGCTTCGCTGCCGCAGGTTAGCTTTCCCCCCGCGCCGGGATCGCCCCAATCGGGTCCCACGGCGGCGAAGGAATTCCCCGTTGACGCGAGTTACCCAGCTGACCTCGCGGCCGTGTTCCGTTACTTGGATCCGGTCGCGGGCGTGCAGGAGGAGTGGTCGCTGGAACTGTCGGACGACGGTCGGACGCTCCAGACTCGACTGGCTGTCGATGGGGCTGGTCGCAGGTACCTCGGCACCCTCTCGTGCCGCCCGGGGTAATGACCGCTCAAGGTTGGGCGGTGCCGTCGCCGCCCACGACGTCGACGCGCGCGCTCACCGACGATGCCGCTGCGTCGGTGCGCACCCGGACTCGGACAGGACGGGAGAAGACTCGAGCCGCCGCGTCGGTGAGGCGCGGGACACCCTCGAAAGAAACCATGCGCCCCGAAGCGTCGACGATCTCGACCCGGGTGAGAGGTCCGGTTTGAACAGCCAGCGTGACAACGCCCTCGCCACCCAAGGTCACGAGGGTGAAGTCGAGATTGCCATGAAGACCATAAGGGAACGCATCGGTGGAGAAGCTTCCCGCCTCGAAGGTTTCGCTGACGTCGTCGAGGACGTCGGGAACTTCCGTGAGCGATGCCGTGGTGGGAAGGGTGGCGAGGTTCTTCCGGGCCGCTTCGATAGCATCGGAAAGTCGCGCGGCCGCGGCGACCACCGTGACAGGGGAAATTGAGGTGGGTTTGCGATGCGCGCCTTGCACGAGACCCACGATAAGCCCCGTCGCATCGACGAGCGGAGCACCATGGGCGAATCCGGAATGCGGACAGCGCGTCACGAACGCGGGAACGGGTCGGGAGCGGCCGTAGGCGTCGACGCTCGCCACTTCTATGCCCTGGCATGTAAGTGCCGTTCTCCCACGGGAGTCGGAGCGCGAGCCATTGACGCCTTCGGGGGAAAGCAGTCGAACGTCAGGACCGATTGGCAAGGAGGCGTTGGAGATGTCGAGCGCTGCGGCTGGTGGTCGATCGACTAAGAAAAGAGCGGCATCGACTCTGACCCCTGCCCGGCCTAGGACCGCAGAGGACACCGAAACGACCCGCACGCATCGGGCCTCGCGCGCCTCGCCGTTGAAGGCCACGCGCCCACCGAGGCAGTCTCGCGCACCGAGGAAACAGTGCCCTGCGGTGAGCACGAGGCCGCCTCCAAGGTGGGTTGCGGTGCATCGAAGCGCCCTGCGCCCGTCGGAGTAAGGGAACACGCTGAGTGAGCCGGTGGCTTCGAAGGCTGCTCGCCAAGGATCGGTGGCCGACGATGTGGACCCCGTGGGAATGCGGATGGCCGCTGCTGGTGCCTGGGAAGGCTCGAGAGCGGGGGAGGGCGATGCCATCGAGCCGAGCCGGGGCATGAGCGCGCAGGAAAGCAAAGGAACAAGCATGAGCGCAGCACGGCGTAGTGACCCGATCGCGGAGGTCAGAGGCATCAGAGGCATCAGTGGCAACAACGGCATCAACGGCCTCCCGTGCCCGCGCAGGGGGCGCGGTCGATCATGGCGGCCATGCGCCGTGCGCCAGAGACGCTTGGATGCATGGTCTCGGGCTTTAGGAACGCTGCGAAATCGGTAAAGAACTCGTCGGCGTTCAAGAGATGGACGTTGTTAGACGGACTGGCCGTGAAGGCGCGCGCGTGGAGGTTGGTTTCGTCCATGGCCGCGCCGAGCGCCTCCAAGAGCATTCCT
>JBIKVI010000412.1:0-3226 GCA_044356935.1 Silvanigrellaceae bacterium | reverse complement strand
CCTTGAGAACGTCGAGAAGGAGAGCGTGCGTGAGCGGTCGCGCGAAGGCCGGCAGGCGCGCTTCCTGTGTCTTGCCTGTGGGGTCTTTCGGGCGTGAACGGTCCAAGGACTCGAGAGCCGCGCGCGCGCGCTTTTTCTCGGCGGCGGAGAGCGTGGGTTCCCCTGTCGCGGTCCTTGGCCCTTGAGCGGATGTCGGTGATTCGCGCGATTGTTCACGAAGCCAAGCGAGCATCTCAGAGGCCAAATCGCGTCCCGTGTAGGAGGCGACGAACTCTCCGAGGATGGCCGCGATGGCCGGCTCGTAACCGTTCGCCTCGAACGTGCCAGCCGCGTCGTCGAGCATGCGGGCGAGCAGAATGGGAACGGGCCGACCGGTTCCTTGGCCGATGGAGACGCGACGCAAGACCTCGTAGAACGCCTGACGAACGCGGGTGGCGCGCGCCTCATCGAAGAAAGTCCGAGCCCCGGGCGCACGTTCCATCGCGGCCAGGAGGAAGCGCAGGACGAGGCTCTTCGTTCCCCGTTCGCGCACGATGCCTAGCGTGCGGACGAAGGAGTCCCAAAAGAGAATGTCGACCGCGAGCACGAGGCTAGGTTCCAGCGACGAGAGCCTTTTTGCCACGGCGTCAATGGCCTTTTCCCGCAGTTCAGCGTCTGTCCATGCGTTGGCCTCGAGGGCGTCGTAGAACTCGGCCGCCCCTTGCGATTTGAAGAGGTCCTGCATGCGGCCGCCATCTTGGGCGAGGTCGAAAGCGCGCACGAGAGGGACGTACGCGTCGCCAAGCCGCGCGTAGGAGACGAGGGCGACCCCGTGCTGTGAGCTACGCCGCAACTTGAGATCGCGGCGGACTTCGATGCCGCCCACGGTATCGGCTTCGCCGAAGACGTCCGTCGCGGATCGGAAGGCCGAGAGTTCTTGCGGCGAGAGGAGTTGGATATCGTCGCGTGGCGTCGAGAAGTGCCATGCACCCGTGTACCCTTCTTTCGAGGCGCGCGCGGCCGGAACAACCCCTGATGGCTTGTTCACGGCGTCGTTCTCTAGCGCGAAGACGCCCGGCGCGCGCCAGGCAGGATCCTTCCAGGCGCCTTCGGTCAGGAAGCGTACCAAGTAGTTTCGGCGCAGCCAGAACGCGTCTCCGGTGAGCGCATTGGCCTGCGCCTCGGGCTCTTTGGAATCGCATCCGAGGCAGCCATGGGTGAAGCTCGCGCCGATGTTGGCGATGCGCGCATAGCGCTGCTTCTGGCCCTCGGCGTCGAGCCTCGAGAAACAGAACTGGGACGGGTCCTTGAAGAACGTGCTTGCCGTAGCGGTGGAACCGGCCGCCCCGTTCGCAACGAGGAACGCCGCGACAGCGCGGCGGACCGCCTTCCTTTTGATCATGTTTTCGCCTCTAACGTATGCGTCGTGACACGAAATTAACACGAACGAAACGACCTTTGGCCGGCTCGTCAGTTTTTCGTCAATTCGCCATCGTCAATTCGCCGTCGTCAAGCGCGCACGCACGAAATAGGCTTGGCCCAGAACGACTCCGGGTTCCTTGGAGAGTCGAGCGAGGTGTTCCGCGCGCGTCGATGCTTCCTGGGAGGCGAGGTCGTGCACGAGCAAACCCATCAGCGCCGTTTCGTTTGGTACCCTAGGAAGTCCGAACCCTTCGGCCACGAGGCCCTCGGCGAGTCGGAGATACCCTTCAAGTTGGGTGTCGTGTTCAGGTTTGGGCAGCCCGGTCTTGAAGTCGAGGACGCAAGCGATTAGCGCATCGGGAGCGAGCGCGTCTAGGCGCTCGCGCACATTGGCGTCCACGAGATCGCGAGGGAAGGCCGCCGCTTCCACGTAACAGAGGAAGTCGAGAATGTTGCGCGCGGGGGCCGGGATCAAGGGGCCCACCCCCGGGGGATCCGACTCCCGCATGTGGTGCCATATCTCCAGCTCCTGCCAGGTGCGAAGGGCGGCGCGGCGAAGCGTGCGCGCAGGGTTATTGGCGTCGAGAGCAACCTCCTGCCGGGCGTGGTAGAGCACGCCTTCAGCAGCAGCCATGCGTCGGGCGTAGTAGGGATTCAGTTCTGCCCTGCCGCGCAATCGCGCCGCCGGGCGCGCGGTTCGTGCAGAACGATTGGAATCGGTTGGGGCTTGGATTGGGACTCGCATTGCGGTCCAGTTCCAAAGCCAACGATGGGGGGATGTCGCGACCTCGCCGAGCGCGTCCACCTCCGCATCGAACGGGGTTTCCGTAGTCACACCAAAACCCCGACCCGCCTCCTGCGCGGATTCCTCCGGAGATTCCTGCGCAGCTTCTCCCGCCGATTCCCCCACCGATTCCCCCGCCGACTCATCCTGTAATTCTCCTTCAGAATCGGAATGTGGGACGGGAAGTGTTGAGGGATCCCAATGGATTCCGGACGGCTCGGTGAAGCGGACCCAGGGCTTGATTGGCGAGGCGCAGGCGGGTTGGGGGCCGCACCAGGGTTCGTCGAACGAACGGACACTCTTGCGTCCTTCACCCTTCAGGCGCGCGTGTCCTGTTACGAAGTTGGCATCAAGGTAACCAGCCAGCACGCTTTCCTCGAGACTCTCAACGCCGCAGGCGCCGTAGGCGCCCTTCTCCTCGAGCTGCAGTGTGCCGAGCTTGTCGCGAAGTGAATTGCGAGCGTTGGCAGCGGGCAGGGGATGGATGAGCGTGAGAGACTCACGGGCGCGCGTGAAGGCCGTGTAGAAGACGCGTCGACGCTCGAAACCCTCCTCGAGCTCCTTCTGGAGATCGGCGAAATGGACCGTAACTTCGGCTTTGTCACGGTTGACCGTGGCGGACGTGGGGCCCGCTGTTTCGTTCTCGCACCAAGGTAACACGCCGAGCGTTGTGCGATCGGAGGGGAGCCACTTCACGAGGGGGTTGCGGCCGTGGCTCACGAGCTCGAAGTCTTTGGCGACGCGCCGCTTTCTCGCTTGCGGCCAGAAGTAAACGTGCGGCCACTCGAGCCCTTTGGCCGCGTGGATGGTCATGATTTGGACCGCGTTAGGATCGCCCGCGGCCTGGGCTTCGAATCCGGCCTTGACACGCCAGTGCTCCAGGGTGGAGGGCAGATCTTCGTAGGCCTCCAGAGCGCTGCGAGCACAGCACCATGCAGAGAACTGGAGCGCGAATTCGTCGCCAAGGGCGAGCTCCATGGACGGCGCCCCCTGACAGGACGCCCTCTCCACTCTTCCGGCCCTGCGCAGACCCTGCCAGGC
>JBIKVI010000261.1:0-6379 GCA_044356935.1 Silvanigrellaceae bacterium | reverse complement strand
CAATGACGTAGGTCTGCGCAACCGGACCTCCCCGCGCGCATTCACGCGTGTTGATTTCCACACGCCCTGGTTCCCACTGCACGGAGGTGTTCAACGGACCGCAAGCCTCCGAGGTTTGGCCGCCCGAGATGTCCAAGTAGAAGGATTTCGCGTCGTGCACGAGGAAGCGAGAGTGATCGAGGTCCGGCGCTGCGCCAGGACGATTCCCATCTACGTCCTTGTCGCCCTTAGCCGGTAGTACGCTGATGACGATGGCGAGGGCGCCCGTCTTCGCGTCAGGTTCCATGCTCAGGGCGGCGACATTCACGACGCCCGGCCGGACTTTCGCCACGCCACTGCCTTCAATCAAGACCTTGCCCGAGCCATCGAGCATTTTCACCGCGAGTTTCCATTCACCCGTGGGCAAGGCCTTGATGACCACCTTGCGCTCCTTCGACAGGTCAAGGACGGCTTCTTTGTCGTCCTGACCTTCCTGCGAAAGGGTGATAGCGATCTTTTGCACGCCTTCGGCTTGTACTTTGTTTTCGGGCGCTGCGATCCCTTCCTTGAGCTCTTCAGCTGTGACCGGACCATTGTCGACAGCCTCAGCCGGTGGCATGGCGCCTGGAACGCCATTGCCTGGAACGGAGCTCGTTGTCGAACCGTCTTCTCCGGAAGTCACCGAGCCATTGGGGTCGGAAGACACCGTTTCGTTGGGATCGGAAGACACCGTTCCGTTGGGAGCTCCAACGAGAGAAAGTGCCGCCTTCTTTTCTCCCTTCGAAACCGCTTCCTGAAGGTCTCCGAACGAGAGCGTCAAGTCAGCACTCTCGAGCGCGATATCCTGGACTCCGTCTTTTTCTTTGGATGCGTCTTCGGACGCGTTGGGCAACACGCTACCACACCCCACCAAAGCAAGGGTGGACAGGAAGGCGACGACGGGGCGGTTGGCAGACACATTTTTCATCGACTCAGCTCCTCTTGAGGTTCGAGGAAAGAGATCGGTGCGTGCCATTTCAGTCATGAGAAAAATTTCACGACCATAGACAATTCAGGCTCTTGCAGAGTTCTTTTCAAGGGGCTCCCGCGACTCTGGAAAGTCTTGTTGGGAGGCGGGCGTTAGCTGAGAACAGCCCGAACCCGCTTAGAAAATTCACGAACAGCATCTGAAAGGCTCATGCCACCATCCACCAATGAACGCACTTCCAGCGCCTGAAGGACGTCGCTCATGGCGTCGTTGCTATCGGACTTCTCAGAACATTGGCACTTGCCCTGGTTTTCGAGCTCTTGGGCGCACGCCTCGAGCTCAAGATGAGAGTACTTTTGAGCGAGTTCTTTGATGGCTTTGATATCCATGGGACCCTCCTCGTGCCTCAGAGGGCGCCGTTTTCGCGCAAAAAGCCTTTCAAACCCTCTTCTTTGGTTGTGCAGAGCCAGGCCTTGGCCTTGCCGTTGGTGAAGAGAGCCAACGTGGGGAGGTTGGCGATAGCTACGCCTTCCCGTGAGCCGGGGTTCTTCTCGGCGTCGATTTTGAAGATGGGCAGTCCAGCCTCTTCGGCCACGCGCTTGAACATAGGTGCCGCCATGCGGCACGCTCCGCACCAGCCGGCGTAGTAGTCGACGATGGCCAGAGGAATGCCTTCGAGGGTACTCGCGAATGTTTCGTCGGTGAGTTCCACAAACTCCGCCATAAATGAAAACCTCCACTGTTCGTCGGGTGTCCGCTGAACGTGGAGGTTAGCAGAGGGGGAGGTCGGAGTCATCTCAGCTTAGTGGAGTTCTTCACGGATTTGACCTTGCGGGTGCCCGACTTTTTCGCACTCACGTACTTCACCCGCGACTTCTTTTTGGAGGCCGTAAACTTCTTCTTTTTCTTCTTGGAGGAGTCTGCTGTGAGCTTCTCATACGCACCTGATCCGAGCGTGACCGGAACCATGACCGTCTGGCCGCGACGCAGGCGGGTGCTCGCCTTCAAGCCCGGGTTTGCGCTTTGGAGCGTGGCCACCCGGATGCCGTTGCGTCGAGCGAAGTTGGCTAAGGACTCGTTGGCACGCACCTTGGCCGCAACGCGGGTGGAACGGCTGGCCTCGGGGAGGGTGTCGACGGCCGCCAGAGCCTGCTCGTAGGCCGCCTCGGGTACGAACAACTCGTAGACTCCGCCCTCGGCGAGCGAAGAGGGAGGCGTAATGCCCACGCGCAACTCGGGGTTGAGATTCTCGAGTACGGAACGATCGATATCGATGCTCGACGCGAGCTCGGCGAGGGACACCGACTTCTCGAGGCGGAGTTTCCGCGTGCGCGGTGCCCTGCTGCCCGATGCCACTTCGAACCCAAACTTCTCGGGGTTCTTCGAAATGATCATGGCCGCGATGAGTTTCGGCACATAATTGCGCGTCTCATTGGGCAGGCGCCGTGCTTCGGAAGCCGTGAAGAAGTCCTGCGACTCGAGTCCCCGGACGGCGCGCATCACGCGACCTTCTCCGGCGTTGTAGCTCGCGGCCGCGAGGTGCCAATCGCCGAACATGGCGTAAAGGCTTGTGAGGTACTGCGCTGCGGCCACCGTGGACTTCGCCGGATCACGGCGTTCGTCGACGAAGTCGTTTATGGTGAGGCCATACATTTTACCCGTGGCGCGCATGAACTGCCACGGACCGGCGGCGCGCGCTATGGAAAGAGCGCGGTTGTTGAAACCCGATTCGATCATGGAGAGGTAGACGAGATCCTTGGGCAGGCCATGTGCCTCGAGCACGGGCACGACCTTGGGCATGATGTCTTCCGCCCGGCGAAGCCAAGTGACGAAATACCTGCGCCCACGGGTTTGGAAATACTGCATCCACTTGATGACGTCGTCGGTAATGACGACGGGATAGTCGAAGTCCATCTTGCCGAGCGCCGGGAAGAGGAGCTTGAGGAACTCGCGCGAGCGTGCCTCGCCCTGAGCACGCACGAGAGCGCTTCGGCGCTTGTAGTTGCGGCCGTTCTCGGCGAGCCACCTCTTGTCGAAATTGCGCGACCACTCCTCCATGTAGACCGAGCCCTCGCACAAGGCGAATGCGTCCTCGATGGCAGCGGAAGCGTCGCGCATGAGGCTGCCGATTTCCTCGGGGCTCCGGGTGGAGTCGATATCGAGCGCGGTCTTGCCGGCATCGATCTCGCCTGTCTCGAAGAGGGAGTCCTCGTCGACGGATGGCTGATCGTCGTTTTCGAAGTGGGGTTCCTGGTCGACGACTTCGTTGGAACCGGGAGGCTCCGGGAGGTCACGGGGGAGGAGGGGGTGGCGCATGGTGTTGGAGGCGACACCAATGTCCTCGTCCTCGTCGCCGGCTTCGAAGTTGGAATCTCCCTCGGAGGGCGACGGGCGGGCCGTGCTCGAAGGGGCCGAATTCGTCGTGCGAGGAGTGGTGTCGGGGTCGCGTATTTCCAGCGTCTCCGACTTCTCGACGGTTGAAATGTTACCTTCGCTCTCGAAGAGAAGTTCTTCGCGCGCAGCGAACGCCGGATCGGATACCGGGCTCCCTTCTGAAGAGGCGCAGCCCGCGACGACCTGCGCGAGGCCCAAGGCGATTACGAGGCTAGCAGCGGCACCCCGGCGCGGCGCGGCGCGGCGCGACCCTTTGGATGCGTCGAGGTCGAGGCGGTCGTGATTTCCAAACTTACGCAGCAATGGCACCCTCTCTCCCTCCGGATAGCGCACTGTCAATCGCGGTCCGCAGGGCTTATCCCAGTTTCGCGGGCCGGACAATGTGTGAGCCGTCGGCACTGTTCTCCATGGACTTTACCCCGGCGGACGGGAGCGTTACACAGCAGGGTCGTTTTCCTGGCGCGTCGGCCTCCCGACGCCGTGTGGAAAAGAACTGAGTATTTCCGTCGAAATTCCGTCATTCCAGGAGATTGGATGTTATGGGCTACTCGGGGCCGCTGTCAAAACTCACGACGCGTTGGAAAACCCACGGCGGAGGGGGTGAGGAGGGTTCCACTCCCGAGAGCTTCCTTTCGCTCATCATGGGCGAGGACGCCACATTTCCAGGGGATGTTTCCAACGCAAGCACCAAGCCTGTCGGCGAAGAAATAACGATCTCAGCTTCGTATGAAGCCCTCGGCGGCGGACCGCTTGCCCCCGGCTCCCATGTTTCTTTCCGCCATGGAGGGAAGTTCCAGTGCGTGGCGTGCGCGAAGGACGTCAAAAAGCTCTTCGACGGATTTTGTTTCCCTTGCCTGAAGACGCAGGCCCAAGCAGATAAGTGTGTGATGAATCCACATCTCTGCCATTTCGCCAACGGCACCTGCCGCGATCCTTCCTGGGGCGTCGATTTTTGCTATCAACCGCATTTCGTTTACCTGAGCCACACGGACAAGTTTAAGGTCGGCATCACGCGCAAAGGGCAGGTTCCCACGCGATGGATCGACCAAGGGGCCACCGCGGCATCGCTTGTCGCGCGGGTGAACTCCCGGCATCAAGCGGGAGTTTTGGAGAAGATCCTCGCCGAAGTCGTCTCCGATAGGAGCCACTGGTCGAACATGCTCAAGGCAGGCAACACGCGGCCATCCGCCGACGAGGTCCTTGCGCGCCGGTCGGAGCTCTTGTCCTTCCTCTCATCGCATCCGGCGGTGGCAGCGGGCGAGCACGTCGTCGACAAACCGCTCAGCGCTGCGGCGGGTAGTGGCTCCGGTCCGGCCATCGAATTCCTCCCTCCGCGCGTCGTGTTCATCGAGTACCCCTTGCCCGATACGACGCCCGCCAAGATCGTATCCACCTCGCTTGACAAGTCACCCACGGTGGAAGGCGAACTGCTCGGCGTCAAAGGGCAATACCTGTTCCTGCCAGGCGTTGTCTTCAACGTCCGCCGTCACGAAGGTTACGTCGCGGAAGTCGGGTCGCATTGAGAGCTGGCGTGGTTCCAGGACCGGGGTCGTCGATGGAGTTGCGGCCGAGGTTGAAAAGAATGAGATCCTCGAACGCGGCCGTGCTCATGGGCAGGAGGTGCATGCCGTACTTCTGACGCTTCACGCGCCGACGAAGCAGTTGGAGCACGCCTGCAACCGCCACGATCTTGAGTCGATAGAAGGTCCCGAAGGCGATGCCCCCGAGCGCGGCGTTCGCCGCTGTCTTTAGGCCCTCCCCCGAGGATCGACGTCTTCGCCGCAGGGCGCGGACCATCTTCGTTTCAGCTTCTTCGCGCCACGCCTCCGTTTTGAGGAGCCATTTCCACGTGCGCAGCGACCTGGCGGGCACGCCGGCGAGAGGCGAGTCCCAAATCCCAGCAAATCGGAGCGCGAGGAGCTTGCGTGCCGCGGTGCGCACCGATCCCACCAAGGAGGTCGCCTCGAGTCCTTGCTTGGCGCGGGGTTTGTTCCAAGCCTCGACCGTGTGCCAGTAGTCGTCCAGCGAGTTGCGCCGCAGCTGCTCGAGGCAGTCGATGACGCAGAAATTGCGCGCTACGCTGGTGAGCTTCACGAACTCCTGCCTGTCGCGCAGCCAGCGCTGCGAGGGCAGGAGGATGACGTAACGCACCGTGGCGGGCCTGCGCGCTTCCAGGATCTCGACGCGCAACTCGCTCGTCACCAGCAACGACGAACCGTCGACGCTCATGCGCAGCGCCGGATGATCCTCGGGCGAGACGCGGACGATGCGGATGTCGCAGACGTCCGCGCGCGCGAGCTCCTTCACCCGGAGCCGCAGCGCGCGCACGTCGCGTTCGTCGAGCACGGGACCAACGTCCTCCTCGGGGAGGGCGCGCGTGAGATCGAAGAGGGTGCGCGTGAGGACTTTGGCCGCGCGCAGGAGCCCCACGTCCCACGCCGTGCGCAGGAGCTCGCCTATTCCGAAGTATCCGCGGAGGATCTGCGAGAAGCCGTTCCTCGCCGAGATGGCGTTGGCGGTGAGGGCGAGTTGGCTCATGCCCCGCAGAGCCGCCTGCACCTCCATGCGGAGGTCGACGTCGTTCTCGGAGAGGAGGCGGATGAACTCGCCCACAAAGAGCGTGAGACTCGAACCGTCGAAGGGGCCGTTGAGGAACGCTTCAAGCTGATCGTAGATGGTGTCGGAATGGAGCGACTCGGGTAGCTCCACGAGGTGATAGAGCGTGTCGTAGACTCCGGCGGCGTCGCGAAGGAGCAGCCTGTAGAGCAGGTGTTTGAAATGCTCGCGCGTGGGCTTGTCCCATACGAAGCAGGGATTGAGATCGATCATCGAGGCGCGCGCGCTAACGTCATCGTAGAGGATATTACCGGGGTGGGGGTCAGCCCATACGACCCCATGCTCGAACACCAGCGACAAGTAAGCCTGCACCACGGAGTCGTAACCCCTCGTTCTTGGCACATTGCGAGAGGGCTTCCGTGGCGTGATTCTCTCCTTCGCCACCAACGGCGGAGGTCCCTATGGCAAGACGAGATATCGATG
>JBIKVI010000038.1:0-21252 GCA_044356935.1 Silvanigrellaceae bacterium | reverse complement strand
CGTGTTCCTCATCGTTGGCCTGGGAAATCCTGGCCCCCAGTATGAAGACACACGCCACAACGTTGGCTTCCAGTTTGTCGACGAGTTGGCACACGAAGCGAGATCACCCCTCTCTTCCACCAAGTTTCGCGCTCGTTTTGGGCGGGGTCGGTGGGAGGGATTCGATTGCGCCTTCCTCGAGCCGCAAACGTATATGAACGTGTCCGGCGCTTCGGTGCAGGAGGCGCTCGCGTTTTTTAAAGTCCCTTTGAACAAGCTTGTGGCTGTCTTCGACGATCTCGACCAGGCACCCGGAGCGGTCCGGGTGCGGACTGGGGGCGGACATGGCGGACACAACGGGGTTCGGGACATTCTCGCGCGCTGCGGCGGCGACGAGTTTCACCGCGTGAAAATCGGCATCGGCAAACCTGAACATAAGTCGGCAACGGCTGACTACGTCCTCGGGCGTTTCACGCCAGCCGAACGGGAAGCCCTTGAAAAGGAGACTTTTCCCCTTGCCAAGACCCGATTGCGCGAACTCATGGCTCGCATCGCCAAGAGTTGAAGTCGGGCCTAGGGAGGGGGGGAGCTCTCAACCTGGTCTGCGTTTGAGAAGCGGCAAGACGTACGCACGGAACTCGTCGTCGGACATGCGCGCCCTTTGGGTTTGGAAAAGGCGCTGCTGTCGCGCAGAAAGCGACGAGTAGTACTCGAGCACGCACATCAGGAGCTGTTCGTCTTCAGTCGTAGTTCCGAGCGGAAGACCAAGCGGACCGGACACCGCAAGGGGAGGTTCGCTCGGGGGCCAAGGCGTCGGGGAAGGCTCGGGAACGACCGACACGAACGCAACGTCGGCAATCGGGGTCGAGAACGGAGCGGACAACTCTGACACGGGTAACACGGGTAACACGGGTAACACGAGGGGCGGCGCGCGATGAGCCGCAGACAGGGGATTCTCGACTGATTCCGCAGGTTGAGAGTCCCCTTTGCAAGCCTTCGCAATAGCCGCAGCCACTTCGCCCGCATCTCGCTCCCCTCGATGGAGCGCAACGAGATCTCCCAGTCCACCGCTGCGACTTGAAGACATTGCCGAAGAGCGCACGGCTCTTCGAGCCTCTGTCATGGATACCGCAAGACGAGGAGCGCCGGCGGCGCGCGCTCCCTCCAAGCGTCGAGGTACGAAATGCTCGCGCATGAGGGCTTCGGCTTGCGCCGCTTGCCGCGCCTGCACGGAGAGACGCCAGCAATGGACGACGGTTCCATTGCCGCGCAATTCGCGCACGCGTCCTTGCGGTGCGGCGTTGTCCCACCCGAACACGCCATGATCGTAAAGCGCTTTGGTCCGCTGCAGAAGTCCTTCGTGAAGGCCCTCAAGTTCACGCCCACGAAGGCCTTTGCCTTGCCACCCGGCCGCGTCGAAGACCTCTTCGGCATGCCTCTTTGCGAACTCCACGAAAATGTATGCGATCACTTTGCGAAACGAAGCGCCCGACCCGAAGGCGCGCAAGACATCGGGATTGGCGCTCACCACGCCCCTCGCAACGAGGCCAGGATCGCCATGGGCCAGATTGCGCCCTTTGGCTGCGAAGGCTTCATCGCAGAAGAATCCGGGAAGGACGGCTTCGAAACGCCCAGCAAGGAAATCGATGAGCGGAAGGGTGAGTTCGATGACGAGCTCAGGAGAGTCGCAATTCGCTCCTACACCAGTGCTCGCGGTAGGCCCGGCACCAGAGGGCACCGCAGCGAACTCCACGGCGCAGTAGCGCACGAAATTGACGGAGACGGACTTGGCCGTCGCCCCTTGACGGCTCTTGCGGAGAGACGGCCCGGAACCACCCGCCGTGCGCGGGACCACCACCTGAAAGGGGTTCGACCAATAGGTTTCCAGGAACCGCACGGTTTCCGATATCGCGGCGGCCGTGCCACGCAGGTGCTTTCCCAATGGGAGACGCACCAAAGCGCGTTCTCCTTTTCCGGCCGTGCACACCGCAACGAGATCGTTCCAAATTGCCCAGAGGAGCGCGAGCTGCTTGGGTGCTACAGCGGGCCCGACAACCACGAGGCGACCTGGAACGGACGACGCAAGCTGCTGCGCGAGTGCATCCTTCCCGCCGTGCTTAACGAGCAGGCCTTCGCACCACCAGGCGGGAGCGAACAGACGCTTGCGAAGCGCGGCGAGCTCGTGGTGCGCCACGAACTCGCCCGAGGTGGCCATCGTGACGGGCGGAGACGATGTCAAAGGTGGGAACTCCAGCGGGTTCGACGCTTCGAACAGGGTTTCGCGGGGGGAATCAACCGCAGCACGATAAGCCTCATTCAACGGCAGCGGAGAGGAACGGCTGGGAAAGGGGGAGAAACCTTGCGCGTCGTCGTGCCCTGGGAGATCGCGCGTGTTCACCAGTGGCGGCCCTCGTTCTCGTTGCGCAGCGCGCGGACGCTCGTCGTTCAAAGAGACCTATTTTCCAATATCTCCTTAGGGAGTCAAGACGAAGGTCTTGAAAAAGGGCAGCGGCGCAGCCATTGCCATGCTTGGGACGCCAACAGGAGTTAGCGAAGGGCTGTGAGAAGGCCTCACTTCGAGTCCTTCAAGGCGGAACGGAGCATCTCCGGCAGCAGTGCCTCGAGCAACGTGGCCGCCATTTTGACCTGCTTGTCGTACTCGACCTCAACCCAATGTCCCGCTGCGCACGTTTCCAGGTTCGTGTGCGAGAGCGTGTGTGGAACGAGCATGATGCCACACACTGCCCCACCATCGGGCGTGTCAGTGAGTTCGGCCACGGTGAGGCTCACGCCACGCACGCACACCGAGCCCTTGTGGAGGATCCACCGGCGCGCGGACGCAGGGATCTCGAGTTCCAGCCGCCAGAACGCGTCGCTCCACTCACGCGAGGAATGCACGCGGACGCAGCCGTCAACATGGCCTGACACGTCGTGCCCACCGAGCGGATCTCCCACGCGCAGAGCAGGCTCGATGTTGACGCCGTCGCCTTTTTGAAGGCTTCCAAGGCGGCTCAAGCGCAAGGTTTCCGGACCCGCGTCGAACTCAAGAAAAGTTTCACCGGTTGCCGGCACGTCGTGAAGTGCCACCACGGTGAGGCACACGCCGTTGCATGCCACGGAGGCCCCGAGCTCGAAGCGCTCCCGCGGCATCTTCGTGGCAAGGACCAAGCGGAGGGAATCGCCCTGGCGCGCAGTGTCAATGACGCCTGCGACATCTTGAATGAGGCCTGTGAACATGGAAAGTCAGCTCCCCGCTTCCGCTTCTGCTTCCGCTTCGAGAGTGCCTGGTTCGAGCCGCGAGCTTTCTGCGCGATCCGCAGAATCCACGGAAGTTTCAGGCGGGACGCGCCGGAATTGGGTGGCGTTCTGAGCGAGGCGATCAAGCTCCTTGACGAAATCCTCCGGCCCCGCGAAAGAACGGTAAACCGACGCGAAACGCACGTACGCCACGGGATCAAGGTGGCGGAGCACATCGAGCACGAGCTCTCCGACCCGTGCCGTGGAAATTTCCTTTTCCTCGGACATGCCTGCAGTCCGCTCGACCCACTCGGCCACACTCTCGAGTTCCTTAGGGCTCACGTTGCGCTTCTGGGAAGCCAAAACCATGCTGCGCAAAAGCTTTTGGCGATCGAAAAGCTCCCGAGCGCCATCGCGCTTGACGACATAAACCGGCTGCTCCTCGGAGCGCTCGAACGTCGTGTAACGAAAACCGCAACTCTGGCACTCGCGACGCCGCCGGATAGTGCTGCCATCCTTGCTCTCGCGGCTCTCGAGGACCTTCGTTTCAGGATGCCGACACTGACGGCACTTCACGTCGACCTCCTCGTGGACCATGGGATCGGTGACCTCCCCCTTATCCCGTCGGCGGGGGAGGCGCAACTTAACCGACGTAACCTTTGCGCGCCAACGACCCTTCGTAGAGAGGGAACTCCGCGCACAGTTGGTCGACGAGCGCCTTCGCACGCGGCAGGTCGGCGTCGTCGGCCGAGAGCGTCAGGGCGATGGCCTTGCCGAGTTTTCCCATGTCGACCTCCTTGAGGCCGCGTGTGGTGACAGCGGGCGTGCCGATGCGCACTCCGCTCGTGACCATGGGCTTGCGGGTCTCGCCGGGGACGGTGTTCTTGTTTACCGTGAGACCCACCCGCGCCAGGCGCTCTTCTGCATCTTTTCCAGACAAAACCGACGTTCGCAAATCGACGAGCATCAAATGGTTGTCCGTGCCCCCGGAAACCAGTTTCACCCCTTCGGCTACGAGCGATTCCGCCAGAGCGCGTCCATTGGAGACGATGCGTTCGGCGTAAGCCTTGAACGCGGGGGTAAGAGCTTCGCCGAAAGCCACAGCCTTGGCGCCGATGACGTGCATGAGCGGCCCTCCCTGGATGCCGGGAAACACGGCTTTGTCGATGGCCTTGGCATGGGCTTCACGGGTCAGGATGACTCCCCCCCGTGGACCCCGGAGGGTTTTGTGGGTCGTGCTCGTGACCACATCGGCAAAAGGAACGGGACTCGGGTGCGCACCAGCGGCAACCAACCCTGCGATGTGTGCCATGTCGACCAACAAAAGCGCGCCGACCTCGTCGGCGATGGAACGGAATGCCGCGAAATCGAGGACGCGCGGGTAGGCCGACGCGCCGGCGATGATCATCCTTGGTCCAACGTCCTTGGCTTTCGCGCGCAGGGCGTCGTAATCGATGCGCCCATCGTCTTCTCGCACCCCGTAGAATGCGGGCTTGTAGTATTGGCCCGAGAGATTGACCGGCGATCCGTGAGTAAGATGTCCCCCGTGCGATAGATCCATACCGAGGATGGGGTCGCCGGGCTTGAGCATGGCGAGGAACACCGCCTGGTTCGCCTGAGCTCCGCTGTGCGGCTGCACGTTGGCGTGATCAGCGCCGAAGAGCTTCTTGAGGCGGTCGATGGCGATAGCCTCGACGCGATCGACAACTTCACAACCGCCGTAGTAACGCCGACCCGGATACCCTTCGGCGTACTTATTCGAGAGGACGCTTGAGAGCGCCGCGAGGACAGCGGGACTCGCCACGTTCTCGGATGCGATGAGCTCCAGCCCAGAGGCGAGCCTCTGCGCTTCGTGAGCGAAGAGCGAGGCGATCTCGGGATCGGAGTGCTCGATCTGCGCGTTTTCCATGGAGAAGAAATTCGTCATGGTCGATTCCTTTCGTCGCTCCCACAGGGGAGGAGAGCGTCATTCCACGAGGCCGTTGTTACGCCGCTCGATGGCCGAGATTTTGGTCAGCCGTTGGCGGTGCCTGCCCTCCTCGAACTCGGTGGAGAGCCAGATTTTCACGAAGTCCACGGCACGCTGATGATTGGTGGTGCGCGCTCCGAGGCAAAGGACATTGGCGTCGTTGTGCGCTCGGCTCATGCGGGTAGTGAACTCGTCCCACACCAGGGCGGCGCGGACCCCAGGGAACTTATTGGCAACGACACACATGCCGATGCCTGTGCCGCAGATGAGGATTCCCCGGTCGGCGCGGCCATTGGACACTTCGGAGGCGACGATGTCTGCGTAGTCAGGGAAGTCCACCGAGCCCGCGGAGTCGATAGCGACCCCGTAGTCGAGCACCTGGTTGTTGGTGAGGGTCAGGAAGTCGATGACGAACGCCTTGAGGTCTTTGCCGGCGTGATCGGAACCGATGGCGATTTTCATGGCTGCGTAACCTTCCTATGACCCGGGCAGCGCCCGGGCCGTGGAACGGAAAAAGGCACCCAGAAAGGTGCCTTCGATTCGGGCTGCGAGGCCGCTCACTCTTAGAGCTTGCTGCCGATGAACTTCACGGCGTCGCCCACCGTTTTGAGCTTCTCAGACTCCTCGTCGGAGATGCTCACACCGAATTCCTCTTCGATTTCCATGAGCAGCTCGACGATGTCGAGCGAGTCGGCACCGAGGTCCTCCTGGAAGCGCGAAGCGGCCGAGCAGTTCTTTTCCTCTATGTTGAGTTTCTCGGCCACGATTTTGATAACCTTGGCTTCGACCGTCTTGCTGTCCATGCGGATCTCCTTGTTAGCCGGATATGTCGACCTGAATCCTCTAGCAGAGGGTCTCGCCGAACGCAACGACGCTGGCGGCCGCAAGAACTTTGTGTTTATAATCAGTTGAGTGATTCCCGAAGCGCAAGGAGCGGTTCGTCGGGTGGGAGCAGGCATGCGAATCGTTTTGGCGTTGGACAAGTTCAAGGGGACGTTCGAGGCACGCCAGGCCTGCGAGTGCCTGGCCGAAGGCATACGCCAACGGAACCCCAAAATCGAAGTCATCATTCGTCCCATGGCCGATGGCGGCGACGGAACGGCTGACATCCTCGCGAGCGCGCTGGGGCTGGAAGCCATGCGGGTCACGGTTCCCGATCTCCACGGCAAGATGACGGAGGCGCGAGTCCACTGGCAGAACACGCGCCGGTTGGCTTTGGTGGAGTCGGCCGAGGTGTTGGGCGTGGGCAGGTCCATGGCACGCCGTCATGAGCTTGCCCAGGCCCACTCGGGTGGCTTGGGTAGGCTTCTGCTGCGCGCCTTCGACCTCCGACCCCACGAGATTTGGATTGGGGTAGGCGGCACGATGACAGCCGACGCGGGCTGGGGGCTCGCCCATACGCTCGGCCTGCGTGCTCTCGATGCCGAAGGCCAAGTCGTGGAGCCCTTGCTCACCAACGTGGATCGTATCGATCGGTTCGTGGCGGCTGAGGTTCCCGAGTTCTACCGCAAGACCCGGATCACGCTGTTGTGCGACGTCAATGCCCCGGCCGAAGGAGCCGGCGTCAACCTTTCGAGCTTCCTGCCGCAAAAAGGCGCCGGGCCCGAGGAGGTCGCCAGGGTCCAGCGGGCCGTTACGACGTTGTGGGCACATCTGCGCCGCGTGAATCCTGCCCTACCGGGCCTCGATGAAGCCTATACAGGGGCCGGCGGGGGGCTAGTGCTCGGCCTCCAAGCCTTGTTCCCCCAAGCACGGCTTGAGCTCGGCGCCCGCAAGGTGGCGCAGGCCACCGCGCTCGGGCCAAGCCTTCAAGCCGCCGACTTTGCCGTGTGCGGCGAAGGGCGCCTCGACGAGTCCACATTCTACGGGAAGGTGGCATCGGTGGTAAGCCAGCTCGCCCACGAGCAGCACGCGCGCGTGTTCGGCGTTTTTGGTTCCGTGGAGGCCCACGAAGGCCAGACGAGCGACGTACGCGCACGCCTCGGGGCACACACGCTTTACCCACTCTTCGACGACGTGCCGCATATGCCGGTCCAAGAGCTCGCGCGCCTTTCTAGGACGCGCTTCCACGAGATCGGCTCCCGCATCGCCCATGATGTGGAACGATCCTGTTGAGCATGCGGGTCGAAGGAACGGCGCACCGAGCGGAGCGCTGACAGAAGACCTTCTTCCTTACTTGATGAGCGCGAGGAGACCTTCGCGCAGCAGGGTCTCTTCGAGGCTCAGACGCTCGCGCAGAGGTGCCGCGGGGTCGTTGTAGAGGTTACGGGTCACGGAGAGGAATTCTTCCTTCGACAAGACGCCATCCGCCATCAAGTAGAAATGGCTCCAGAAGAGCACCTCGATGGAGAGCTCATACAGGGGCTGCTTCGCGTACCCGCGCACGAATTCAGCCACGTTCTTGCCGCTCACTACCGTTTGCGGCGGGAGGCCGAGCCTGAGGAATATGTACGCCGCGTCGAAATCGAGGGGTTGGGGATTCCTGGCGAGATGACCGCGCACGGCGGCCAAGGCGTCCTTGCTGCCACCGCTGCGTGTCGTGGAGAAGCGCGCGGTATTGGTTTGGAACGCGAGCGCGTCGAAATCGCGGAACGGAGTGAGCGCGTTTGCGATGGCCTTGAAGCGCGAGCGCCATGTGGTTACGGCGGAGCCGGTGGGGCAGAAGGTGGCTTTCGCCGCGCCCACGGGAACGGGCGCGCCATCGAGCGCGGGACGGCACTCCACGAGCCGAACCATGGGCATGCACGAGGCCATCGCGGCTTGTCCGGTGCGGGGGTCGGCTGTGTCGACATCCTCCAGTTTCGCCATGCAGTCCTGTACGAGGATCTCCCTCGTGCCATCGGGTGTGGCCGACTCGGCGGACTCTTCATCGGCATGGAGAAGAGGGGCATCCTCGGATGCGGCGAACACCTGCGGCGCTGCGAGGTAGCTTGAAACCGTGAGGGGCTTGGTGGCATCGACGTACAGCTTGGCCAGCGTGGCCGCGCTGGACTTGGCTTGCGCAGCGATGGCGTCGGCGCGAGCGAATACCGAGTAGTGCACAATGCGATCGGCGCCGAAACTATCGGTGTGGCCGCCCCACAGGATTCCCACTAGGCGCCCCTGCGCGTCGAGCACCGGCGATCCGCTATTGCCCGGGAGCGCCATGGCGCTCGCGTAGGATTGCGTGGCCTTCGTTTCGAACACCTTGCCCTCAGAGATCTTCTTGAGACCACTATAGGGATGCCCGACGACGTAGACGTCCTCGCCCGGAGCGCGTTTGGGGTCGACCTCCAAGAAGGCCGGCGCGACGTACGTGGACTTCCCCGCCTTGGCTTCGGCGAAGGAGTCGTAGACTTCATAGAGAGCGACGTCGAAATTGCCGCTCGCACCGACGGGCTTGAGGACCACGGTGTCATCGGTCGGCCTGGACCCCTTCTCGAGCCCGCGAGCGAGCTCGACGCGGCATCCGGCCAGCGGGCAGTTCTCACCACCCACGACGTGGAAGTTGGTCACCAGCAAGGTGCGGCCACCGAACTGGGCAGACCGCGCGAAGAAGCCGGTGCCGGAGCCGCCGGGCGCCGAGATGCGCACGACGGCCTTGGCCGCCTGGCGGAGTGCCGCGGGGGCTTCACCGATGTCGCGCATAGCTTTGTACGCAGCGAGTTCGAGCTCGCGCTGATCGCGTTGGTCGTCTTTGGAGAAACTTCCACAGGCGGTAAGCGCAAGCGCAGCGAGGGTACCTACGGTGCTGACGATGGAAAGGGAGAATAGGCGCGGATTTAAGGGCATGGCGGTGTCCTCGGGGAGGCAAGTGTGGGGGTGGGGGTGGGGGTGGGTCCGCTGGTGCAGCGGCGTTGGGCCGGCGGCGAGGGCTTCTCGACGCGCGCGTAGTACCAGACGCCGCACCCGGCTTGATGCTGCGCGCACCTTTCATTGAGAAAACACGACATGGGAAGCGCAAAGTCATATCCTTCGACCTCAATGCCCCCCTGATTGCAGGTCAGCTCCTCGAATTCCCTAGAAAACTGGGCTAGGACTTTTCTATACTCCGGCTTCCGCGCGTGTGCGCATGCACGTTACCCCCCTCCTTCAGGAGTTCACTATGACGTCCTTGAAATCCCTCGCATCCTTCGGACTCGGCCTGTCGCTTGTCGCCTCCCTTGCGGGCTGCGGCGACAGCGGAAGTAGCGGCGGCTCAGCTGCTCCGGCTCCCGGCGCCCAAGGAAACACCGGCAAGGATGCTGCCGACACCAAAAAGCCCGGTGTCGATCGCCAGGCTGAAGGCGAAGCCGCCCAGATTCCCGGCGGAAAGTACTACCTGAAGTCGGCGGTCTACGAGGCGTTCGACACGATGGGGAACAAGATTGCGCCACAAACGCTTCAAATCGCGGGCGACTACACCTGGATAGTCGAACCTCAAGGTGGGGAGTCGTACCAGGTCACCATGACAGGAAACGCGAAACTCTCGCTCAACAACACCGTTGTGCTGGAAGTGAACTGTACCGGTGCCCAAGACGTTTACTCGTGGGAAGTGACGTCCTCCAGCGCACTGCGCAACGTCCAGGTCCTCGAGGCCACCTGCCCCACCTCGACCTCGTTCGATTCAGCCGTGCAGCGCCAGATGGCACCTGTGGGTAAGAACGCGTTCCGCTTCACCGTTGCCGAGAACACGGACGGAGCTCGCGCAATCACGACCTACACCTTCATGAAGTGAAGTGATTCCCAGGGCATGAATCGACGCGAGGCGGGCACCGAACGTTAAGCTTCGGGCTCGCCTTCGGCGTCTTCCGCATGCGAGGCGAGCATCAAAGCTTCCGCGTCTCGCCGTGCGCGCTCGTAGGCATCCTGCTTGGCGGCGTCGGCCGCAGCGCGGACCTTGTCCAAGGCTTCTTCGGATGTATCGGCTCCAGCCGCACCGACGCCATCGGCATCACCGGCATATGCGGTCGCGCCCATGGGCCGCGGTTCGGCCTGCGAAAGGCCGTTCACCCGACACCAAAAACGATCGCGTCCGGTGAGATCCTGCAGTGCGAAAGCGGCGCCACGGGGGTAACGTCGAGATTGCGCGTTGTATGGGAAAGCCAAGGGGCTCCCGTCTTCGGCCAACGCGACAGCACCATCGATGTCTAAGGACGCTCTTTCGCTCGCGAGCCGCGCGCAATGGGCGAGACCCACTTCCATGGCGAAAACCGAGTGGTGAGAAAGCATTCCGACGCGCGCAACTCCTTCTGCGATGACACGCGCCAACGCCAAGCCGTCATCAGCCGCCGTCAGCGCGAGCTTGGGCTCGAAGTCGCGCACACCGACGTCGCATGTCTTCCATTCGTCTTCGGACACGTAAGGAGGGTTGGCCACGATAACGTCCAAACCATCGATAACCGCGGCGCACTCGACGCGCAGGCGCGAAAGGAGCCCGTCGCCCTCGGACACGTCACCCCGCACGAAAGTCACATTGGAAACGCCGTTGAGCCGGGCGTTGGAACGCGCGACTGCAAGCGCGTCCTCGGAAACGTCTACGGCCATCACGTGCGCATCGGGAAAGCGCTTAGCGAGAGCAATGGCCAGGCATCCCGAGCCCGTGCAGAGGTCGAGGACTCGCAGAGGCTTGGCAGCCGCCGCGCGAAACACAGCCAGCACGAAATCGAGAAGGGTTTCGGTTTCGGGACGCGGAATGAGGACGCGGCCATCAACGGCGAGCTCGAGCTCATGCCAACTCTTGCGTCCAAGGAGATAGGCGACGGGCTCCCCCGACACCCGTCGCTTAACGAGGTCGCGCATGCGCGAACGCTCGTCAGGGGTGAGGACGCGGTCCATGTGCATATAAAGTTGCACCTTCGACGCCCCGAGAACCTCACCGAGGAGGAGCTGGGCGTCGAGCAGGGGTGTGGCGACATCTCGCTGCCCGAACCGTTGTGAGGTCCATTGGAGGATGTCACGCACCGCCCACGTTTCGTTGGTCATGGCGCCTCGCTTTGCTGTTCCTTGAGCATCTCGAGCTGGTAATGCTGCGCGAGACGGTGGAGCATATCCTGGATGTCGCCGGCCATGAAGTCGTCGATGGCGTGGGTCGTGTAGTTAATGCGGTGGTCGGTGACCCGAGCCTGAGGAAAGTTGTAGGTACGGATGCGCTCGCTGCGATCACCCCGGCCTACCTGCGCCTTGCGCTCCGCGGAAAGCGTGCGTTCCTGCTCCAATTGAGCCCGCTCGAGCAGCTTGGCTTGGAGGATTTTCATGGCCTTCGAGCGGTTCTTGATTTGGGAACGCTCGTCTTGGCAGGCGACCACGATGCCGCTGGGCAAATGCGTGATGCGCACGGCGGAGTCGGTCCGATTGACGTGTTGCCCACCCGCGCCACTGGCGCGGTAGGTGTCGATGCGCAAATCGTTGTCGTTGACCGAGACCTCCACGTCGTCGGCCTCGGGCAGGATGGCCACCGTCACTGTGGATGTATGAATGCGCCCTTGCGCTTCCGTGGCCGGAACACGCTGCACACGGTGCACTCCGCTTTCGTACTTCAACGTGCGGTAGACGCCGGTGCCGGGCACACCCTGCCCCGAACCGCCCTGCACGAGCGCCACGATTTCCTTGAGCCCCCCGAGTTCCGTTTCGCTCGAGGAGAGGATTTCTACCTTCCAGCGCCGTCGCTCGCAGTAGCGTTGATAGGTGCGGAAAAGTTCGCCCGCGAAGAGGCTCGCTTCGTCGCCACCCGCGCCCGCACGGACCTCGAGCAACACGTCGCGGCCGTCGTTGGGATCCTTGGGGAGAAGCTCGACACGGAGTGCCTCTTCGAGCTCGGCTCGGCGCACGCGCAACCCCCCAAGCTCTTCGAAGGCGAGCTCGCGCATTTCCCCGGTACTCTCGCTGTGGAGCAATTCCGTATCGGTGATCGCATGGAGGACTTTGCGATACTCACGTGCGAGCTCGACGGTGCCAGCGAGTTCTGCCCGTTCCATGGAAAGGCGACGAAAGGTTCCCGCATCCGCAGCGAGATCGGGGCTCGCCAAGAGGCTTTCGATTTCGAGGAATCGGCGTTCGAGGCGACCGAGCTGGACGATGAGCACCGAAAAAGTCCTTTCGCGAACGCGAACGGCCGCCAGAACCAGGGGTTCGGGCGGCCGTAGGAGAGGCGGTCAAAGGCCCACGGCCTGCGGGCAGGCGCTTAATTCGCAGGAGTGCCGGCGGCCGGCGTAGCGACCTTGGCGTACTTGCGGTTGAAGCGCTCAATGCGGCCCGCGGTATCGAGGATCTTCTGCTTGCCCGTGAAGAACGGGTGGCAGGCCGAGCAGATGTCGACCTTCAGCAGGGGCTTGGTGGAGCGGGACTGGAACGTGTTGCCACACGCGCAGCTCACTTCCGTGGGGCCGTACTTGGGGTGGATGCCTTCCTTCATGGTGGACCTCTTTCGATCGAACGGTATGCGGTGCGTACCATCGCACCGCGGGGGCGCTCAGGGCGCACTTTCGCGAACAGCTGCGTTAGCATGCGCCCCGCGGAGGGGTCAATATGTGATGCTGGGACCTTCACGCCAATCTGGCAAGGCAGCGCCCCGGTCTCGCGAAGAGAGTAACCCGGCTCAAACCTCATGCAACATTATGGAATTACTGGGGGCGAACCATACAGCCGAGGCGGTGGATTTGGAAAAACACCAGCAACTTCGCTTTGCCCTGACTTGCCTTGTCGACCCCGCATCGCCAATCTTCCGTGAGCAACTTGGCGAAGGCCTGCCCCTCTTTGGTCAGTGGCTCCAAGTCGAGCGAGAGGAAGGTCGCCCATCGATGGGGGATGCTCGCTCCCACCTCTACCCTCGGGACGACCCGCACTCGCAACGCCTTCGACGAGAGGACGATGGGGCGAGGGGCGACGAACGTGCGTTTGCGGGTCTTCATTTCCCAGGGCGCGGCGCCCAACTGCCATCTGCGGACCCCGCGCTCGGTGGGCACGTCCATCCGCAGGCTCGCGATCCGGACCTTCATGGAAACATCTCCGAAGTCCGAGCGCTGCAGCGAGGCTCCCCTGTAGCTGAGGTTGCCGTTGAGCTTCAATTCGGACAGGACCAAACGCTTCACCGGGCTCCGGTCGTTCAGGTTGAAATCGCTATGTTCGCTCGAGCGCAGGAGCGAACCTTCGGTGAAGTAGAAAGTCAGCATGTCGTCGAAGAGCGGCCCCACGTTGAAGTTGTTGAACCGGTAGCTCGAACTCACCTGGTGGATGAAACCTTTTCGGAACGCAACACGGTCAAGCTTGACGTTTCCTGCGAGTCCACCGAGCGGCCCGGTGGCTTGGAACTTCACGACCGGCTCGGAAGCCCACAAGACGCTTGCCGGCAAGCGTATAGAGAAGGTCTCGAAGGTAATGATTGGGTTGATTGCGTCCTTTGACGTGACGCGCAATCCCTGTACGCGGAGTCCAAACACTCCTGACGCTCGCACCGCACCCGTTGCGAGCTTGTACCTTCCGCCCGACTGCGTTTCGACGATGGACGCCATGGCCGCCACGAGCTCCCGCCCGGCTCGCTCGAGCAACACTTTGTGCGCGACGAAACTGAGCAGGACAAGCACGGCGGATATGATGACGACCTTCTTAGCATTCATCCGGTGAGCCCACCTCCCAAGGAGCCGGGATGGGTCGACACTTCGCGCGCATCGGGAGGAGACGCATGCCTGTCGACGCGATGAGGCGAAAACACATCAGCGTTCTCGGTTCGTTTCCAAAGCCACGCATCCGCCACGTTGTGGACCATGACTGGCAGCATGAAGATCACTTCGGCCAACGACATCAGTGCGCTGTGGGGAGCCCCCGCGCTCCCGATACGAACGGCCTCGAGTGTCGAGAAACCTACCGCCTGCCAAGAGGTCCCAATCAGCAACGTGATGAAGAGGAAGGCGACCCCCACGGGGACACGGGCCGGCCTGAGCGCATCCACCCATGCGTTTCTCACGGCGCTTCGTTGCGCGACGAGCCAGCAGGCGGCCAGATAAGGGATGCTGTGGAGGACGGAAAGAGCCAGGACGAGGGCGACGCGGTCGCGGCCAGGATCCTGCGTCCAAAGCACCAAGCTGCCCCCGAGCGAGGAGAGCCACACGACGAGCGACGCCTTGGAGAACACGCCTCGGGCGACCCACCTCCACACCACGAATCCAGCGTAACAAAGCAATCCGGCAACCCACATGCCCGTGGCTAGGGGCGAGAGCACACCGGGAATCGCGACGAGCTCGGAGGACCCGTACCAACCCAGCGAGGGGTTCTCGCGCGTGTGCAGCGAAAGCAGCGTTCCAATCCACAAAAGGTAAAGGGGCAAGGTCGCAAAGAAGCGTTCTCGACGTCCATGAAGTGGACCCGCGGCGTCTTCGGCGTAAACCGCCAGGCCGACCTGTTGCTTCAGCACATGCCAAACCGTGAGGTAAGTGGCCACCGTCCAGAACGAGTCGCGCGAAAGAATGTGGAGGCCGAAGAAGAACGCGAACATCGCCAAGGCCAGGAATCCGATCCTTGCTCCATGTCGCCGGCGCTCCTCGGAAGAACCAAAGACCCTGAGGAACGTGGCGAACGTATGGGCACGATCGAGCACCACGATTCCCACCACGAGCACGAGGGCCTCAAGCCCCCGCTTGGCACCTTCATGGAGGAGGGGCGCCGCGGCGAGGTAGATGGCCGCAGCCAATGGACCTGTCAGGAAGACCACGGGATCAGCGAGCGGACCGAAGATCCATCCACCTTGTTTTCCTTGGATTTTTCGAAGCGTGAGCGTCATCGATGCACCGATCCTCAATTTATCCAGCCGCAGGTCGATACAGTTGTCGTGCAAAGTCTCCCCAAACTTTACGGTTTAAGAGGCATGGCGGCATGGATTTGCGACCACAAGACAGAGGCGGCCAACGAGGCCACCTCGGACAGCGAGGTATGGCGCTGGCCGAGGTGATTGTCGCCGCCGTGGTCATGAGCGCCTTGGCCGCCGCCATCATGACGACCACCGGCTACCAAGTCCGAAATCACAAGAGCATTCAAAACGTCGGCGACCGCGACAGGCTCTTCGATTCGATGGTCAGGACACTCCAGAACGAAAACAATCTTCGGCATAGTTTCGACAATGGGACGGTGTTTCCGGCTCCCGGAAACGCCAATCGGAATACGACGCGCTCGCCGGGCAACGGGCAAATCGGCAACTGTATCCATAGCTTCACGACGGTTTGCTCCACCGCGGGTTCCGCGGTCAGCCGGCCCGGCATTCCCCTTCCCGGGAGTACGGGGCAATGGATTCCTTTCGTGCTTGTGAAGCCCTCCGCATCGGCCAACGGCGCGGGCGTGATTCCCTTCTTGCCAGTGGCTGGCACCGAGGCGGCGCCCGTGCGGTACACGCTCGATGGGCAGCGGTGCAACACGCCGACGGCGACGGTCGCATGCCCCATGGAGGCCATCGCGTATGCGCGCCCGCAGTGCTCCACCTCACCCTGCATGCCCGCCGACTCCATCGCGTTCACGGTGGTGTTGCGGCAAGGGGTAGGATCCTCTGGCCCGATCCAGATTCGGGGAGGCAGTCAAAAAACCATGCACCATCGCGTATTGAAAGCTGAACTCAACGTCCCAAGAACCCTGTTGGCCAGGCAGGGCGTCAAAGCCCTGAGCTGCCCCAACATCGTGGTGGGCGGCGTGGTAACGCAACAGCGCATGATTGGAATCGGCCCGTCGGGCGATGCCATCTGCGGGGCCGTGGACAGTTGCCCCGAGGGGACGATGTTCATGGGAACAAACCCCAACGGCTCACCCAATTGCCAAGCCCAGCCCCAGATGCAATGCGCCGCCCACCAAGAGTTCATGGGCTTCGCGCCAAACGGATCCGGGCGCATCATTTGCCAGGATCGGGCCTATGTGAATTGCTCCCTGGGAACAATTGCCACAGGCGTAAACCACTTAGGGCAACCCATTTGCCAGTCACTGCAGTCCGGTTACTGTTACCAAACGCTGGATGCCTGCGCGGCGGGTTTCTTCACGCAATCGTACTCCACGGTCTGCCAAGTCACCAACTGCGCCAAGAAGAACGGCTGCCAAACCATCTGCGACAAGGCGGCCACCTGCTGCCGGCCCAACGGGTAGACGGAGCGTGAGCCAAATCGCAGGAGGCGAAAACCAGGGCTCCGTCATTTTCTGGCAAGCGACGTGCGCGGCGGCCTGCGTCGGACTCCTCGCGAGCGCCGCTTTGCCCGCCGGGGTCGCGTGGCTCCAGGGACGCGGGATGGTGATGGTCGTCGCGCTGGCTCCCCTGTTCTACGCCATCGAGCGGTTCTTCGAGACCCTCCCTGTGAGACGGGCGGCAGGGGCGTCGCTCCTGTGCAGTTACCTTTGCGCGTGGGCCATCGAGGTTGGGTTCTTCCACTGGGGCGTGTCGGGTATCGAGACTTTCCTCGGGCTTCCTCTCGTGTCAGCGGGCGCCATGGCGCTGGCCGTATTGGCGGTCCACGCGGCAGCCTCCCTGCCGGTGTTCGCCTTCTTCATCGTCATCCGCGCCGCCTTCGGCGCCAACCTCCCCGCGTTGCTCGGCGCGCTTTTTGTCATGCCCCTGCTCGAGCACCTCGCTCCTCGGATGTTTTACTTCACATACGGCAGCTTCCTTTCGCTCGAAGGCGCTTCGGCACCGCTCCTCGGTTTAGGAGGGAGTGCGTTTCCTTCGCTCCTCATCTACCTCGGAGGTTGGGGGTTGGGGTTCACGCTTTACCGGGCGTCTCGACGGGTTAAATGGCCGCTCTTGGTTCCCTCGTCGGCGCGCGGTCGCGCTTGGGTCCTCGCACGGGCGGCGCTCCCGGCCATGGCGCTCGCTGTCGTGCTGCCGCTCCTGGGACAAAACGCGCACGCGGAAAAAGGAATGCCCTGGACGCGCCTGCCCGCCGCCTTGTCGATGCCGGGCTCAAGAGCTGATGCCGACGAAGGAGAAAGGCCTCCCTTGCGGATCCTCCTCGTCCAGCCGGCCCGGCGCTTCTCCCAAGAAACGGCGAGCCACGCCCGGACGGATGCCTACGAACGCTATTTGCGTGAGGTCGAGGACGAGCGCCTGCGCTTTCGCGCCATGGCCCGCGACGTAGAAGCGGCCTTGGCAAGCGCGCCCTCGCGCCCGGACCTCGTCGTCTTTCCCGAGTCCATTTTCTCGCCGTTGTATCAAACGTCGGATCTGCTCAGGGCCGACCTCGAGGGCTTCATCGCGCGCATCGGCGTTCCTTCGCTCCTGCATTTTGCCAACCTCATTCCGGGAATTCGGTCCTTCGACGGAAATCCGGCAGGCGAATCCTCGGGCGAGGCACAGCCCAACGTTTCGTTAGCGGAAATCAGACCAGCCAGTGCGACGCTTTCCATGGTGCCCTACCAGAAACGGCAGCTGATGCCCTACGGCGAGTACCTGCCTTGGCGCCCCTTTTGGGAACGGGTCTTGCCCGCCGAGACTCTCGCGCGAATGCCTAAGGAGGATGACATACCGCAGATTGGCTCCCATCATCCCCTCGTCCTCGTGCGAACCGGAACTGGAACTGGAACCGGAGCGCGAGGGCTAGGCGATCGGGTCGTTTTGGGGGTGAGCATCTGCTTCGACGGAATTTCTCCTGACTACGCGCGCGAGGCCGCATTGGAGGGAGCGGACGTGCTCATCAACCTCTCGAACCTGGAGTGGATGAGGAGCGGCGCTTCCGAGTTCGTTTATGGTGCCATCGTGAGGCTGCGTGCCCTAGAAACGGGGCGTCCTCTGGTGTTCGCCAACAACGGCGGCGGGAGCGCCGCCTACGACGCGGCTGGCGGGGCGCTCCTTTCTCCGCTCCCGCACGACGCCCCCTCGGTGGCGTGGGTGGAGGTGCCGCTGCGCGCGCTACCACGGAGCGAAGAAGGATCTCGAGGCCGCGAAAGCGAAACCACGTTCGTGCGTCATGGCCACGATGTCGTCGCGGGCGTGGGCTTCGCGGGTGTCCTGATGGTCTCTTTCGCTGCCCTGGGACGTCGCCGCAGGCGGGAGGGGAAGCGATGAACACCGCGGCCATGGACATCCGCTCGCGAGGACTTTTCTTCCTGGGGGCTCCCCTTTCGAGCGCAATGCTCCTTCTCGTGGTCTTGGCTTACGGATTGGCCACGGGCTTCGACTATTTCAGCCCCCTGCCCATCGGGAACGGGAGCGGCTTCCCGACGGTCTCCTTCTACCAAATCGTGATCGTCCTGTGGTTCTTCAGCGTCGATGGATCGCACCTGTTCCATACGCTCGCGCGCGCGCTGATGCTCCCCGAGGTCTTCCGAAGGAATCGAAAATTCATTCTCTTCTCGTTCGCCTTCCTCATCGCGGGGCCCGTGGCCGTGATTTGGCCCGGCCTCATGGGGGCCGCTTTTTCTCTCGAGCAGGGAACGCCGCTGCGCTCGGCCGTCAATGCACTCCCTGTTGCGTTGCTCTCGATGTATTTCCTTTGGGCTTACTGGCACGTGACTCAGCAGCACTGGGGATTCGTCGCCCTGCGCGCGCGGTTGAGGGGAAGCGCGCCCGCGAGGCGCCATCGCGCGTTCTACCTCTTTACGACGGCTCTCGCACCCATCGTGTTCTTCCTCATGGACGGGCACATAAAGATCGCCTCGAACCAGGCGCTTTCGACCTCCCGCTTCTTGGCCCCCTGGGGCATCACGCCGTCCCATGTCGTCGGAGCTGGCGCGTGCCTGTTCGCGGCGGCGGTTTTTTTCACCTTCGTGGCGCAATGGGGCAGCTCCCCCTCGCGCACCCGGGTCGAGGCAGAGCCTCTCGACGGCTCGTCGTCGTTCTTGTTGGTTTCGACCTCCGCAGTGCACCTTGCGGTGATGTCGCTCCCCCCGCTCGCGCTCTTCGTGCATCCCATCATCACCTTGGGACACGATCTGCAGTACCACGCCATTTGTTACTTCGAAGGGAGGGAAAGAGCGCGGGCTTCGCGAGAAGCGCAGAAACAGGGCGAGGGCTGCGCGCGGCCCGGCGCCATGGAACGCCTTTTCTACTGGATGCACGAGCGCAAATACGGGATCTTCGTGGCCGCAGTCGGGTTCGCGTTCTTCAGCACGAGCCCCATGCTCTTCACCGACGCCGTCGCCTCGCTCCTTGCGCACGCCCCCTTCCCGCTCACGGGGGGGGAAGCGACCCGTGTCGCCGTGGGCGCGTCGACCTTCTTCCTGCCCCCGCCCCTCGAGAGCCAACTGCTCAACGCCTTCTGCATCGGATTCGCGGCGCAGCACTACTACCTCGATGGGAAGTTATGGAAACTCTCGCGCGACCCCTCCACACGGGTGTCGGTGATGGCTGCGCTGGGGCGCAAGCTTCCTGCCGCGGACGCGGGTACGTGCGAGGTGGCTGGCAAGGACGCGGCTTGAGGTTGGACGCATCGCCGCCAACGGTCTAGGATGCCTTGCCCCTTTGGGGAGATAAGCATAAATGCTTTTTTACATTTATGCGCCAGTGAGCTGGCATCACGTGCGGAAGGGAATTGCGATGAATCTCGTTTATTTCTTCGGGGCGGGCAGAGCCGATGGCAACGCGTCGATGAAGGCGGAACTCGGCGGCAAAGGAGCCAACCTCGCCGAGATGACGGCGCTAGGGCTCCCGGTACCCGCCGGCTTCACCCTCTCCACCCGCGTTTGCATGGACTTCCTCGCCAAGGGTGAGGTCTACCCACCGAGCCTCTCCGACGATGTCTCAAAGGCGTTGCGCATGGTGGAAGAAGCCATGGGCGCGCGTTTCGCCGACAAGTCGAATCCGCTCCTCGTGAGCGTACGTTCAGGAGCCCGAGTGTCGATGCCCGGGATGATGGACACGATCCTCAACCTAGGCCTCAACGACGACACCGTGGAAGCGCTCGCGCGCAAAACAGGCAACCCCCGCTTCGCCTACGACTCCTACCGACGCTTCATCCAGATGTTCGCGGGAGTGGTGAAGGACATGGACGCCCACGTCATGGAGGACGCCCTCGAGGCAGCCAAGCGTGAAAAGGGCGTCACCGAGGACACCGCCCTCTCGGCCGACGATCTCAAGGGCCTCGTGGCGACTTTCAAGGAACTCTACCGCAAGGAGATAGGCGAGGCCTTCCCGCAGGATCCCCACTTCCAGCTGTGGGCCGCCATTGGAGCGGTCTTCAAGAGCTGGAACTGCGCGCGCGCGAAGAAGTACCGCGAGATCCACTCCATATCCGAGACCTGGGGCACGGCGGTGAACGTGTGCTCCATGGTTTATGGGAACATGGGCGAAACCTCGGGAACTGGCGTTTGTTTTACGCGCGACCCATCGACGGGCGCCAACGTTTTCTACGGTGAGTATCTCATGAACGCCCAGGGAGAGGACGTCGTAGCGGGCATCCGCACGCCGGTGCCCCTCTCGCGCCTAGGCGAGGCCATGCCCGGCGTGTTCGGGCAACTCGAGGAGGTGCGCCGCAAGCTTGAGCGCCACTACCGCGACGTGCAGGACATCGAGTTCACCATTCAGGAAGGCAAGCTCTGGCTCCTGCAGACCCGCGGCGCCAAGCGCACCACACAGGCCGCGCTCACCATCGCCATCGACCTCGTGAAGGAGGGCATCATCTCCAAGGAGGAGGCCATCCTTCGAGTCAACCCTCTCGATCTCGAGAAGCTCCTTCACCCCACGCTTGACCCGCGCGCGCACAAGCAGATCGTCGCCAAAGGGCTGCCCGCGAGTCCCGGCGCCTGCTCCGGTCGCGTGGTGTTCACCGCGGTGGAGGCGGAGAGTTGGGCGGCGCGAGGGGAACACGTCATCCTCGTGCGCGACGAAACCTCGCCCGAGGATATCGGTGGCATGCACGCCTCGCGAGGATTCCTCACGGCGCGAGGCGGAATGACCTCGCACGCAGCCGTTGTGGCGCGGCAAATGGGCAAGTGCTGCGTGGCGGGATGCTCGGCGCTGCACATCAACGCCGCCACCAAAACCCTCCGCGCCGGCCCCTGCGAGATCTTCGAGGGCGACTGGATGACCCTCGACGGTTCCACGGGCGAGGTGATGCTCGGCAAGGTGGCCACCAAGGACGCCGAAGTGGGAGACACCTTCTCCACCTTCTTGGGCTGGGCGAGCGAGCTGCGATCGCTGCGCGTGCGCGCCA
>JBIKVI010000037.1:0-21287 GCA_044356935.1 Silvanigrellaceae bacterium | reverse complement strand
ATGAGCTTTGATCCGCAAGACGTTTCGGGAGTGCCTCGCCCCCTCGACGAAGGCGAAACGCGGAGCCCATCACGCGAGGATCGCAGCATCCGCGAAGGGCAGGATGCGCGCGATTCCCGAGAGGGTGTCGCCGCGGGAGGAGCTGCCGCGGGAGGAGCCGCCGCGCTCTTCGCCAGCGCTCGGAACGAAGAAGGCGAGCTCAATCGGGGTGCGCGAGCGGAAACTCCAGAAACCCAGAGCGTTGCTGCCGTCACCCCAAACCTCGGATCGGGAGACTGGCCCCAGACCGGTGTGCCTTCCGAAGCATCCAAAGGCCTGGCTTCGGTGCGCACCACGGCGCGTGGACTTTCAGGCAAGGCGCTGATGGGCTACACGGTCGCGGCTCTCGCGCTCGTGGCATTAGGCTCAGTGTTCTTTCCGCGTGGCGGCGAAGACTCCACGCTCGAGAACGGAAAGGTGGTGGAGGGCTCGCCCGAGGAGACTGGCGCCAAGGGTGCGACGCTTGAGAACCCGTCCACTGATGTTTCCATGAGCGCGGGCACAGATTCGAACGGGACGGACACCAATGGCCTACCGTCAAACGTGAGCGATGGCGCCCTAGGCGTGAGCGCGGCGGCGAGTGGTGTGGTTGCGGGAGAGTCCACAGGTCCGGATGTTTTGGTTACGCCTTCGGAAGCGAGCTCCTCAACGGGTGCGGACGCCGCACTGAAAAGCGGCCCAGCGGAAGCGGCCGTGTCGTCCGACGCGGTCGCTCTCCCGGAGACCCCTGTCGCCCCGGTTGCAACTGCGGTCGTCAACGCCCAGAATGCCGAGACCTCCATCGTGAGGACCGGCGCCGTCGGCAGGGCGACGCTCACGCTCCTCGACGCGGTCGAGGTGCAGGTCACCGTCGATGGCAAACGAATTTACAGCGGCGTGAAGCCCGCGGGCACGCTGAACATCGACTTCACGAAGAACGCCGAGATCTTCGTGGACGACGGTTCGAAGGCGAAGCTGACTTACGGCGATTGGGATCACGGCGCACTTGGGCACTCGGGGCGCAAGCGTCGTATCTTCCTCAACGCCGGAAATTACCAGCCGCCCCAGCCCTGAGGGTCTCGACGCGCCGCGGGAAGGACGACTTTACCCATGCCAGCGCCCCTCGCACCCGGCGAGCGCATCGAAAAGCTCGCATCGCAGATCCTCGTTTTCAAGAAGCTCTACTACACGGGCAAGCCCTCCATTCCTGACGAAGCGTACGACGCCCTCGAAGAGGAGCTCCGCCGGCTCGACCCGGCGCATCCCGTCCTCGCCATGGTGGGCTACGGGCTCGGCAACAGCGAGGGCAAGGTTCCCCACGATCCGCCTATGCTGTCGCTCGCGAAGACCTACGAACCTAGCGCCCTCTGCGAGTTCACCCGCGCGGGTCCGGTGGTGATGGGCGAGAAATTCGACGGCATGGCGATGGCCCTGGAATTCGACGGAGCAGGCCGATTCGCGCGCGCCTCGACCCGAGGGAACGGCCGGCTGGGCGAGGACGTCACTGAGCATCTTTTCCACGTCCTCGCCATACCCAAGAACCTCGCCACCGATTTGCCCGCTGGAACCACGCTCGAGGTTCGCGGGGAGGTTTACTTTCCGGTGTCGGCATTCGTGCCGTTCTCCGAGCGTTTTGATTCGTACCGGAACGCGGTTCCGGGGACGTTCGGCCGCAAGGAGGTCGACAGGGCCGTGGATGTTCTCAATGTGTTGGGCTTTTGCGCCTATGACTTCCACCTTAAAGACGCCTCGGGGCGATGCCTCGACGCCGAGGAAACGCAGCAGGCGTTACGTGCCGACGCCCCCTCGTTTTTCGCAAGACTGCGTTGGTTGGAAGAGAAGGGTTTCTACACGGGCGTGCGCGCCGGACTCACGCGGCTCCTTCCCGCCGATCTCGACGACCGCGGGCTCGCCGATCTCGTGAAGGTCGCCTTTGCGGCGCCGCGCGATTATCTCATCGACGGGTTCGTGTTCCGCAGGGATGACGAACTCGAATGGGAAGCCTTGGGTGCGACTTCCCACCACCCGCGTGGAAGTCTGGCGTTCAAGCAAACGGGAGAGACGGCCGTTACGCGGATCCACGACATTGAAACGGGCATTGGGCGCAGTGGCAAAGTCACCTTCCGAGCGCGCCTCGAACCGGTCCAGCTCTCCGGAGCCCGCATCACTTACGCCACCCTGCACAACGCGGAGTTCATCACGCAGGGTGGTTACGCCCCGGGGGCGGAGGTGTCCATCAAGCGCAGTGGCGAAGTCATCCCCGCCATTATCGGGCTCCACGAACCATCGAAGGAAACATACGCATTGCCCGAAAAATGCCCCTGCGGTTTCGATCTTTCCCGCGTGGGTCCCGATCTGTTTTGCCTCGTGAAGGCGCCATGCTCCCGCAAAGACCAAGAGAGCCTCGTTTACTTTGTTCAGTCGTTGGAAATCTTAGGCGTCTCCGACAAGATCGTGGCCAAGCTGCGTGAAGCAGGCCTCATCGAAACTCCTGCCGACCTGTTTCGATTGACCGCGGAGGATTTGGCGCAACTCGAGGGGTTCGGCGCCAAGAGCGCAGAGAACGTGGTGCGCGCCATTCAAGAGAAGCGCGCGCTCCCTCTGGCCACGTTCCTTACGGCCTTGGGCCTCAAGCGTGGGGGTGAGGTGAAGTGCCGCGAGGTGGCTAAGCGTTACGGCTCGCTCGAAGGTGTTCGCTCGGCCACGCCCGAGGATCTCGCCACCGAGAAAGGGTGGGCCGAAAAGTCAGCGGAGGACTTCCTTCAAAGCCTGCGCGAAAAGAGCGCCGTGGTGGATGGACTCTTGGAAGTCGTCACGGTGACGCCCGAGGCCCGTGTGGAAATCGACGAGGCGGCGCGCTCCCATCCCTATTTCGGCAAAAGCGTTTGCATCACGGGCGCGCTAGGCCGTCCTCGCGATGAGTACAAAGCGCTGCTCGAGGCGGTGGGCGCGAAGTTGGTGTCGGCGGTGACCTCGAAGACCGACTTCCTGGTGAGCAATGAGGCGTCGGGGTCGAGCAAGTTCCAGCAGGCGGTGAAGCTCGGCGTTCCCGTCGTCAATGAAGAGGAGTTCGCCTCCCGACTCCCTTCGTGAGAGCGCGGAATTCCGACTGTAGCGCCCGTGTGCGCGAGCCGGCAAGAACGTCTCGGGCAGCCCAGATCGCGCAGGCCGCCCCTGCCACAAGGGCTGGTCCATTTGGGGATCGCAGGAAGGCGAACAATCCCGTGGGTGGCGAAACATTCACGCCGCGTTGCTGGGCGTCGGAGGCGAACGCCGCGGCGAGGAATGCGAAGCCGTCGAGGGCGGAGTCGAGCGCATTGAGAATGATGGGATGGGGAGCGACGAGGGCGAGAGCGGCCGCTGGCGTGACGACGAATGTCGCCCAAGGAACGGCCAGCAGGTTGGCACTCGCCGTGACGAACAAAGAGGAGAGTGAGGTCGGTTCTGTCGTCCAGGGTGCGAGCGCGAGGGCCGCCAAGACGCTCGCCAGTGCCACGACGCCAATTCCTCGGACGAAGACGTCGCGGGGCGAGTCTCCAGGGAGCAAGGTGCGCGCAACACGCGTGGCCAAGAAGAGGGCTTCGGCGCCGAGGCATGAAAGGACGAAGGAGGCGTCGGCGAAGGCATTCCCCAAGGCACTCGACACCACGACGATGCCCGCCGCCCGCGCGAGCGGACGATGACGGGCCTCCCGTGCGAACGCGAGAGGAAGACTCACACAGGGAAGGCGCAGGAGTGCTCCTGTTGCGCCGAAGAGAAAGGCTGCGCCTAACGCCGAGCACGCCTGGACAAGCGCGCGGATGCGCGCAGCCGAGGCACGAAAGCGCAAGAGTGCACTGGACCCGATGAGTGTGAGGGAGAGAGCACTGGCTCCCATCGCAGCTGCGGCTGCCAGGGGGGCGGTCTGCCCGCCCGACAAGGCGAGGAGGTGCGCAAGCCCAGAGCTTTGGAACGACGCGCGCGTCGTGGGATCGACTGCTCGACCATGGCCCAAGAAAAGGGCGCACAAGGTATGGCGGCCTTGGCAGACCGACGGGTCGAACGGAGTGCGCGCCAGGTCGACCGCCTTTTGCAGCGCGCGCGACAAAGGCGCGTCGGACGGCTGCGGAAAGGACGTCGACAACGGAATGAGGAGAGCCGCGGACAGGAGGAATGAGCGAAAGCACTCCCCGATGAGAGCACCACGCGACACCTCAGCGTACCTTGACGGCGACGGCGAGCCCCTCGCCCGTGGGCAGGAACGTCGCGCGCCAGCGGGGACTTGAGGCCAAATGGGTGTTGAAGGCGCGCATGGCTTTAGCCACCAACGCATGATCGGGGTTTTCGATGCGCTCCTGGAGGACAAGACCCCACGCGAACACGTTGTCGGCCACTAAAGTGCCACCCACCCGCAGGTGCTCCTCCGCCCAGGCGAGATACTCCGGGTAACGGGTTTTGTCGGCGTCGACGAATACCAGATCGAAAGGCCCTTCTCCCCTTTCAACCAGTTGCGCCAGCGATGCGTGAGCCGGACCTTCGTGGATCTCAACGACCTCAGTGAGTCCAGCGCGCACGAAAGTCTCTCGGGCCACTGCCGCTCTGCGTGCGTCGATTTCGCAGGTGTGAAGCCGGCCCCCGGGTGGTAGGGCGCGTGCGATACACAATCCCGAGTAGCCACCGAGTGTACCGATTTCGACGACTTTCCTCGCACCCGAAACACGCACGAGGACTTCGAGGTGACGTGCGTCGAGGGGATTCATCTCCATGCGCGGAAGGCTCGCGGCGGCTGCCCGCTCACGCGCCTGTGCGAGCTCCGCATCTTCGGGGGCGAGGAGTCCTGTTGCGTAGAAGCCCAGGCGAGGGTCGGGATTTGCGAATGACTTGCTGCACGACATGGCTTGCGCCTCCGAGTGATGCTGGCGGCATCACATAGCGCATGGCGATGTATCGCGACAATGCCCCTGGGACATCGAGGAAACGAGGGAGGGCCGTTTAGTTGCCCGAGAGGCCGCTAAGACTCATGACCATCTGGTCGTGCCAGTGGTATCGGAGCTTGATGAAGCCCTTGTCGAAGTCCTGGTCGCGGCTGTTCACTATGGAACCAAATGGGTTTTTCACCGAGCCGTCGATGGCAGCCTCGTCGAAGTCGACCGAGGTTTTGTCTTTGTACTTCACGCGTTTGGTGGCCTCGAGGCTCGATGCCTTTGCTGGCCGAGACGTGTTCCTACTTTTTTGAGCGTAGGCATCGGGTGCAGCTGCAACGCAAAAGGCAATAGCCGTTGCTGCTAGGGCTTTTTGAAGCGATTTCAAAAGCATATGACTTCCTCCCGCCGCACGGACCTCAGGACGAGGCCGACACCCTTTGGCTTATCGACATTTTTCGAGAAACCTTGAGGGGTGTCAACGGGAAAAAGCCGGAGGTGTCAAGGAGTCGCGACTTCAGCCCCGGAGTTTCACGAAGATACATCGGTCGCGACCTTCACCGCGGCTCTCGGTGGCGGCCCCCAGTTCCGTGAGGAGGCTATGCTGCTGACGGCGGATGAAGCTGTTGCTTGGCCGCAGGCCAATTTCGCTCAGCGCGGGATTGGCTTGGAGCTGTTCATACGCCAAACGCGCTTCATCGAGCCAAGGTTGGAGGTCCTCGTCGGTGGTGAGGAAAGTGCCCTCGCCACCCTCGCGCGCGCGAGGATGGCGGCCGTCTTGGTCGCCTCGGTCGTAGCGCCCGTTGCGTCCGCCTCGAGCATCACGATCCGGACGCGCCCCACGCGGCCCGCCTTCGGGTTGAGCTTCGCGGGGTGCTCTTTCGGCGCTGTGGCCACCACTCTCAGAACGGGGGCCGCGATCGGGACGCGGGCCACTCTCAGAACGCGGGCCACTCTCAGAACGCTGGCCGCGATCGGGACGACCACCCCTCCCGCCGTCTCGTCCGCCGTCACGGCTCCCATCGCGCCCCCCGCGTCCCGCGGAACTCGCACCAGCACGCATGCCCCCGCGTAGTCGGAAGTTTTTCGCGAAAAGTTCGCCCACCGGAGGGCGCACCCTCCAGTCGATTTCCTCGCCGCCCTCGTCCATCTTGAACTTCCACGAGGCGAAACTCATGATGGCGGGCGCGTGCTCGGGGTACAGCGTAAAGATTTTTTCAGAGATGATGTCCCAAATTTCCGCAGCGAACTCCGCCTGGCGGACCTGTATGTCGGCCAGCGAGGTGTCCTCATCGACAGCGAAGGGGTCGAAGGCATCGCGCTCGCCTTCTCCCTGCGACACATCGGCTTCTTCCGCGAGATGAGCCGAAAAGAGGTCAATGACTCTAGTGAGTTGCGGGAACGTATCGGAATACTCGGTGTCGTGCGACGGGATGCGCGGAACGTCGAGACCGGTGTAAGCGCGAAGAAGGCTTCCAAGGTCGGCGAAGATGGTCGCGATGGAGAGCGTGAAGAACGAGATGGTGTCGAGGTCGACGTCGGCGTTTCGGCGGAACTGCGGGGAGACATCGAAGTGGTGTTTGAGGACCGCGTGGATTTCCTGCTTGAGGGAGCGGACATCGGCGCGCGCTGGCCGACGGTAGGAGTCCATGAGGAAGGGATCGTACCGAAGGTGGGAATTGAAGGTCCCGTTCTTGCGCTGCCTAGCGGCGTCGGCGGTGTGGCAGGCGAAGAGGAAGGCATCGGGCTTGAGGCCGACGCGGGGGATCATGAGGGTCACGGTACGGAATCCTCCAGGTAGACATTTCAGCCGAACAGACCACTATGCTTCTACGAGAGTTGGGCAAAGCCCAACTTAGCACAAGGCAAAGAGGAGGGGGACCCTCACCTTGACGGACCGTGGACACGCGACCGACCGAATCGAATACTTGCGTAGCAAACTGGGGCTCGTTCCGCAAAGCCCAGGCGTGTACATCCACAAGGACGAAGGCGGCAAGATTCTTTACGTGGGCAAGGCCCGGAATCTGCAGAACCGACTGCGGAGCTATTTCAACGGTCTGGAGCGTCACGCGCCCAAGACTCGTGCCTTGGTATCGCGCATCGCAGACTTCGAGGTCATGGTGGTGGACAACGAGAACGAGTCGTTGTTGCTCGAGAATAACCTCATCAAGCACAATAAGCCGCCGTACAATATCCTCCTGCGCGACGACAAGACCTATCCCTACCTGCGTCTCGACCTCGCCGAGGCCTGGCCCCGGCTGCTCCACACCCGGAGGCGTCGCAACGACGGCGCCCTCTACTTCGGGCCGTACGCCAGCGGCGCAGAGCTCTACAAGGTTTTGGGAGTCGTCAACCGCTTCTTTCCCCTCATCAAGTGTCCGCCCTCGGTGTTCCGGACAGTGTCGCGGCCCTGCAACTACTACGACATCAAGCGCTGCCTGGGGCCATGTAAGGTGGACGTCGACCGCGCCCACTACATGGCCCACGTTGACAGTGTCGTCGCCGTGCTGCGCGGCAAGACCCGCGATGTGGTGGAACGCCTGCGAAAGGAAATGCTGGCCGCCGCCGAGGCCTCTGATTTTGAGCGAGCCGCCACCGTTCGCGACCAGATCAGAGCTTTGGAGGGGCTTTCGGACAAGCGGGCGGTATCGCTACAGCCTGGCTTCGACGCTGACGTCACCTGCGTCTGGGTCCATGCCGAAAAGGTGTCATTCTACACTGCCCTGATGCGCGATGGAAAACTCGTTGGAGGCGAAAGCCACGTCGTGGACTCCGCCGTGGAGGTTCCCGACGATTCCCACGAGGCCCGTGAGACGGGGGACGCGCGCAGTGCCGAACACGCCTCCCGCGCCGAAATGCTGGGTCAATTCCTTGGGCAATTTTACTCCCGCCGGGAGGTTCCCGACCTCGTTTGCTTGCCCGATGCCAAGGGCCTGTTCTCGCCCGACGAGGTGAAGGCCATGGAGCATTTTCTGGGCGAGATGCGCAAACAGCGGCAAGGGGGCGAAGCAGGCATCGACACTGGACGTGTGCGAGTGGTGCTCGGGCGCGAGATGCCCGATGCGCGAAAAACGGGGGCCAAGGGCGAAGCCTTGCGTCTCCTGCGCGAGGGCTACGAGGGCCTCCTGGAAACCTGCGAGGAGAACGCCCGCAACCGCCTGCTCGAGAACATCCAACTCGACGAGAAATCGCAGGCCATGCTCACCGGGCTCCAGGACTTCTTAGGGCTCGAAAAGTTGCCCTCTTGGCTCGAATGCTACGACATTTCCACTTTCCAGGGGGCCGACACGGTGGCGTCGGGCGTCGTGTTCCGCGACGGCAAACCGAGGAAGGACGAGTACCGCCGCTACATCATCAAAGAAGTCAGCCACCAGGACGACTTCGCATCGCTGCGGGAGGTCATGCGGCGACGCTTCAAGGAAGAGCGTCGAAACGAAGTTCCCGACGTCCTTTTCGTGGACGGCGGTGAGCCGCAGGTTCGGGAAGTCGGCTACGTCCTCAAAAGCCTCGGCCTCGATCACGTGTGCCTCTTCGGTATCGCGAAATCGCGCACGGAGCGGGGCTTTCAACAGACCGCGGTTAAGGCCAGTAGCGAGCGTATCGTGATCCCTGTGCACGAGAACGGCCTCTTGCGGCCCGAGGCGCATCCACAGACGCGCGTCCTGCAGCCCGGTTCACCCGAATTCCGTTTGGTGACTCAACTGCGTGACGAAGCCCACCGATTTGCCATCACTTTCCATCGTTCGCGACGAGACAAGTCAACGAAGAAATCAATCCTGCAGACCATCAAGGGGCTCGGTCCGAAGGGCCGTCGCGCGCTCCTTGACGCCTTCGGATCGCCCGCCGCTATTGGGGCCGCTAGCGTTGACGAACTCGTTGCGAAGGCTGGGCTCAAGCGCAACGTCGCGGAGGCCGTGATTTTGGCGTTGGCGGGGCGCAAGGCAGCATCTCTCGCGCATCAAGAGACTCGAGAGTGAAGAATGTGGGCGGGAAGGGCGCTCGAGAGCACGCGGCCCTTCCCGCTTTCCAGCCGCCATGCAGGCAAATTCATCCCGTCGGAGGAACGAAAGAAGCACTACTTGTTCTTCTTCCGCCAGTCCTTGGGGCTCTGGTAATCCTGCAGCGCCCAGACGCCGCGGCGACCCGCCTTGGCCTCGGCTTCGGCACGGGCATAGGCGTCGGCATCGAGACCCCGCGGTGGGCGTCCGCGGTAGACTTCGGCCAATCCGGCGCGCACGATTTCGAGGTTCGCGTTCTTGCCTTCGATGAGGATTTCCCCGAGCGCTCGCCCGAAGTGGTCGTTCCCAAGGGTGTTGAGGGTCACGCTCTTGCCTTGAACGAGTCCATTGAGGAAGTCCTTGCTCTCTGAGGAGAGCGGCTGCCCCTTGCGCTTTTTGCCGCCGAACTCGGGCGCGTCGATACCCACGAGACGAACGCGCACGGTGACGCCATCGCTCGACTTGAGTCGGCACGTGTCGCCATCGTTGCAGGTGAGGACGGTGTAGGAGGGCTTGGCTTCGGTGCCCGTCGTCGACGACGTCCCCCTGACGATGGCGCCTTCGGGCTTCGTGTCGTCCACGCTCTCTTGAGCGCTGGCGCGACCGAGGAACTGCGTGGCGCCCAGCGCTGTGGTGACGAGCCCCGCCCATAGCAAGGCGGCGCGGCGGATTCGAGCGCGTGTGGATTTCTTCATGATGAGATCCTTTTTTGGAGAGAAAGGAGGGACGCGAGGGCGGGGAGCGTCGAGTATCCGTACCAAGAGGCGAGACGACCGTCGACCTTGAGCGCCACCCGCGCACGATGTCCCTGCGCCGCTTGTTGATCCGCGAGGAATTCCTCGACGTGGCGTTGGCGGAAGGGGAAGGGCTCCGAGGAAAACAGGAGCGCTAAATCGGGGCTAGCGAACACCGCCTCGGAAGGCGAAGTGATAGGGTAACGCTCGCGGGGATCGTCGGATGTGTCGAACGCGCACGAGAGTCCAGCATGCGCGAGAAGATCCGCGATGTAAGTCCGGCTGCCCGCCACCATCCAAGGATCGCGCCAAATGAAGTAGGCGTAAGGCATCGGGGTCGCCGACCCTCGATGGCGAGCCAAGGTTGCCAGGTGGCTTTCGCACTGCGCGCGCCAGGAGAGTGCGGCGGCTTCGAAGCCCAGGAGCCGCCCGAGATCTTCGACCATCTCGAGGGCGTCAATCACCGTGCGGGGGAAGGATTCATGCACGAGGAATCCATGTTCCTCACCCCGCGCACGGAGCTCGGCCACCACCATGGGAGGGTTCTCCTCGGTGTTCACGAAGACGTGCGTTGGTGCGAGGGCCACCACGTCGTCGACGCGCGCGTCTTTCGTTCCGCCCACGGCCTTCGCGGTGTGTCTTAGCGATAGAGGGTGGGTGCAAAACGAGGTGCATCCAACGACCTGCTCTTGCAATCCGAAATGGCAAAGCGTTTCGGTGAGCGAGGGGACGAGGGAAACGAGTCGGAAGCTAGTGCGTGGTGGCTCAGAAGATGAACCCATCGCCTCACACTTCGTCATGACTGCACGTAGATCCGCTGAAGCGGAGGCTGCACGGGCTGGCGTGACAGCTTGCGATCGACCATCCATTGGAGGATGGCTCGCCGCGTATAACGGATGTTGAACGCCTTGAGGCACACGTAGAGGGCGTACATGAAATCGCGCGGGGTGGGGTAGCGTTTCTGCGGGCGGTAGGCGAGCGCCGTGGCGAGGATGGAGCGCAGGTGCTTGTCGAAGTCCTTGTGGCCTGTGGACACCCAATCGAAGCGCAGCGACTGCATGCGCTTCTTTGTTTCGGCGTCGTTGAGGTTCATGAACATGCGCTCGCCCCGGAGCATTTCGTGCAGGATGATGCCCGCGCCATAAACGTCGGCGAGCGTGGTGATGGGGGCGTGCTCGAGGCGCTCGGGGGCCTGGTATCCCGGGGTGCCCACGGTCATGCCCTCATAGTTCTCGAACTCCTGCTCGCTCGACAGGCCGAAGTCGGCGAGCAGGACGCGGCCCGTGCGCTCCACCATGATGTTGGATGGTGTGATGTCGGAATGTACGATGTCGAGGCAGTGGAGATGCTCGAGGCCCTGAAGGAGGTCGAGCATGATGCTGCAGGCGATGAGGGGCGGGATGGCGCCGGCTTCCCGGATGAGGTTGTGGCAGTTCACGCCCTCGACGAACTCGGTGACGATGTGCGCGTTGGGTGGGGTGAGGTCAGCCTCGACGAACTTCACGCAATGCTTGTGCGACACGCGTGAGTGGATCATGATTTCCTTGTGGAAGAGGCCCAAGAGTTTCTTGTTGGTCTGGTACCTTTCGTGTAGACGTTTGAGCGCCACGACCTCCCCTGATTTGAGATTGCTCGCGCGGTAGACCTCGCCGAGGCCGCCGCTGCCCACGAGCTCCACGAGTTCGTAATTGCCGATGGTCCGCGGTGACGCTCGTTCTTCGCTCATGTTCCCTCGGCGGTCTTCTGCGGCTTGCGGCGCGGCTTGCGCAGCGCCTTGTCGGCGCGGGCGAAACGCTCCAAGGAATGGAGCGACGAATAGCCCGCGAGATCCGCAACGCGCTGCACCGTCAGGCCCTGGTCGAGCCAACGGAGAATGGCGTGGTTGCGGAGGCTTTCTGAATTATAGGGTATGTGGAGGATTTCTTCGCATGCCTCGTACACCACAAATTTGATGCCATGGCGGTGAAGCGAGGGGGTCCGCGTGCGGCGGCTCACGTTGAGGTAACCGAAGAAGAGGCGGGAGTCGGGTCCGGCATCGAGCCCGAGCCTCTCTCGAAGACCACGCAGGGCGTCGAGGGCCTCCCGTGTGTCGGGCGACAAGGGAACGAGGCGCTCCGCCACTCCTGGCACGCGCAGGGTGCCGCCTTCGCCCTCGCCTCCGGTCATGAGGTCGCGCCATGCGACCAAGGCCGCTTCCGAAGCTTTGAGTCCGCACTGGCCGAGCAGGAGGACGAGCGCGAGGTCGCGCACGGCCTTCTCGTCGCCCTCTGTGGCTCGCTTGCGCAGCTCAACCACCAACGAGCGGAATTGCGCGGGCAGGCAACGCATGAGGTCGTGGGTGGGTTGCTTGGGCGACTTGACCTCGAGAAGGGGGGAGCCCTCGATGACCCTCTCCTCAACGAGGAAATGGAGGAACGTGCGCACGCCCATGAAGGCGCGGCGCACGCTCGCCGGGGAGTTCCGGCCGTTCGTCATCAAGAAGTGCTCCCACTCGTCACGCAAATTGACCCCGTGATTGCGGGGATCGAAGCGCTTTTCGAGAAGGAACTCGGAGAAGAGCGTCAGGTCGGTCCGGTAAGCCGTAATCGTGTGCGACGACTTGCCTGACCCCTTCAAACGGTTGAGGAAGCGCAGGACGTAGGTGGGGAGCTTTTCGGCTTGGAACGGGACGGGTGTTGGCGTAGGGCGGGTTTTTTCGCGTTCAGTTTCGGTGGTTTCCATGGCTATCGCCTCCAGCCCAACAGTACCCAGGGGCTCGTGTGGGGGTGCCCAGACGCGGATCCCTCCTGGATCTGCAACATTCTGCTTGTTATTATGACAGGTTATGCGAGGACCTACAACCGGTCCGTTCCGCCGTGGGGGGAGTTGTTTAGTCCGTTCTTGTGGGGACTAAACGGAGATGCTAGTCAGCTGGGTTCCTGGAGAGTCCTAAAGGCACCAGGAATCCTCTTTTTTGGGCGGAGGCTGGTCCTGGCGGATATCGCCACCACTAGCGCCTGCCCGCATTCCTGAAAGGCGAGCCATGCTCACCACCGAGAACCGCCAGTCCATCGTCACTAAGTTCCAAAACCACGGCACCGACACCGGCTCCGCCGAAGTCCAAGTTGCGCTCATGACCGAGCGCATCAACCAGCTCACCGAGCACTTCAAGGTGCACAAGAAAGACTTCGCCGGCCGCCGCGGCCTGCTCGCGCTCGTGAGCCGTCGTCGTTCGCTCCTCGACTACGTCCGCCGTCACAGCGAAGAGCGTTACGTAAAGCTCATCACCGCGCTCAACATTCGCAAGTAATCCGTGCGGTCGACCAAGCTGTCGACCATGCGGTTGTGTGAGAGGCGCCGAACCTTCGGCGTCAGAGGCAGCCGAGGATCTCTTCCTCGAGTCCGCCTACGAGTTCCGAAAGGAGCTCCGCAGAAAAGTCGAGTCGAAGGCCTGCCGCGGCGAAGAGCTCCGGCAGGCTTCTTTGCGCTCCGAGCGAGAGTCCGGTGACGTACGACTCCACTGCGGAAGGGTAGTCGCGCTGAGCCGCCCGCCAAAGTTGGACGGCTCCGAGCTGCGCGATTCCGTAGTCGATGTAATAGAACGGGGATGTGAACACGTGGGGGCGAGAGAACCAGCCAAGCTTCTCGTAGCGCTCGTAGCCCGTCCAGTCGACGTGCGGTCGGTAGGTCCTCGAGTGATCGAGCCAAATGCGGTTGCGCGACTCGGCGGTTGAGGAGGCCTCGGCGTACACGGCGTGCTGGAAACCGTCGATCATGGCCATGAAGGGCCAGAACTGCACCGCGGCGAAAAGCTGATAGCCCAACGCGCGTCGTGCTTCAGTAGGATGGGGCCACCATTCCGAGAAGTGCGGAGCGGCGAGCATCTCGAGTCCCATTGAGGCGACTTCGCAGAATTCCAGGCCTGGATGCCGGAGCAGGACGTTGGGAATCGTGCCGGTAGCGTAGCCGTGCACAGCGTGTCCAAACTCGTGCACGAGGGTGAGTGCATCCTTGAAGGTGCCCGCGAAATTGCCGAATATGAACGGCATGCGGGATTCCTGGAACGTCACACAAAAGGCGCCGGGACTCTTGCGCGCGCGCGGGGCGACATCGATGAGACCCTGCTCGAGCATGGTGTTGAACAGACGTCCGAACGACGGATGGATTTTCGTGGAGATGCGTCCCATGCTCCGCAGGATATCGGCGAGGTTTCCGCCAGCCGGCGGCGTGGTGGGCGCGAGTCCGGGCCAGGCGTGGACGTCCCATGGCTTGATTCCCGTTGTCCCAAGGGCTGCGCCTTGGCGCAGCGCCAGACGGGTGGCAACGGGGACGACGGCTTGAGCGATGCTGCCGCGAAAAAGGGAGCATTCGTCGGGGCCGTAGTCGACCCGTCCGAGTTCCGCGAAGGCGAATGGGACGAAAGACGGGATGCGCAGAGCTGCCGCTTGCGCGTTCCTGTTTTCGAGCAGCCTCTGGAACATGTCTTGGAGCGTGTCCTCGTGGGATTCCACGAACCCCCAGTATGCGAGGAACGCTTCCTTGCGCGCGGCGGCATCGTTGTCGTTCAAGCGGCCTATGATGACTGACACGGGCGTTGGACGACCCTGGCAGCGCGCCGTCGCCGCGTTCATGAATCCCCGGTAGTCGCGCACGAGCTGATTCTCGGCGAGCTGGAGTTCGATGATTTCGGGGCTCGCGTAGCGTCGTCGACTCCGGAAGTCGACCGTGATGCGCCCGTTGTCGTCGGGGTGCATGGCGTACTTCCACGGAGAGGCGAGGTAAACGTCCATGAGTTGTCCGCGGACCTTGAGCATCTGGGACAGGATGTTCTCGTCGAAGAGCCGGAGCTTCCGCTCGGAATCGGCGTCGGCGGTGTTGAGATGAAGCGCCAGCTCGAGCCGCGTGTGCAGTTCCGAAATGGCGCTCGAGGCTTCTTGGAAAAGCGCGTACCAGTCGTTGGCCGCCCGGAAGTCGTCGGGAGTTTCGTCGACGAGGCGCAAGAGGACCTCCTGCACGTGCAGGGGGTTGGAGGCGTCGAAATCCTCGCGGAGGTGCTGGCGCGCGGGGCGCGGGGGCAACGCGTACGACGTCATCGCGCATCCTTATCTCGGCGGGGGCGGTGCGGGGGCGGGGCCGGGGGCGGGGCCGTGTGAGAATCGGTGCAGGCGACGTGCGAGGGGACGCGTGGGAGCGGGATCCCGCTAGCCGCGCTTCACGACGCACGATGAGAGGGTTGTACCCGACTCGATGCTCTTGCCGCCAGGGGCGGCAGGTTGGCTCATGATGATGAGGTCAGCTCCCTGCGGGCCCGCGCCAGCGGCGACGCCCATGATGCGCGCGTTCCTTTCCGATGCGTAGGATCCTGAAGTCAGGGGCCTCGATTCGCGCCGAGGCTGGCCAGTGGAATCGCGTCCGGATTCCATGAGAATCTCTGCGGGCTGAGGGTGGATAGGTGTGACGAGATAGCCCGCATCCTCGTCGTTGGCCGTCCACCAGTGCAGCGCCCAAACCCCCGAAGGCAAGAGTCGCATGCGCAGTCGAGCGGGGTCGTGCTTGACCTCGATTCCCTTCGGGATGATTTTTGGAGCCTTGCGCAAGGCGGGCAGAGCTGCGTCAGTGCCGTCGAAACGGAACGATGCCCACTGCACACGGGTATTCGCGCCTCCGGTTGGTTCCTGGATCCATCCCATGAGTGCAATGCCCTTGAGCGCCGGGGTCGCCTCGATGGTCAAGTTGGCCAGGGGCGCGGGAGACTCGTGCAATACCACCTCCTCTCGCGAACGGGCGAAGATGCGTTTGGCGACGATGCGGAAGGTGGCCCGCTGGAACTTGGGGTCCGCGGCCTCGAAGTCCTGCGATCGGCTCGTCACGGAGAAAGCCACGGGCTCGTGCGTCTTGCCCAGCGGGAGGAAACGGGTGCTCGATAGGACCTCCGAGTTCGTGCGGTACTCTCCCGCGGCGCGCACGCGGCCCTTGTCGAGATCCACGGCGTACCAACGGAACAAGGTGACCTCGTCGCCCGACTCCGCGTACGGGTTCACGCGGACCACGACGCTCGCCACACCGCTCTTGGAGGTCGGAAGGAGCCAGACCTCCTGCACCGATTCGCGCGCTCCGGTGGGAAGTCGGACGCGCTGCAGGGCCGAGCCCGACTTTGCGGGCAGCATCTCCACGAAGGATGCGTACAGTTCGCTCCCGCGCGCTTTGGCGCGGTAGGTCGTCCACATGTTCCCTTGCGCATCGCGGGTGACGCGGAAGTCAGCGATGAGCGGCAGGTTCTTTTGGCCAACGACAATGCCGTCGCCCTCCACGCGGAGCGACTCGGAAAGGGGTTGCCAAACGGTGCGCGGGCCGTTTCGCATCATGGATTCGTAGACCAGGATCCAGCGTCCGCCTGTGCGGACGACTTCCACGCTGCGCACCTCGCCTTCGAGATCCCAATTCACGCCGGATGGCTCGCAGGTGTCGACGCGCGTTGCCTCGAGATCGGCGCGCGCACCTTGGCCCTGGTCCGCCGCGGTCGTCGTGGAACTTCCGTTCCAAAAAGTTGCGCAACCGGCGAGGAGTGGCAGGAAGAGGCCCCCGGCCACGAGCCTGGCGGGGAGTCGGAACACTGACATGGGCATTGGCATGGGCACCTTCCGCGTTCAAGCCGATCGCGTCGCGTGTCGATAGGAGCTGCGCAAGCCTCGAGGGCGCGCCCCGCCCCGCCAGCATCCGCCTCGTGGAGTCCCGAGATTATGGCACCAACCCGGAAACGCGCACAACGCTGCAAAACCGCCCTCGCGGGAGCCATCGCCATGGCCCTGGCGGCGTTGGCCAGCGGCTGCGCCATCGTACCCGAGAAGCGCAAGGATTTCGGAATTACCGTCACCTTGCCGTTCATGCGGATGGAGGCCGGGGAGTGTTACTTCATTGACGATTTCATGCCCACCCCCGACAACATGGTGAGCGGTCGGAGCGGCGGGCTCTGGTTGAGGTACTATACCTACAAGTCCGCCGTGTATAAGGTGTGGGACGAGGAGAAGGTCATGCTCGCTTTCTATAGCCGAGACAACCGCTGCTGGTCCCTCTTCGAAGAATACGCGGCCGGGGGAATCTGACGCGCGCAGGCCCCGGCCCACTTCCGGAGTTCCGATGGCCCGCCTGCTTCTCCTCGACGAATCCCCAGAACTCCTCGAAACTCTCCAAGCGCGTCTCCAGAGCCTCGGCTACGAGGTCGCGGCCTGCGCCAATGGCAAACAGGCGCTCGCCCACGTGGAGGAAATGCGGTTCGACGCGTTCATCCTCGACCACGGGGTCTCCGATGTGCCAGCACTTGAGCTCATTTCGCGAATCGCGGGCAATCAGTTCAACTGGCAGTCGCCCGTCATCGTGATGACGGCGCATCCCCAGCCCGAAGCCCTCTTCAAGGTCCTCAACGCCGGCGCCTCGTTCCTCCTGGCCAAGCCTTTCGCGTTCGCGACGCTCGCGCAGAAGGTGGCGCGCCTGCTCGATCCTCGCGATGCGCTCAAGGGCCCCTTCGATCCCACCCTCGTGCGTGGATTCCTCGATGCCATGGTTCACGTCGTGGGTCGACTCGGACGCGTGCCAGTCATGGCGGGGCGCCCTTTTCTGAAATCTGACGCTTTAGCGTTGTGCGACGTCAACGCCTTGATGGATGTCCGCGGCAGCGGCTTGCGCGGTTCTTTGTGCTTCTCGTTCCATCCCGACACCGTGGAGACCCTGCTGACGCCTCTCTTCGCCTACGAGGCCGGTGAGCGCTTCACTGATGCCCTTTGCCGCGACGCGGTGCTCGAGGTGGCGGATCTCGTCGTCGGGCATGCCAAGCGCACGTTCCGGCGCGACCTCGGCCTAGCGCTGCGCGAATCGGGGATGCGTTTCCTGCAGGGCGCCGGCTTGGAAATCCCGTACGCGACGCGAGCCCCTGTCCTCGTGGTTCCGTTCACGGTGCAAACCTCCTGGCCATTCTACCTTGAGTTTTCTCTCGTGGTGGGTGACAACGAGCCCGTCATTCCAGGTGCAAGCCCCGCTCGGTCGGTCTACGAGGCCGGAGACATCGTGTTCCTTTGAGCCCGGACTTCACTCCCCCTTCCGCGCACCTTCTGCGCACCTTGGACCTCCTCCCATGTCGATGTTCGCCAACCGCCTCAAGAAGAATTACGCCCACCTGCGCAAATGGGCACGACGCGCGGGGCTCGACGCATGGCGCGTCTACGATCGCGACATTCCTGAGTATCCATTTTCCGTGGACCTCTATGGTGGCGCCGCCGTCGTGTACGAGTACGAAGGCCACGCCGAGGAGGCTGAGGAGTCGCGCGCCGCCAAGGCCGAGGAGGTCAAGGAGGCCGTCTCCCTGTTCCTCGAAATCCCAGAGGCCCGCGTGTTCCACAAAGTCCGGCGACGCATCCTGAATCGGGAGGAACAATACGAGCGCTCCGACGAAAGGCGCTTCGAGACGACCATCTTCGAGCAGGGTCTGCGGTTCAAGGTGGAACTCGGCGCCTATCTCGACACCGGGCTTTTCCTCGACCACCGCAAGACGCGCGCCGCAATTCGCGCGGCATCCTCCGGGAAGCGCTTCCTGAACCTCTACTGCTACACCGGCACGGCGACGTGTTACGCCGCGGCCGGTGGCGCGTCGCAAACCGTTTCCGTGGATTTAAGCAATACCTACCTCGACTGGGCACGCGACAACATGCGGCTCAACGGCTTCGATCCTGAGGGTGGCGCGCATTCGTTCGTGCGTGAGGACGCCATGCTTGCGCTGTCCGACTTCAAGTTCCAAAAGCGGACATTCGACCTCGTGTTCGTCGATCCCCCATCGTTCTCGAACTCGAAGAAGGTCGTGGGGCACTTCGACGTGCAGGAGCACCACGCCGGCCTCCTCATCGCCTGCGGTAAAGTGCTCGAGGACGATGGTCTTGTGGTGTTTTCGAACAACAACAGGAAATTCGCCCTCGACGAGGAGGCGCTCGCGCCCCACTTCACGTTCGAAAACGTAACGGAATGCACCCTTCCAGAGGATTTCCGGAGCAAGCGCATCCACAACAGTTGGCATCTTCGCAAACGACGCGAATGAGCGTCGCCCCTGCCCGGACGGTCGTCCTCAATTGTTCTGCGGAAAGTCGTTGGCCTTTTCGAGAGTCGCCGCCAAGCTAGGGTCGCCCACTCCATACACGGCGCGGATGCGTTCCACATCGCCTTCGGAGAGCCTGCGCGTCATCATGCCCTCGCCGATGAACAACGAAGGGTTCATAACGCTGTAGCGGTCATCGGACTCGGCGATGTGGGCGAGGCCTAGCAAATGGCCCACCTCATGGAGGGCGAGGCTTTCCATGTCGACGATGGTGCGCTTGCCCTCGGAGTACTGCTTGAGGGCGTCACCGAAAATGTAGAACTCGGCGTTGTAGCGTATGTCTCCTTTGACGATCCGAGCCGCATCGGAAGGGTCGTTTTCCCAAATCGTGGTTGCAAGCACGCTTGCCGACTTGCCGGTGGCGATGCCCCAGTTGAAATCGAAATAGTGGCTATTGAGGGGGTCGTCGAGGGGTTGGTAGAGATCCGCGAAATCGGCACCCCGGGTGTCCTCGATGCCCTCATAACGGAACATGGGTTTGCCCACGGCTGTTTCCCACGTCTTCATCGCCCTGCGGAGCTGCTCGACCACTTCCGACTGCATCTCGCCGCTGGTCTTAAACACGATGGGAAGGTTCTTGGACCATCCCGCCGCGCTATGAACCCCTGCTAGATTCACTCCCCCCGGGCTGGCCGCGCCCGAGATCGACCCACTCTGTCCCGTGTTGGGGCGCGAGGGGGCGGGTTCGTCGCCATGCACGGGAACCCTGTATTGTTGGGCGCCGCAAGCGACGTACCCACCGAGGGTCGTACTGACCATCGTCATGAGGCCAAGATAGCCCACGATAACGTGCCGGTGCTTCGCCATTTCGAGTCTCCTCCCCTGGGCCTCATCAATCCCATCGGTGGACCTCGGGAAGGGCTTTAGAGAAGTTACGAAGACTTAATGGTGATAACAGGAAATACGGCGTGTTACATTAATTCGAGTCTTCGGGGTTGGGAGCCTTCCAGGTGGCAGTCTGGAGCGAAGCGCCGGTACCCTCCGAAAAGTAGACCCGCACCGAGACCACTTCGTTTGAAGGGACCTTTACGTCGAGGCTCGTGGGTCGCAACCTCGCGAAACGAATGTATTGCCCACCTCGACAGCCGTTGACGGGCTCGCCACCGGGGGTAGTCTGGAGGCCGGAGGGCACCTTCTCCATGCGCTCAGGTCCTGTCCCCTTGCGTAACATCAAGACGGCACAGACTCGCCCCGCGAGAGTGCGCGTGGGATCGGGGTTTGCGAGCTCGAAGCGGATGCGCGTCGACGACGTATCGAACTCGGCGTTCGTGGTGGCATCGTCAGCTTCTTCGGTGGCATCCGAGTCAGCTGTTGACGGTTTGGAAAGTGGCGCTGGAACGGGGCCGACCGTGAGGTGGTGGAATGCGACCCTCAGCTCTTGCGCCCCAGCTGTTCTTGTCGACGCATCGGCTATAGCTCCCCGTGCGGGTGTGGTTGCTGGATCGGCTCGAGCCTCCGGAACCGCTGCCGAAGCTGCCGAAGCTGCCGAAGCTGTTTGAGCCGCCGGAGCCGCCGGAGCAGGTAAGCGAGAAGAGGGGCCCGAACTTGAAGGCTTCGCCGAAAGTGGCGCCTTCGCGGTGAGGGCCACCTCCGCGGTGCCCTTGTTTGTGAGTGGTGGAACCGAGTCCGTCGGCTCGGACGCGCCGCCGTCTCCCACCAGATCCTCCCCTGCACCAGCGGCGACAAGGTTGAGCGTCGCGTTGTCGAGGTTCGTCAGCGTGCTGCTGACCTTTCCCAACTCGGCCGCCTCTGTTCCCTTGGCTGCGGAGTCCCTTATCGGTGCCTTGCTCAAACGTCCGATTTCTTCCTCGACAACCCGAGCCCGCGCTGCGAGTTCGATCTTCTCGTCCTCTCGCCCTTGCAGAGCCAGGGCGCGCTCGAAAACCATGGACTGCGCGAGAACGCCCGCCTTGAGTTCCCGCACGTACTGCGCGTCGTCGGCTAACCGCTTCTCCTGGTTCGCGTAGAGGGCCAGGGAAGCCAGGGAGCCCGCGAATAAGAAAGCCAATCCGGCCACGCCGATAGCGAGGCCGCGAAGGGAGACGCTCGCGCTCTTCGTGCTCGCAGCGTCGACGAACCACACGAGGTGCAGCCGCTTGTTCCGTCGGGTTCGGGGGTTGGCGTGCTGCATTTGCGCTCTCTCACATGGCGTTATTCAACGGCTTGTAGCCGTTCTCGGCGGTCGATGTTTTTTTTTCCCTGTACCACTTCTCGGCGATGATGCGGTAACGGTCGCCCTCCCATTGCAAGTAGAGGAACTTGCGCCCGTGGTCGGAGTGCGACTTGCTTCGGTAATCCTGCAGGAAGACGACGAGCAGCTGGTCCTCGAAGGCGAGGATCTTGGGTTCGGAAAGGGTCACAGTAATGTCGCCGGCGCGCGCGCGGGAGATGTTCTTCTTGTACCGCTGCCAGCCCTCGCGCGACTTGCCAAGCGAGCGGAAGTTCTTCGAGTAGAAACCCATGTAGCTGTCGAAGTTCGACGTCTCCCAACTCTCTCGCCAAGCTTCGATCATCTCGA
>JBIKVI010000260.1:0-6411 GCA_044356935.1 Silvanigrellaceae bacterium | reverse complement strand
GCAGCAGGTGAGAGGTGATGAGGACGAGACTTTGCTGGGCTTTCCGCGCTATCCTTAGCCATCGGGCACTCCTTGTTCCTTGGAGTTGATATTTTTGGAACAAGGAACGTAACGCAGGGAGTGCCCTCTCCCCAATTGCTCGTTACGGCATCACCCGCGCATCATCAGACTGTTACGCTGATACGCAGTTTGGTCGGCCTCGTGACACAGGCCTGTATTCACAAGTCCGCGGGCAATTACGGCGAGACGGCTATTCACACGAGTGCCACCTGCACTGGGGGAGCGAACCCGGGAGCGCAAGCGCCAAGTGCGGCAGCTCCCTCGCCTTGGGCATCCGCGGCCTGTTACATTTACAGTGGATCCACCCCCCTGTACCTGACGGCCACGGGGAGTGAGAAAAACCCGAAGTCGAGTCTCGGTAACGGCGAGGCGCCGGTCATCGTCAAATTGGGAGCGCAACACCCCAAGAGTCTGCGCTACAATGTGTGGGTCCACAATTATAGCCTCGCGGGCAGCGAAGGCTGGGTACAGGTGCAAAGGACAGAACTGACCTCTACGACCTGCCCTGAAACCTCTCCAAACTAAGAGCGAGTCCGCTCAAATTTTCGAAGCGAGCGACGCGTCGGGCCGCCGCTTTCCTTCGCGCGCCGCGAGCACGGCGATGACTTCCGACAAGGGAACACCCGCTGCCACGAGAGTGGCGAAAAGGTGGAACAACACATCGGCCGCCTCTCCGGCCAAATCGGCGCGGGCATCGCGGCAGGTGGCGGATGCCTGCGCCGATTTCGCAGCGACGACAAACTCGGTGGCCTCCTCTCCGAATTTTCGCAGGCAACGATCGAGCCCCGCGGACACCAGCTTGCGCGCGTAGCTGCCCTCGTCGGCTCCGTGCGCGCGTTCTTCGATGGTCTCGAAGAGCTTCGCCAAGCGAGCCCCCGACGGCACGACCTCGTCGAATCCGGCGGAGGCTCCTTGTGCCTCGTCGTGAAGGGCATCGAAACAGGTCGTGGTGTGCCGATGGCATGTGGGTCCCGCCGGCTCCACAAGCGCGAGCAGCGTATCGGAGTCGCAGTCGATGTGGAGGGCCCGCAAGGAAAGGACGTTTCCGCTTTGCTCTCCCTTCTTCCAGAGACGGCGACGCGATCGCGACCAAAAAGTGACCTCTTTGGTGCCCAGGGTGATCTCAAGAGCGGCGCGATTGACCCACCCCACCATAAGGACCTGCCCGGTGTGTTCCGATTGCGCCACGAGAGGCAACAGACTCTCTTCGCCTGGTGCGCTCGGTGGCCAAGAGAGCGCGGAAGGGTCGAGGCTCCCGGCAAGAGCCGGGGCCGACGAAGACGAGGGAACCACGGGAAAACCTCCTGGGTGCGGTAGGCAGAAATTGCCTGAAACGTCGGCTGGGCATTCACGGTGCCACAGGCTCGGCCCTCACGGCAACACGCCCGCGTGCGGGATAATGAAGGCAGCTGGGTGGGAATGCTGCCCGCATGAGGAGGGACACGGCGACCATGGGAGTCTTCCACGAAGCCACGCGCCAAGCCATCCGGGAGATGATCGAGGAGTTCGGGGAAGCCTCGCGTTTTGGGCGTATCCTCAATGAGGATGACCTCGAAGGCGCCGCAGGCCGCATCGCAACGTTCTTCGAGATGACTTTGGAACTTCGAGCCAACCTCGGCGGTCTGGGATCCGCCCTCGCTGGCGCCCTCGCACCAGAGCGCCCCTCGCAGGGAGCCCAGGGGAGCCCGAGAGCGAGCACACAACGAACAAACACCCTTCCCCCGGCCTCTGGGCGCATGGGTCTTCGCGCGGGCTTTCCCGAAAACGAAAGCGCACCGTCGCGCGCAGCTGCGTCGTTTCCTCGCACGCGGGCAGCGGCGGAGGTCGCCGTGGAGCACGAACTCTCAAGGGGAATTCCCGGGGGAGCTTCGAGTTCTGACGTCCGGCTCGCTCCGCAACACGATCTCCGCTTGCCTCGCACGCGCGTGGACTCCTCCGACAACGAACGCGAGATGTTCGCTTCGCTACGTCGCCCGCGCTAAAGCGACCCGCAAAAGCACAGGCACGGGCACAGGCACGGGCACCGGCACTCGCACCGGCACTCGCACCGGCGCGGCTCAGCTCGAGCCATGCTCCACGAACTCACCCGGAGCCTTCACACCTCGCGCCTTGAGCAGGCCGATGAGCCGCAGGAAGCCGGGGAGGTCGCCCTCGATTCGCACACGGCCTGCGAGAAAAGCGGACTTGGCTTTCATGGTGCCCGACAAGAGTCGACCTAGGGTCGCGGCGTCGGTATGCACCGCGGCACGCGCTGCGGCCAAGGCATCGGCAACCTTGACCCACACGTTTGCGGCGGGGGGTGCCTCGGGCACTTCGAGCAGGAAGGCGTCGGCTTGCGCGCTCAGTGATCCGGAGAGCGCACGGCCGCGGCCGAGGACCACCAAGAAGCGAGGCACACCGTCGATGACGAACACGTAGTCACCGCGCAATTGCTCGCGCGAGACGGCGTCGAGCGAAGCGAGTTCGTCGGTCACCTGAGAGCGGAACCGGCCAGTGAGCGTGTCCAGTGACGAGGTGTCTACGGACATTGGCCCGTTAGGGTCGATGGGTGTCACGGCTTGCGGAGGCCTTTCGACGGGGGTTCTCGCGGCAGCGAAACGAAGTGCCGACGCTAACACACGCACCGAACCCTTGCCTACTTGAGGCATCCCTTCAGGCGGTAGGTCTTCGCAACCAGACCTATGCGCTCGTCACCTGGCTTGAGCCGAATGCGATCCTTGATTGCGCTAGGACACTTCGGATGGCGAATCCTCACCTCGTAGGTGCGTCCAACGGGCAAGAACGGGAAACTCACCGGCGTTGCACCGTCGTCGAGCCCCTCCTCGAGCACCACATTGGCGCCCGGCGGGGTTGTTATGATGCGCAATGAGGCAAGAGGCGTCGTGCCTTTTTCCAGGATGAGGCTCTCCTTGAGGGGCCCTCCGAACAGGGGCGTCTTCACCTGGAAGGAACGATCCTTGAAGCCGAGCTTCCGGATGGTGAGCACGTGCTCCTTGTTTCCTTGCAAGCCGAGGCGAATGGGCGACTCCATGTATTTGCCTCCACCAAGCGGCTTACCATCGAATGCGGCTGTGAAACGGCCACCTCCGGGAGTGACTTCCACCACGAGGTCGCTTGCTCTGGAAATGACGCCGAGCTTCAAGAGTGCGAGGTAACCTGCTAGAAGCCCCACGACGAAGAGCACTCCCATGAGCAGAAGCGTCTCGCCCCCCATGCCTTCCGAGCTTGGATCGACGCCCATTCGAGGACCGTTCATCCGGGTCGAACGCAAGCGCGGTTTGGCCATTTGCGGGCTGCGGGGGCTGCCGGGGCGCTGCCTACCTGTGGATTGGCCACCCGCCGGGCGTCCGCCCACGACCTCGATGCGCTGAACGCCGCCCCCGCCTCCATCGCCACGACGAGGCGCCCCCTCTTTCATAAGATCGTCGAGGTTTGGAGCGGCAGCTCCCCCACCGCCGCCTCCTGCCCCACCCATGGCGCGTGCGGCCGCTCCTGCCATGGGGACGGCAGCAGGCACGGCCTTTTGCGATGGTTTGCTCATGTCGACCACGGACGAGGGCGTGGCCGCAGGGTCGCTCGCCCCGAAAAGATCGAAGGCGGAACCCCCACCAAGCGCTCCCACCGGCAAGGCGAGCGTCGAACGCAAGCGCTCGCGGGCGGCCGCGAGCTTGTCTCGGAAAAGATGGTGCATGAACTCGGCCGCCTCGCCCGCGAAGAAGTCGGCTCGGATCCCGTAAACGAACTTGTTGAGGTCGCGGATGGCTTCCTTGGCGTTCTGGTAGCGCTTGGAAACGTCCTTGGCGAGCAGCTTCATGACGATGGCGTCGAGCTCGGGATGGGCCTTCGTCCCTCCCGATTGCGAGGGTGCCTTGATGCGGCACTGCCGCACCGCCTCGAGGACCGCCATGTCTTCGCCCTTGAACAGGCGCTGCATGGTGAGCATCTCCCAAAGGATGACGCCCACTGCGAATATATCGGAACGCGCGTCGATGGTCTCGCCCAGGGCCTGCTCGGGGCTCATGTAACGGAACTTGCCCTTGAGCACGCCCGCGCGGGTCGTTGAGTTCTGGTTTTGCGCCTTCGCGATGCCGAAGTCGGTAATCTTGACGTCGCCTTCGTAGGAAATCAGGATGTTCTGCGGCGAGACGTCGCGATGGATGATGCCCATGCTGCGTCCGGAAACGTCCACAGCCCCATGGGCATACCCGAGCCCCGAGAGGCATTCGATGGCGAGGTAACACGCTATCTCGGGCGGTATGCGTTTCCTCTGCTGCTCCGAGGCCGCGAGCACCGAGCGGAGGTCTTGGCCGTCGACGAACTCCATGACGAGCATGAAGCTCGTGCCGTCGGATACGAAGTCGAACACCTGGACGATATTCTTGTTCTGCAACTGCTTGGCCACCATGGCCTCGTTGCGGAACATCTGGATGAATTCCTGGTCCTGGGCGTAGTGGGGGAGGATGCGCTTGAAAGCGCACACGCGCGCGAAGCCGTCGAGTCCCACGCTCTTGCCGAGGTGGATCTCCGCCATGCCGCCTTGAGCGATGCGCTCCGTGAGTATGTACTTGGGCGCGCCCGACATACCTCTCCCTGGTTGCTGGCCTCGTCCGTCCGTAGTCCGCTTGGCAGCGGCCCGCGTGGGACGGAGGCGCCCCACGACCCTGCGGGACCCCTTCCGAGAAGTCTTCGGAGCTTGGTGACTGCAGGTGAGGAAAAGTTTGACGCCAAAGGCATTTCTGACGCGAGTACGGGATGTTGGCGACTTTGAAGCAGGAGCGAGACGGTCAAAATGCCCTTGATGCTGCGGGGCATCTTCAAATTAAAGTTCCCAGGAGCTTACACCGATGCCGAACTTTGAATTTGACTCGGACAGGAGGAACCGCCTTGGGCATGAGAACGCGTCAACGGATCATGGCATCGTTACTTTTGGCCTCACTGCTCACCTCGTGCCGACCCGACAGCGAAGGGGGATCATCGGGGCAGTCTGCAGCAGACTCAGGGGGAGAGGGTTCGGGTTCGGGTTCGGGTTCGGGTACATGCACCTTCACTCTCATGCATCACATCCCCAAAGATGAGATGATGGCCATCGCGTACCAGCGAGGACTCGAAAGTCTCACACCTGCAGAACGCGACCCTCAGCACGCGTGGAATTCCTGCGAACGCCTTTCAAAACTCGGCCACAATTGGAAGGGATGCACGCAATTGATTTTGGACGACGTCGAGAATGGCAGCGACGTCGATAGGGGAACCGACGCCGAGGGAGGCACTCAGGGTGCACTCAGGCGTCAAGGTCATACCAACCACAGCCTCTGTCAGTGCCCCAAAGAAGAGGTAACCACGAATGTGGCTCGTTCGTGGTGCGACCAGCAAAAAGGGACCTTTGAGGCCGCCAGGCCGAACTGATTGACTCACTCGGAGCTGTAAAGGCACCAGCCTCGTTGACGGGGATGCGAAACCCCAAGCACTCCCCCAGGAAGAATCGGGAGTGCTCAACCAGGCGACGAGGAGGTTACGAATTGTTACGCACAACGTATCGCAACCTCCTCGTTCCCGTCCTGACAGCCGCCGCCTGCCTCACTGGCTGCGTTACGGCCGTGGATCTCGACGCCCGCCTCGCCCCGTGGCGCGAAAAAGACGAGGCCGCGGTGGTGGGCCGTTTCGGCGCGCCCCATCGCTCCTACGACCTCAAAGACGGTACTCGTGTCCTGACTTACGCTTCTGGACGCGATGAGATCCGATCGGTGCCCGGACACTCACGATTCTTCCGCGATCCGGTCCTCACCTCGTACCGGTACGACTGCTCCGTCCACTTCACCTTGGACGCCGAGCGGAAAGTCAGAGATGCGCGGTGGGAGGGTGACCTCGCCGAGTGCCGTTACCTTGTGCGCGGGCCATTGGACGCACGTCCTGCCCCTTAATGGGGACTCGTGCGCTTCACCGCCAGGTGAACTCCACCGAGGCCAGCGCCGAACGCATGGTGAAAGTGGCGGAAGTCGAGTTCACGAGGCCCTCAGCGCCGAGGCCCGCCGTTGAGGCATCGAACAGGAGGAGATAGTCGGAGGTCCACTTGTTGACGAATGGAAAGAAGGGAGTGAAAGCGGACTTTGCAGGAAGGCGCCGCACGAGCGTCGGAGAAACGGCTGCGGGACCGAGCTGGAGGGCATGGCTCCAAAGCTGGCGGTTTTCCAATTCGAGGTAGTCGTCCTCGGGCGTGTAGATGCTCACGAAAACTGCCAACTTACCGCCTGCAAGACCCTCGATTTCAGCCTCTTTTTCGCCGCGAATCCTGCTCCAGCGCGCGACGTAGGCTTTCCGCATGCCGTCGGAAAAGAGCACCGCCGAGGCATCCAC
>JBIKVI010000259.1:0-6440 GCA_044356935.1 Silvanigrellaceae bacterium | reverse complement strand
CGCGTTGCTCGTCCAGTCTGAGCAAGTGTCAGACTTCGAAATCTCGCCCATCGCAGTGCTACCCGTCCAGGCGTAGGAACCTGCGAAAACGTATGTCCCCCACTCATCGGTCTTTAGGGGGAAGTCGACTGTTCCGTCGAAGAAGTCGCTGTAGTCGTTTGCGATAAGGTTCCCTCCAATAGCGGAGACTACCGGTCCTGTAATCGTGATGCGATCTCGTGCAGCCACGGTGGAGCTCGAAAGGACCGCCTTCCACGCTCCGCCAAGCGATACGCTGTCGGCTGCCCCTTGGCATCTGGCGTCGGCTCCCGCCAAGCCCCCTAGGTCTCCCAGGAAGTCCTGCGAGGTCACGAACAAGCGGTGCTCCAATGCGGGAGCTCCGACAATGGAGGGCGGTATCGCATCGAAAGGCATGCCGCCGTATACGATGCCTCGTTCGGAGACGATGTGGAAAGAGGAGGGGGCGTTGCTGACGCCCGCAATGGCGAAGGAGCGCCAAAGGCCGGAACTTGGGCGTTTCGGGGAAGGAGACAACGCTGTCCAGCCTGGGCCGTTGAGAAGGAGGATCGCGTTGAGCGAGGCATTCCCATGCTCGAGGACAAGTGCAAAGGTATCGCCGACGCCATGGATATCAGCGAATCGTGCGAAGCCAGATTGGCCAAGGCTCACGCTAGCGAGGTTGCCAAGAGTCACTGACGTCGTAACGCTCATGCTATTCGCGGACACGCCAAGGACGATGGACGTGGTGTTGGAAATCCCACGGACCTCACCAAGGGACTCCGTTCCTCGCGACACAAGTGCGGTGATTTCGCCGGGCCTTCCTAGGCTCGACGCGGACATCGCGCTGCATGCGAAAGTGCTAGAATCTATGGATTTGACTCGAACAACATCGCCACCGGTCGTGCCCACGAACGCGCTTGCGGAAATCGACGTGAGTGCCTTGCTGGGGTTTGTGCTGATCGCAGTGCACCCGCTGCCGCTCACGGGTGTCCACGCGGAGAAGTCGGCCGAGGCTTTGAGCCCAGTGGATGTCGCAGCAAGATAGGTTGTATGGACCCCGGAAATGCGCACCACGTCGAAGACTTGCATTCCGCTGAGGAGCGAAGACCAACTCGTGCCTGTCCAGAGGTAAAGCCCGTCGTTGGCTGTCAGGAACAGGTCGCTACCGACGAGGACGAGTTTGCGCGGAACGGCACCACTCGGCAACTGAACCGACTCCCACGTCCGATTGTCGGTGGACTTCGCGAGAGAGTTTGAAGGTCGGCTGAGCACCCACGTTGTGTTTTGCATGTTTGCAAAGTGTTCCGCCGCGGACGTGGGGTTCATCAATGCGGGTGGGGGAGCACGGAGTGTCCAGGGTCCCCCGTCGGGCTTCACGTAAAGCCCTCCCGAGGCTGCGAACATCTGCGCGTTTTGGCCGCGAGCATAAAGGTTTCCAGCGGCCAATGGGCTGGGCAACGTAAACGACTGTCCGAGCGGGGACGCCGACCAGGTCGTGGCCGCCGAGAGCCCTTGCATGGGCGCGCGGTGGACCTGCCCTGCGGAAGCGACGAGGGCGTAGTCTACGCCATCGATGTACTCGAACCCGATGCCCGGGAAGGAGTCCGGAGCGAAGCTCGGTGTGAACCAGGCACCGCTAGGCGTGCGCACGCGCAAACCCTGACCATCGAAGAGGGTGGCGAACAGGTAACCATTGCGAGAGTGGAGATTGCGCACGTTGGCGCCCGTGAGGATACTCTGGAGGGTCCCGTCTTCGAGCACGCGCTGAACCCCATCGGGTCCACTCGCGTAAACTTGCCCTGAATCCCACACGAGATCCGTTATGTTGGCGCCAGGGTGGTGGCTCCACGCGCCTTGCCGCAACATGGTGATGCCGTTTTCCGTGCCAATGAGGAGCTCGCCATTGCGGAAGTCGCAGATTTTCGCGACGGCGTTGGCGGAGTGCCCCCTGACGTCGGCAGATTGCCATTGTCGTCCGCCATCGTACGACCAGGAAACGTTGCCGTCTTCATGCACCACGCACACGTCCTGTCCCGAGGGTTTGGGTCGCACGCGCACGCGCAGGATACGATCGTCGCGCAGGCCATTGGCGCGCGTGCGGTGATCCCAATTGAGTCCGGCGTCGTGGGTGATGGAGAGGCCTCGCGAGGTGGCCACCATGAAGAAACCACCGCCTACCGTGGCAATGTCGCGCACGTCGGAACTCGCGGGAGCGTCTGCAGTAAGGAAACGGGACACCATACGTGCGTTTTCGAGGAGGAAGGGCGCCGTTGGCGCGGAGAACCGAGGGATGTTACCGAAGTCCGCAACCTCGAGGAGAGCGCGATAGTAGCGAGGTGCGCCGTCGGGCAAACTTGGGTCTGTATGCCACGCGTTCGAGGCGCCATGGCTCGACACCAGGAGGGGGCCCGTGGACGTGAACTGCGGCCCGGAAGATCGGTACACGCGCACTTTCTTGGTGACGGCTCCGGGAACGTTCGTTGGGAGTGTCCACCCGAATCCGGTAGTGCCTGACCCTGCGCTGATGGCCTGGAAGTCCTCGGGTGGCGGGATCGCGGGGTCGATGGCAAGGCTTGGGTTGGAGTTGGGCGCGAGGTAGGGTGCGATCATTCCGGTTGAATGCTCGCGGATCCCATTGACCAGGCGCGACGGGCAAACGCGGACGGTGTGCGACGCTCCTGGCACAATGCCGCTCGAGAGGGGAATGGTGTAGGTGCGTCGAGACCCAACGACCGGTGTGACGGTCTGCCCGGCGCAAAGGGGAGCTTGGCTACCCGCGCCCACCGCAACGGAAAGTCCGTCGACGTCGGAGCCCGAGGCGTCGAAATTCAGGCGCGCGACGGCACTGGTGGACGTGATGGCAAACACTTCGAGCTCACTGACGCTCGGCCACCACGGCATGGTCATTTCGCCTCCCCCGCCGCCATTGACCTCGCCGCCATTGACCACGCCGCCTCCTTGGCCGTCGGGTGGCGGAGTCGGGGTGCTCATCGGTGTCGCTATGGGGGTCGCATCGGTGACAGACACGGTTGCCGATGCCCAAGCACCGCGCGAAGTTACGTTTCCTTGCGCGTCGGTCTGCACCGTGCGCGCGTCGCAACGGACGGGATCGCCAAGCGCAGCGCCCATGGGCACGGTGAAACCCGCGGGGTGCGGTTTCCACATCGAACCCGGGGAAGGAACGGGTAGGGGCTGCGCCACGCCTTTGAAAAACCACTGGAACTCGGCCGCGAGTCGCGCCTCGGGCGAGTTCTCGTAGGCGAGCACGGCGTTGCATTGGAGTTGCATCCCTACCCGCACGACGCGTGGTTCTTCGAACTGTGCGATGTAAACCTGGGGCGCGGGAGGAGGCAGTCCTGGAACCCACGGAGCTGCATCGGGAGTGCCGTCATCGAAGCTCGCCTGCGCCGCGTTCAACAGACGCTTCACGAAGTCAATGCCCCGCGAGGAAAGCGCTTGCAGGCTCTCCTTCACGCCGAAGAAATCGGTGGATGTGGCCATGGGTGAACTCGTGCGTGCATCGACGTCGATGTCGAAGAAGCGACCTAGGGTCGATGTGGTATTGAGATTGATGGTTACGAAACCCGTGCGTGGCGCCGGTAATCCGAGGGCAAAGAGGGGAGCCCCACCTGCGACCTCAGGAAGGTTGTCCACCAGGCGTCCGCGACTATCCGTTTTCAGCGTGATGGCTTTGCCATCGCAGGGGTCGAGGATGGGTCGTCTCGTCGAGACGTCCAAAAGGGGGAACGTCGTGTTCGTGAGGGGGCGGCCCGCCGCGAGCACGCGCGCGCCGAAAGGCTCCATAAGGGCTGCCCGCAGGGCGGGGAAGTTCACGGGAAGGGCCTCGGTATCCACCTTCACGTCCACGGTTTGCGAGACCTGTGAAACGAAGATGAATTCAGTGCGATCATCGCCCCTTGAATTCGAGTTCCCTCCTCCTCCGTCGAAGCCAACGGCATTGAGATGGGGCGCGCTGATATAATTCAGAGGCTTTGTCCATTGGCCTGTTCCCCCCTCGGGAGAAGTTCCGCTTCCAGGAGGCGCAGAAGCCATTTGGCCATCGCCGCCGGTGCTTGAGGAACCCGTTGGGGAACTCTCTTGAGAGTCGGCTGTCGTTTCCGTCTTGCTTTCGCGCCTGCACGTGTCCGCCAGCGCTTTGCCCTCTGGAACGGGCAATCCAAACAAGATGGCGTCGATCTTCACCGCGCCCGTGGGCACCTCGAGGGCGATCTCCGGCGACTTCGGATTCACGGTGACGACGCGCTCGAAGCCGGCGGCGTTGGAGACGCGCAGCGCGAGGTGGAAGGGAACATACGAGTACTTCTCGACGGTTCCGCCTTGGAGTGAGAGTGCGGCCACCTCTGCCTCGAGTGCCGTATCCACTGCCGGCAACGCGATGCGCACCGTGCTTCCACCCTTGGCTTCCGCCGCGCCCTGTTCACGCGCGTTGCGTGAACAGGCTAGCGTGAAAAGCGCCAGAGGCCACACGAGCAAGGGAACCGCGTTGCGTCTTGCCCGTTCTTGGAACTTGGCGGTGCTTTGCTTAGCCATAGGCTTCGACCCTCCGGTGCGCATTCGACCAAAGGTTTCGATCGGCAAGGGCCGGGATCGCTTTACGTTTTTAAGTTAACAGGCGGATTTCCGGGGGGTTGCATGACAAGAACCCTCACCAGCGAAGGGTCGGGCCCGCTCCCCGGGAGGCCGACTGCTCCTTGGCGGGTGCCACCGGCTTAGCCTGGACCTCGGGACGGCGCCTGCCCGCGAAGTGGAAAACGATCTCGCCTTTCTCCACATAGCCGAACTGGCTCTTGAGGTAACGCAATTGGGCGTCCTTGGAGTCGCGAAGCCGAGCGATGCGCTCCTCCAGGAGCTGGTTCTCTATCATCAGCGCGTCGTTGACGGCCTCGAGCTCGGCTCGGTTCTCGAGTAGCTCACGATAATTGGACACCCCAGCCTGGCCGGTGGCCATGGACGTGAGGAGAGCCCAAAGGGCTATGACGATGGACCAGCGCACCAGGAGCGCGAGTCGCGGAGTGCCGAGTGTGTTCATATGTGGAGTGCGTCCCCGATCGATGGGCGTGTGCGGGCCCGTGCGCGCCCGTGCGCGCCCGTGCGCGCGGTCGCGCTCGATTGCGCGCATCCCGACCCCTTCCTCAAACGCTACCAGGGAAAAATCAACACCGCTGGGAAACGACGGACAGGCAATTTGGTGGCGTCAATGGCATGGCGCGCGAAAGAGAAATCGGGCAACCGCGCTCGGGGAAGCGTCAGCCCTGCGCCACCGCTTCGCGAGCGCGGCGCAGCATGACCTGCAGCAGCGTGACCGCCGCCGGCGTGATGCCGGAGATGCGGCTCGCCTGGCCTAAAGTGGAGGGCGCGTGCCGGCGCAGCTTCTCCTGCACCTCGCGCGAAAGCCCGCTCACCGCGCCGTAATCGAATCCCGCTGGGATCCACACCCTGTCGAGCTCCTTAAGGCGATGGGCCAAGTTCTCTTCGCGCGCCACGTAGCCCTCGTATTTGATTTCGATCTCGAGGCAGCGCGCAACGCGCGCATCGAGATCGGGGGACACGAGTCCCGCGGCCTGGAGCGCGGAGGCGGTGATCTCCGGTCGTTTCAAATACGCGTCGAGCGACGTCGATGCGGCAAGCGTCGGCAGGCCGTGAGAAGCGAGCATGGCGGTGGTGGGTTGGGGCCGAGCCAACTCGCCTTCAGGCGATCGTGTTCCTTCGTGAGTGCCTCGCGCCGAGCGCGGAAGTCGGCCCACGTGGCATCATCCACGAGGCCGAGCTCGCGGCCATAGGGTGTGAGGCGTGCGTCCGCGTTGTCCTCGCGCAGCTTGAGTCGGTTCTCCGCGCGGCTTGTGAACATGCGATAAGGTTCCAACGTTCCGAGCGTGGTGAGATCGTCGAGCATCACGCCGATGTAGCTCTCCTGGCGCGAGAGCAGGAAGGGTGCCTCGTTCCTGGCGCGCCGCGCGGCGTTGATGCCCGCCACGAGCCCCTGAGCCGCAGCTTCTTCGTAACCCGTGGTGCCGTTGAGCTGCCCGGCGAAATAGAGATTGGGGATCTTCTTGGTTTCGAGGGTCGGATGGAGCTCCGTGGGCTGCACGAAGTCGTACTCAATGGCGTATCCCGGCTTCATGATGGCCACGTTCTCAAGCCCAGCGATGGTGCGCAGGAAGGCCTCCTGCACATGCACGGGTAGCGAGGTCGAGATGCCGTTGGGATACACCTCGTGCGTGTCGTACCCCTCGGGTTCGAGGAACACCTGGTGCGCCGTCCTCTCGGGAAACTTGACCACCTTGTCCTCGATGCTCGGACAGTAGCGAGGACCGATTCCTGTGATGACGCCCGAGTAAAGGGGCGAGAGGTGCATGTGCTCGCGGATGACGTCGTGCGTAACGGAGTTGGTATAGGTGACCCAGCAGGGCACGAGTTGC
>JBIKVI010000258.1:0-6475 GCA_044356935.1 Silvanigrellaceae bacterium | reverse complement strand
CTTTGATCGAAGCATCGCTTAGCGAGAGTTTGACGACTCTTAGATCCCGTGTCTGCGCAAATAAAGAGGGTGTTTGCGATTACAGTTTCGAACGATCTCGAACGGCTCCCTCATTAGAGATAGCCCAGATGGTCGATGAATATAAAAGAGAGGAAGTCAAAGGCGCCCACTATTTCAGTGAAGCGGAAAGGTTGAGTCATTTCGTTCTCGCCAATAAATGCAAATTAGAGTTTGCCGACGGTGAAAAGCTGCGTGGAAATCTCATCTTCGTCATGTCCGAGGAGGGCGACATCTTCGCCTCGCCGGTTGGGGACCTCCCGGACCGCCGCACGATGAGAGGCAGCAAGGCTGCCCCTGGTGGGATTTACCACTCGTCGTTTCTTGCAGGTTCGCCCGTTGCCGCTGCGGGCAATTTGTATGTCGACGATGGTCGCCTGACGGCCTGCGACAATGGAAGTGGACACTACTGGCCTAGAAAAGAACTGAATTTGCAGCTCCTCGCCCGACTCAGGGAATTGGGGTGCTCCGACAATCAAATACCCAAAGAATGCACGGAATGGTAAGCGATTGGGCCGACTCATTCACGCCGCCCGGCGTTTGAGCGCTAGATCCAGGTCTGGGAAACCGCCGAGACTATTGGATCATCCGGCTCCTCGCACATCGCCTTCCTTCTTCGCTCAGGATCACCGCCTGGAATTCCGATCTCCTCCCATGAAGCTTTTTTCGGGTGAGGAGGTCGTCTTGAAGGAATCACGAAAACTCGTCGCAATCCCCCTGTTACTTTTGTGCGGTTGCGGATCGGACAACAAGAAGAAGCCAACCGCAAACGGCACCGATACGACATCGGAGGTCGACAGGGCCTCCGATGTCGCTGAGGTCAAGAAACCCGTCGAAGGCGAATTCTCGTTTGGCGAGCAGGGGCGAGCGGCATTGCCGCAGTCCTACTCCCTCGGCTCCGAAACCTTTTCTCTGTCACTCGCGCCCGACTCTGGGGTCGTTTTGTCGAAGTCCGACGGGACACGTCTGAGCGCTCCTTTAGACCTTTCCCAATGGACAGCCTCGCCTGCCGTCGCGCAGCAACCCATTGTCGCAACGCAGCTTGAATTCGCGCCCGGGGAATCCACCAGTTGGACCGTGGAAGGCGAGAGCATCAAGTTCCGCTCGCCCATTGGAACGGTCTCGCTCCCCTGGAAGGGAGGGGCTCCACGCGTGGTCGAAGCGGGCGCGGGAAGCTTCATCGTGGTGGCGAATGAAAAAGTTTCGGGCTGGGTCGTCGGGAAGGACACCGTGAACGACTGGACTCTGGATTTGCCCGCGGGCCTTGAGGAGAAGGGCGTCGAAGGCGCAGGCTACATCGATGGTCACATTTGGGTCTACGGAGCGAACCGACTCTACGCCCAGGAGCTCAAGGCTGCGTCGGAGTGGAGCGTGAGCCGCATTGCGTTTACCTCGTCGGAAGTCCGCCCCTCGAGGGTCTCCTTCTCGTCGCCTCTCGAAGGCTCAGCCGGCTTTCGTCCGACGCGCGCCGTCTACACCACGCAATCGGAAGTGGTTGTATCCGCGCTTGGCGCCGCAGGTATAGCGCCGCGAGCCAAAGAAGGTGTGATTCCCCCGGAGGTGCCAAAACCCGCGGCCTCGTTACCTTCCGCGTCGTCGCTCCCCCCGGTCGTGGCGAAACCGCCTGCCGCCCCTCCAAACACCCAACCGCCCCCGACGACATCGCCGCCTACGGCACCTTCAAACGCCCAACTGCCCCCGGCGACATTGCCGCCTGCCGCTCCATCCCTCCCGCCGGCCTCGCCCGCCGTGCCTCCATCTGCTCCTGTCGCGGGCCCAGTGCCGAAGGCGCCTCCCAACTACGATAGTGCCGTGAAGCCCGTCGTGCAGGAGTTTTGCGTGAAATGCCACTCGAAATATGCAACCCGCGCCCAGCTCGACAACGACCGCCGTCGCATCCTCTCTTCGGTCGAATCGGGATCAATGCCCAAGGGAGCGACCATGAGTTCAGCGAAGAAAACCATCCTCTTGGATTACGTGAAAGACTTAATCAGCAAGGAGTGAAGTGCACGTCGTTCCGACTCACTTCGCGAACAAAGAGAGGGCCACTCCCAACGCGCAGCAAACCACGAACGCCAAAACCGCCCAGGCAAGACGGGAGTCGGATCCCGTGCGCGAGACTTCCGCGGCGCGGGCCGCCGCGCGCAATTGAGCGACCGAGGTGGGAGCCTTTTTCCAATCGTCCCTGCCGCTCATGGGCGTATCCTCTCGGAGGGAAACCACACGGGCGTGCCCGGCGCGAGGGCCCGTTCACCACCGAGCAGGACCTCGCACGAGGGGGATGGGGCGTTTCCTTCTTCGCAGGCAAGTAGCTTCGTGGGCCGCGCCTCGAGGGGACGTTCCAGCGGACGCCAGGGCTCACCGGCCAGCGAGAGTCCTTGTTTCTTTACCACGCCAGGGGCGGCCTTGAGCGTAATCGTTCCCCCTTTGGCTTCGCGCACCACGGCGGCGTAGCCGTAAACGCCCGAGAGCCATTTCTGCAACCCCTCGGGACTCCGATCGCGAGGCGCATCGGGCACGAGGAATGTCCAGCCTCCCGAAGCCGACTTGTGGACGACGCGCCCTTTGCCGGAGCCGTCGTCGCCCTCGAGAAGGACTACGATTCTAGCCCCCGCCACGCGTTCGAGGATCTTCGCTAGTCGCCCGAGCGCGTCCGTGAGCGCGGCCTCGCGCGCGCGCGAACCACGTTTACCCAACCTCGGGTTCTGTCGGTTGAGTCGTAAGGAAACGTTCAGGGTGCTCCCATCGCTTGTTGTGAATAGACCAGCGGCGTTGAACGCCGCCGTGTCCAAGTCCAGGAACTTGGGGCCGGTTTCGTCGAATCCCGAAAGGAAGGCGACGCGCAGGTGATCGAGCGCGCCACTGCCTGTGGATCCTTGCGCGATCGCTCGCACGGGTGTGAGCGCAGCCATCGCGACCAAGAAAGGGAACACACCGAGGACGGTGAAGCGCGCCATGGCAAGGCGGGCGAAAACGAGGCGGGCCTTGGACCAGGACATGATCAATTCTCCTCGAAATGGAGGCCGTCGTCACCAGCCTATGCCGACTCCTGCGCCCAGGAGGGTTTGCGAAGTGACGAGCCTCAACTGCGCTGATTGGATGCTGCCCGAAGTCCGAGCGTAGCTCTGCGCCACGAGGACGTCGCGATGATCACCGAAGAAAAAGGCCCACGCGCGCAGATTCGCACCGGGTTTGGGGAGGGGCGGCTCCGGTCCAGAGCCTCGCTCGCGCTCTCGCGCCTGCGCGGTGGCCGGAGACTTTTCGCTCATGCGTTCCGAAGCGGGCGCTCCGATGAAAACGTAACCGAGCTGCGCTCGGGCGCCCCGTTCCTCGTACTCCTTGCGGCCCAGGACGTTCGACGAGAAGATTCCCTCCGCGCGCGCCGACATGCGGCTCCACTCCACGAGAGGCCCGCCACGCAGCGTGAGGACCCCAAAAGCTTCGTCGCGCGACTCGTCGCTGCTGAAGGAGAAGGAATCGATGGAACCGAACCGGAGCCCTTGGCTCACGTAGAGGGCCCCGGGGCCCGCTGAGAATCCCAGGGGACCCCACACGGGGAACACGGAAAGGTAACTGATCCCCGCTTGGGTCTCGGTGTATGTGTAGGTGCCATCGTCGCTGACTTCGAGGGAGAGCTTGGCGCCCGGGGGTGTCGAAATGCGGATATCCGTTTCCCCTTCGGTTCGGATGTGGTGCCCGTGGACGACGAAGCCTGAAAGGGCGTACTTGAAGGGCTGCGTCCGCAAAAACCCTCCTGAGTTGGAGGAGGTCTCATTGGTGCCCTTGCCGAACGCTCCGCCTCCAGCCTCCACATAGGGTTCAGCGTCCCACCCAAAGGGAGAGAGCGACGGAGGAGCAGGAGTCGGGGTCGGTGTGGGCGTGGGAGAGGGCGTGGGAGTGGCAGCGGGAACCGCCGTGGGAGTTGGACGCGGGGGAGGTTTCACCGTTTGCCAGGGGCCGCAGGTATCTCCGGGAGCCGCTCGCGCATCCACCTTCAGCGAACGGTAACGACGCGCGAGGAGCCGCGAGAGCGACTGCTGCTCCGTGGCGCGCCCAGCGGAATTGACGGCCTGAAGCACGGGCACATCGGCTGCGGGCGTCTCGTCGACCACCCATGCATCCGTCTCGGAGTTGTAGGAAACGGGCAACAGGGTCCACGCGTTCTTGCGTCCTGGAAAATCGACGGGCAGCAAGGAGGCGTCCGTCACAGGGGGTGGCGACGTCCTTTGCGCACTTGGAACGTTAGCGGCGTAGGGAAGCTGGTCGATGAGCAGGGCTGCCAGGACACGAGCGAAGTCCTTCTGGCCGAGCAGCAACAGGGTGCGCGAGGTGTAAGGCATCCGGGCTTGGGCCTCGGGCACCGGAGTTTCGCCGCGGGAGGTTTGAATCTTCTCGCGGGGCAAATGCGAAAGCGCAAAGCGCAACGAGGTTCCCTGGAGCCGGAACGTCAGCGCCCAGTTGGCGCGCGCGGAAACGGCCTTTCCGTCGGCGTCCTCGATTCCGGGAATCGCGCACGAAAACCTCTCGAAAGGACCGAGCTTCCAAGGACCCTTTCCGACGCTGAGCTCCTCGCCGACGTTTTGGCAGACCTGAAGGAATGCCTTCCGCAGCGCAGCGGCCTCATCGGCATCCTGGCACGAAGCTTCCGGGGCGCGCACGGTGAGCACGTCCTGGGCGCGTGATTCGAGGGACGCGAAGAGGTGCGTCGCCGCGAGGGTCGCTGCCAGGAGAGAGCGTGCGCAACGCGAGGTCATGGCGTGACGCCCCCGGAATCGCCCACAAGCCACGCGCGAGGCGAATCAAGGGGAAGGAAGGCGCTTGATTCGCCGAGGAGTGAGCGAGCGAAGAGGGGATGGCCTAGCGCAACCGCCCATTCGATGACCACGGTGTCACGCGCTCCACGGGCCATGCGGAATCCCGTCGAACCCGAGGGCCAAGGGAACGCAGCACCGGAACCTTCCGCGCGCGCGCGCTCGAGGCGAGGGAAGAAGGCCGAGGGTTCGAGCACGCCCTGATCGGCACGCCCGAGCCAGGCGACGCGCCCCTCGCTCCATTTCAAGAATCCCCGCGTCGATGCCCCTTTAAATTCCGCCTCGAGGCTGTCGGCCATGCCCCGCACCACAACGCGCCAGGCGCCGTCGGAGGCAATACGGAGGGCTGTTTCGTTGTCACTCTGCCCATCCTGCGCGGCCGCGATCTGGAACTCCGCGCCAGAGCGCAAGAGCGAGGCGAAACGCAAGCCGTCCTGCTTGTCAGCGAAATCGAAACTGAACTTCCATGCCAAGCGCTGGGCGCCGCCAGGTTCCCTGAGCGCCTGTGAAGACGCACTGCCCTGCCAGAACCACCGAGGAGTCGGTGTGGTTCGCGCTCCCTGGAAATGCGACCGCACGCTCTCCCAGGTGGCCTCGCCCAACAACACGCGCATGCGCGCGAACTCCATGTCGGCCACCGAGGCCAAGGTCACCATGTACGAACGGCGTGCCCATGCCACCTCGTTCTCGGGTGCTTCCGCCACGCGCGCGCCGAGCTGGACGCGCAACGAGAAGAGTCCCTTGAGTCCCCGGCGACCGGCATCCGCTCGCGCCAGAATGACGAGGTCCTGGGGCGCAAGTGTGATGCGCATGCCCTTTTCGTCAACCGTCAGACGCTTGGTGACGCCTTCTCCTCCGCGCCCGACGGAGGCCACGTCGGGAACCACGCGAGCCAAGACCACGGCCCGCGAGAGATCCTCCAAGTGCTCCGGCGGGACCGAGAACACAAGCGAGACAGCCTCGACGCGTCCCTGACGCAGGCTCGAGACGTGCCATAAAACGCGCGAGGCGAACTCCCCTTCGAGGATCGCCTTTTCGAGCGCGCTCTCCGCGATGCGTTCGGAGGCCCATGACGTCGAGAGCACAGGGGCAGCAGCATCTTGCCCTTGGCTGTCGTCTTCACCCCCGTCTTCTTCTACATCCATGCGGCCTTGGGCGGACGTCTCCTCGCCGGTAACCTCGTCGCGCACCATGAGCTGCAGCGCGGGGTCCGACTTCACCTGGAGCTTGCCGTCGAGTCCGCGCATGAGATCGAGAAGTGCGACCGGCGTGCCCTCCGGCCCGGGGCGCGCGGGCGCGGACGCCTCCGCAACTTCGATGACCTTGTCGCCAACGCGGATGCGAGTTGTTTCCTTCTGTCCGAGGGCGCGCAGGCCGAAGCTCGCGAAGTTGCGCACCAACGGGGAGCCGGTGCGCGGGGCATTTTGCTTCACTTTCAGGTTGCCAACGAGCACGTTCACCATGAAATCGGGCTTGAGAAGGGAGAGCGCTGCCGAAAGCTTCACCTGAGATTCGGGCCCGATCTCGAACGTCTTGCCGCTCGCCAAAGAGACCTCGACCGACGACTTGGTGCGCGTCGAGATGGTGTTGCCATCGAAAACGTCCTG
>JBIKVI010000257.1:0-6511 GCA_044356935.1 Silvanigrellaceae bacterium | reverse complement strand
TCCAAAGAAAAGCTGTAACGAGGACGCGCATCTGCGTCCGGAGGAGCAAAGGCCAATGGCGACGCAGGACAAGGAGATCTTCGCTCGCATCCTCGAGCGCTACGACACGCACATGACGGCAGCCGAGAAACGCATCGCCGACCATCTCCTCAAGCACCCCCACGAGGGCATCACGCTTTCGGTGGCCACCCTCGCCCGCCGCGCGGGTACGAGCGAGGCTACTGTGGTTCGTTTCGCCAAGACCATGGGATTCGCAGGATTCCTCGACTTCAAGCAGGAACTCTTGCGCCGCGCGAGCCGGGATCTCGCGGGCCCAGCGCGCTACGAGCCGCCATCGAGGACGTTGGGCAAAGACACCGTGCCTGCGCGCTCGGGGCAGCACGGCAGCCAAGGCCACATGATCCAGCCAGCCCTGGAAGCCCATGTGGCCCAGGTGGCCGATTCCGCGGTCGTCGCCATCGCCGAAACGCTCGCGGCCTTGGATCCTGCGGCTTTCGAGGGGATGGTCACCTGCTTGCGCAGGGCGCACGTGGTTTACACAATCGGGTCGGGTCTTTCCAGCTTCGTTGCGCAGATGGCGGCTTTCAAGCTCACTATGGTGGGCAAGCGGGCTATGGCGCTGCCCGAGTCCGGGAGCCGCTGCGCCTGCGAAGATCAACTCCGCCTTGCTGATCCCAAGCACGACGTGCTCCTTGCCTTCTCGTTCCCCCCTTACAGCAAAGATCTCCTCGCACTGTCCGAGCTCGCTGCCGGGCGCGGGCTCGAGGTCCTCGCCTTCACCGACAGACGTCAGAACCCCCTAGCGCGCGTGGCCGCTCATACGCTCGTTTCCATCGACACGGGCGCTGTTCCTCCCCCTTCCCTGTCGGCCTGCGGCGTGCTCCTCTCAGCGCTTTTTGCGACGCTTCCGACGACGGGCGCCGCCCGTTCTCAAGCGCAATCTAGGCGGACTCGGCCATGAGGAAAACCGCCGATGAAAGGCCTTTGTCCTTGCCGACAATCCCGCGCGAAACTCTTAAGTTTGCGCGCCTAGCGCCGAAGACAACGAAACTCAGGAATCCGGCGGGAGGAACGAACGAACCATGGCGAGGAGGTATGGCAGAGAGGTGAGGATGGGGCGCGGCCGCATGCGCACGCAGAGGGGGTCGGGCGTCGTCGTGTTCCTTCTAGGAGCCGCAGCGATCGCCGCTGTCTTCTATCTCTCCATGCGCTTCATTGCCGTCGAAGTGAGAGCCATCAATGAGCGGAACGCGGAACCGCGGCCTCTCATTCCCGATTGCGAGAAACGAAAAGAGACCGCGCTTCCCTGCTTGGAGTGAGCAGCGGTCAGTTACCCGTGCTGGTCGAATCTTAGGCACGACACTCTTCCGTTGTCACCTCTGCGTTCCTCTGAGCGCAGAGGATCCCTTGTGCCTCGAAGAAAAGAACCGTAGCTTCAGTGCGTTCGGCTCCGACAACCAAAGTGTAGAAAGGATTCAACGCATGTCGTTTGTTTCGAAGTGCGCTCTTGCAGCCATCGCCTCGATCTCCGTCTCCCTGGTTCAGCCGGCTCTGGCACAGAAGACCCCCGCAGCTGAGGCCCCAGCGGCTGCGGCTGCGGCCGCCAAGTCCACCACGCTGACCGTGGACACGTCGAAGTCCAAAATCGCCTGGTCGGGAACCAAGAAGGTTGCCGGCGGCCACAACGGCGAAATCATGCTGCAGTCGGGCAATGTTATGATGGGCGAGAAGTCGCTCACCGGCGGTGAAATCGTCATCGACATGAAGAGCATCGTCGTGACCGACATCCCCACCACCGACGAAGGCAACGCCAAGCTCAAAGGCCACCTCTCCAACGCAGATTTCTTCGATGTCGAGAAGTACCCGACCTCCAAGCTGGTCGTGACTTCCGCGAAGGCGCTTGGCGGGGGCAAGCACGAGGTGAAAGGCAAGATGACCATCAAGGACGTCACGAAAAACGTCACCTTCCCCGTGGAAGTGAAGAAGGAAGGCGAGGACACCATCGCTAGCGGGAAGCTCACCGTCGACCGCACCAAGTACGGCGTCAAGTACGGCTCGAGCAATTTCTTCAAGCTCGCCGCCGACAAGGTCATCAACAACGACATGGTGCTCGAATTCACCGTGGTCGCGAAGTAAACGCAGCTTGCCGCGCACCCGGCTCATTCCGGCAGAGAGGCGTCGAGCGCATCCTCGAGGGCGCGGCGATTGAGTCCTCCCATGGCGCGGCGAGTTTCCCAGGTCGCGCTTCCCACGTGGGGCAGCACCACCACATTTGGGGCCCCACGGAGTGTTTCTGAAAGCACGGGTTCACCGGCAAACACGTCGAGACCCGCACCCGCGAGGCGCCCCTCTCGCAGGGCCGACGCCAGTGCCTCCTCATCGACGACTTCACCGCGAGCCGTATTGATGACGAACGCACCGGGCTTGAGGAGTGCGAGCCGACGCGCGTCGAGCCACCCTCGTGTTTGAGGAGCGGCGGGGAAGTGGAGCGAAAGAACGTCGCAGGCGGCCAGGAATTCTTTCTCGGGAAGGCGCACCACCGTCTGCGCACCGAAAGGCCCATCCACAAGCGTAGTGCTTGCCGCTTCCGACGCCGGAACGCGCGCGCTCCGCATGACGACAACATGCATGCCTAGGGCCTCTGCGCGGCGCGCCAAGGCCCGGGCGATCCGGCCGTATCCTGCCAGGCCGAGCGTTTTGCCCACGAGGCCGACGCCCATGTGCCGGGCCACGGGTTTCCATCCTTCGTAATGCCCGTGTTCCCTCATCTGCTCTAGGGCAGGCATCGCCCGCCGCGTGGCGAGCAGCAAAAGCAGGAGCGCGACGTCGGCCGTGGCGTCGGTCAGGACGTCGGGCGTGTTCACCACGCGAAAGCCGTTGTCGCGGGCAGCGATCAAGTCGATGTGGTCGAGGCCCACGCCGAAGTTCGTCAGGAGGTTGGCGCGAGGAAAAGAAGCGCGCAGGCGCGACAAGGAAACGGCGTCGAGGGAGTCGGCGATGCCCACGTGGAATGCCACCACCAGCTTGGCGTCGTAGGGCGCCGTGCGCGCGAAGGAGAGGAGGCGCGACGCAGCCGGGGTGACTTGTTCTATTTCTTGTTGGCCCCCTGTTGCGGCGTTGCCCTGGCCCTCGATTGCGCGCGGGCTAGATTCAGGTTCGACAGCGAGGCGCACCACATGGTGTGCACCGCTGCGCAGGAGCGTGTGGCCATTCAAGGCCTCGTTGAGGCCTGGGAAATGCTCGGTGGCTAGGGAGAGCGTCAGCGGCATCGCATCCTCACATGGTCGGGAAAACGAGCGTTGCGGTTACAATCAGACCCGGACCCGGTCTACCACGATCGGACGGCAAGGAGACAGCCATGCCCCTGGAACGCATGCCGCATCCGCCCCCTCGCGCGGCGAACAAGGCCACCCTGGCGCCCCCGGCCTTCGCGACAGTCTTGAACACGGCGTTGGTCACGGTGTTCCTCGCGCCGGGATGCGGGCGCCAGAACAGTTCAACATTTTCAGACTATGGAGGACTCCTGGGCTCGTGTACCGCGGGCGAGGGCGTACGCTTCGATTCCAAAACGGAACGCGCGGCCATTTCGTGCACCGAACACACATACACTGCGCGCGGCTCGTCGGACCCCGCTTCGGCTTTGCTTCCCCCCTACGCGGCCGCCTGCAAGGATGGCGGCGGCGCATGGAAGGCGGGCGGGTGTGCGGCAGACGCAGTGAAATGCCCCCCCCGCGCGGAGAACCTCTCTTTGCGGAGCGCGGACGTCGTGCACGTTGTGACCACCTCTTGGCGTCCCGCGGAAACCTTCACGCTGACCCCGGGCAGCGACGCTAAACTCCTGTGCCGCTGAATACCTGGTCGGGGAACCCGGACACCAACCCCGCCTGCGAATGCGTGATGATGTTGGGGAAGCTCCACCGGGCGCTCGGGACGTCGGATAAGATCCCTTCGAGCTCCGAAGGGATTCGACGCCCAGGGCTCTGCGTCGATAGTCCAGACAGCACCGACACGATCCTGACGTCACGGGAACCGGCAGAGCTGGTGTCCAATGCATCAAAGGCCTGGTGAATCGCATCAGCGACGCCCGAATCTCCCCGCGAGACGCCGGAACAGGTCGCGCAACTGGGGAGGCCCCCAGACCCACACGCAGCCTCCCCACACCATCCCGATGACGGCCGCACCGGTACCAGCCACGAGGAGCGCGCTCCAAGGTGAGAACCACGCCGCGCCCGACCTGGTGAGCTCGATGAACCAAGGCCGCAGGAGGAACAGCGAGGCCGCCACGGCGCCAATTCCTACGGTAACGTGCAAGCCGATTTCCATGGGAAAGCCCCAAGGTCTCCCGCCGCCGCGCGCCACCGCAAGGTTGGGATCGACAGCTCCGGGACCCGCGACCCCAGGTCCGGGCCCGGCTAACCGGTAACCAGCCAGGCCGCGACGGCGCGCCACGCGCGGCAGGAACACGAGATTGATGACAAGGTCGACTCCCGCCGCCACGCAGTTGGAGATGCCAAGTCCGAGGATTCCCAGGCGCGGCGCGAGGAGGGCGCTAAGCGTCGCGTTCACCGCAAGGTAACAAAGGGCGTTGGTCACGATTTGACGGGTGTCGCCCAGCGCGTAGTAGCCTTGCACCGTCACCTTGCTCAGGCCGTTGAAAAGGATGGAGAGGCAATAGGCCGTGATGGCCAGGCCGTTGGCAAGCGAATCGGCCGGTGTGACCTTCCCGTGCTCGAGGAGCCCCTTGGCCAAGGGAACAGAAAGGAGCGCCAGAGCGACCACCGACACCGACGAGAGCCAGAGCGTGCCGCGCATGGACTCACGCAGGAGGCTGGAGAATCCCGCCTCGTCGCGAGCGGCGGCTGCCTGCGTGAGCAGCGGCAACGAGGCGAGCGCCGACGCCACGCCAAAGAGGCCCACGGGTACGAGGATGATGTTCTGCGCGTTGGTAATGTAGGTAACAGCGCCTGGACCGGCCGCCGTGGCGAAATGGGTGTTGACGAACAACGCGATGGAAAGCGCCCCCTGCCCTAGCATGCGTGGGAGCATGAGAAGCGAGATGTCGATGAGCGGATGACGCTGGAACACGCGCGTTCCCCCAGGTCCCTCGCCGCGCCAAAGGACATCGCGCAGCCGCGGCAGGCGCGCTGCACCCGCGCGCCAAAGCGGAGCGAGCTGGTAAAGGAACTGGAGCACTCCCCCTATCAGCGTCCCAACCGCCAGGCCGAGGATGGGATGCGAACCCGCCCAAACAGCGATGGGCGCTCCAACGAGTGCGCCCGCCACGCTGCCCACGTTGAAGAACAGGGAGGCGATGGTCGCGCGGAAGGTGAGGCCACGGACTCCCAAGAGCGCCATGGCGACCGCGGAGAGCATGGCCACGGGAAGGTAGAAGGCCAGGATGCGGAAGCAGTCGCGCGCGAGATCCGTGCCTCCCGCGGCGCCGAAATCGGCCGCTGTCACCGATGCGATAAGGGGTTCGGCGACGAACACGCAGGCAACCGCCAGGCTCAGGGTAATCATGCCGAAAACGGCGGTCACCATGCCTGTGAGGGCGCGCTCACAGGGACCTGCCTTGCCTTCGTCGTACTCAGCTTCGGTCCCTGTGTCGGTGCCCGTGCCCTCTGTGGCGAGGGCTGCGAGCGGTGCGAGCGGTGCGAGGGCTGCGAGGGCTGCGGCGCGGTCGGCGGCGCGCGCCTCCACGAGCGATTTAGTGAAGGCCGCCGACAGAGCCCCCTCGGCGAAGAGATCCCGCAGCACCGTGGGAAAACGCATGGCGACGTTGTACGCGTCCAGTGCGACGCCCGCGCCGAAGACGCCATTGACGACCTGGGCGCGAACGATGCCGCTCACGCGCGAGAAGGCGATGCCCAGGGTGGCCCCGAGCGTGCGTCGACCCAGGCTCGGAGACCCGCTCCCGCTTCCTCGATTTTTCGGCTGCGAGACACTAGACTCCGAATTCGCCGGTGAAGGCATCGCCATAAAATGGAGCTTCCATGAAGAGTTCTGAGGTTCGCCAGAAGTTTATCGAATTTTTCAAGTCCAAGGAACACGTCTTCGTTCCCGGAAGCTCCACCGTCCCCGTGGGCGACCAAACGATCCTCTTCACAATTGCCGGCATGGCCCAATTCAAGTCCGCGCTCACGGGTGAGGAGAAGCGTCCCTATTCCCGTGCCACAAACTCGCAAAAATGCATCCGCATCGGCGACCTCGACGACGTGGGCAAGGATGGGCGCCACTGCACCATGTTCGAAATGCTCGGCTCGTGGAGCTTCGGCGACTACTTCAAAAAGGAAGCCATCGACTGGGCGCGCGAGTTCGTGAAAGACGAACTGCGTTTCGACATGGGCAAGGTGTGGGTGTCCGTGCACGAGAAGGACGACGAGGCCGCCGACCTCTGGAAGGCCGCCGGCCAGCCCGCCGAACGCATCGTGAAACTCGGCGACAAAGATAACTTCTGGGCCATGGGTCCGACCGGCCCCTGTGGGCCGTGCACAGAACTCCACCTCGACCA
>JBIKVI010000153.1:0-10244 GCA_044356935.1 Silvanigrellaceae bacterium | reverse complement strand
ACGAGAACGTCTCCCCCCTCCACGGTGAAGTCCGCGTGACCAGAGCGCGCGCACGCGTCGAGGAGCATGCCCTGGCCCCGAAGCGCGGGGTGGTATTCATAAATGGTGCGCATGATGAGCGCTTCCGCATGACGCACTGAACTCATCATGGCGCTGGCGATGAGGCGGTTGCCCACGACCATGCTGGAGTCGCGCATGAAGTACATGTTGGGCAGCGGCACGATGGAGAAGCTCTTGGGCGAGAGCCACGCCTCGAGCGATTTGCGCTTAAGGGGCACGCCGACGACGAGGGCATGCGCGAGCTCGTCAGAGGGGAGCTCATTGAGATCGGGAAGGATTTCAGGACACTTCTGGAACGCCGTAATGCGCGTGAGCAGTTCGGCGCGGGCCTGGGGGACGTCGAGGACGTCGGCGAGGCATTCCTTGACCTCTAGGACCTCGGCCGTCAGGGCGAGCACGCCCTTAAGCTGGGCATGGGCTTCGCGCACGTTCTTGTAATGGATGATGTCGTTGTAAAGCAGCTCAGACGCGGTTTTGGGCGTCATGAGCTCGACCTCGGGGCCGGGGCTGTGCACGAACACCTTACGAAGACGGCCGATTTCCGAGGTCACGCCGATGCCGAACGTGGCGCCCCGGGCGCGTTCGGTGCGCTCGCTGGGGGAGAGAGTATCGAGGTAGCGGAAATTGCTGTGACTCCAATACTCTTCGGAGACTCGCGACTTGCGCGGAGCCACAGGCTTGCGGGGAGACAGGAGCCCCTCGGAGGACACGCCAGGGGCGAACCCGGGGTCGTCGGGGGCGAGGCGGGGCTCCTCCGAAGAGGAGGCGTAAGGTTCGTTGGGGTTGAGTGCGCGCCCTGCAACCGAAACCTTCGACAGAATCACGACTTGCTCCTTGCCTTCGATAGTGTGTCCGCCAGCGGCCCGACCCTAGCACCCGTTTTGACGTTTAGGCTAGTCTGATCCGCTATTTTGGGTTAACGAGCGTTACCCCTTGTCGTCAATACGACACTGGAACTCTGTCCCTTATCCCGCCCCCATCGATTTGGAAAATTGGTCCGAAGGAGATTCGCGTGACGCGCAAGAAAGTCGTGGTTCTGGGTTCCGGAAAAATCGGTAAACTGGTGTCGTTCCTCCTCGCGGAGAGCGGAGACTACGAAGTCACCGCCGTGGACGCTCAGTTGTCGGTGGCCGAACAAGCCATCCGCCTCCCCTCGGGCAAGCAACTGCCCCACGCTCGCGCAGCGGCCGCCGATTTCTCCAGCCAGCAAGCGCTGCGAAAGGTGATGCAGGGTCACCAGTACGTGCTTTCGTGCGCACCTTACCACTGCAACACGGGCATCGCCGCCGTGGCTCGCGAGCTCGGAGTCCACTACCTCGACCTCACCGAGGACGTGGCGACCACCAAAGCCGTGGCTGCGCTTTCCACGGGTTCCGATGTCGCCTTCATTCCCCAGTGCGGGCTTGCCCCGGGCTTCATCACCATCGTGGCCGCCTCACTCGGAGCGCGCTTCGACGACATCGAGTCGGTCAAGATGCGCGTGGGCGCGTTGCCCATCTATCCCCACAACCGCATGAAGTACAACCTCACATGGAGCACCGAGGGCCTCATCAACGAGTACGGCAATCCGTGCGAGGCGGTGGTGGCCGGCAAGCTCGCGCTCGTCCAACCCCTCGAGGGTCACGAGACCTTCTCCTTCGACGGCGTGGAGTACGAGGCGTTCAACACGAGCGGCGGCTTGGGGACCCTGGCGGAGACCTGGGAAGGCAAGGTGAAGAGCCTCGATTACAAGAGCGTGCGTTACCCCGGGCACCGCGACATCCTCGCGCTGCTCATGAACGACCTCAAGATGAACGACGATCGCGACACGTTGCGCCGCATCTTCGAGAACGCGCTGCCCTACACCAAGCAGGACGTCGTGTTGATATTCGTGACGGCCACAGGCAAGAAGGACGGCCGCTACCAACAGCTCTCGTACGCCAAGAAAATCTACAACGCCGACATCGGCGGCGAGCACTGGGGAGCCATCCAAATCACCACCGCCGCGGGCTTGTGCGGCGTGCTCGATCTCCACGCCAAGGGCGAGCTTCCTCACGCGGGATTCGTCCGCCAGGAGGATGTGAGCTTCGAGAAGTTCCTCTCCAACCGTTTCGGTAAGTACTACGCCTAAGCGTTACCGCCCGATAGCGTGGAGGGAGTCCGCCTCGTCGGTGATGGCTTGGATAGCCCTTTTGACACCCGTGTCACAGCCATGTCGCCAATGGCCGGTGGCGGCGGCGAAACGCTTCGCCGCGCGCGGCTCATGGGACGTAAAGGCAGTCCTCATGGAACGCGGCGAACGCGCCCTCGTCATCGGTAACGTGCACCTCGATCATCCCCGGGCAGGAGACTATTCGCGTCGGCCTTCACGACCACAGGATGCCACGCATGCGAACCCACGAAAGCATCCGAGAGGGCAGCGTGAATGGTGGACTCGTCGGCTTCTCGGAGATCGCCTGCTGCTGCGCGATACGCCACCTCCTCGAGCTTGCGCCAGGAGGCCAGCTGAAGAGAGTGGTGTCGAGCGACGTCAAACCCCTCGCATGGCCCACTCGCGGCAGGAAACGAGGATTCACTCTTTCGTGGAAACGCTGGCACGACTGACATGACGTTTTACCTCGTGGGATGTGAGCAGGGTGCCCCCGAAGACCAACAAAGGGATGGCGGTTCTACCAACGGCGCCTGGGCAGGTACCTTCAAAAAGAACCTTGCGCCTCGCGGCCCTCGCGGCCATCGCGGCCCCCGCGGCCCTCGCGGCCCTCGAGGTAGTCCCGCCATCGGCCCGTGAGTGCGAGGCTCTCCACCGCGAGGCCCTGGATGGCGAACAACACTTGCGTCTCTGCGGCATGGGCGCGGAGCGTTTGTTCGTCTGCGTCGCGAACTTGCGCACTGCGAACGAGTCCGGCGCGGTAACCGGCGAGCGCTTGCGCCTGGGCGTCGGCCGCGGCCCGACGGCTCACGCGCGCGGCCTCGAGAGCCTCGTCGAGCCCCCGCTGGCGGACCGCGAGTGTGCCGTGTTGCGCACGGAGGGTCGCCTCGACTTCGCGCCGTCGCGCAAGGGCCTCGCTCTCGGCCTGGCGCGCCTGTGTTACGTTTCGCGCGCGCGTTCCCGCGTCGAGGATGTCCCAGCGCGCCTTGAGAGCGGCGAAGGCTTGGGGATCCGGCGCCCCCCCGTACCATGTTCCTTTATACCCGAGTTCCCCAAACACCGTGGGCAACCCCGCGGCGTCTTCGAGTTCCGTGGCGGCGCGGCGCGCTTCGTGCGCTCCCGCGAGCGCCTCGACGGCGGCGGCGCGGAAGGGAGCGTCCATGGCGGAAGGGAACCGGGGCATCCCGAGCCCCTCCTCGGGCAACGTCTTTCCGTGGCGCGACTGGAACTCCAGGCGAAGACTCTGCGCTTCGGTACGGGCCTGCACGTGCGTTACGGTGGCGGTCTGCACTTGCGCGAGGGCCTCAGCCTCGTCGAGGCCCGTGGCCAAGCCGGCGCGTCGCCTATCGCGCACCGACGCCAACCGCGCCTGCGCGTTTTGCAAGTAAACAGCTCCCACGCGCATGTTGGCCAGGGCTAGCTCCACCCCCAACCAGCTTCGAGCTTGGGAGAGGGTGGCTGACTCGAGGGTGGCCTGCTCCACTTGCGGAGCGTTGCGTTCGAGGGCGGCGGCCAACGCGAGGCCACCGAAGGCTTGGAGGTTGAGGAGCGGGAACTGCCATCCGGCCGAAAAGACGTTCTGCGCCTTGGGGACGAGGATCGTGCTCACATCCACCGCTGTTACCCCCTGCGGCGTAGCGAGCGGCAAGGAAAAGGATTGCGTGACGCCTGGACGGTACCACTCGCGGCCGGCCTCGATACGGGCGCCTCCGAGGAACGACCTCACCGCGGCGTCCCGTGCCCCGACGGCCGCCTGCGCAGCGCCCTCGATGGTGACACGCTCGGCGGCATCGGAACTCACGTCTCGCAGGAGGGCGCGCACGGCGTCCATGTCGGCCAAGGGGGCGTCGGGTTGCGCACGCGCCAAAGAGCAAGGAAACAGAGCTGCGCCGAGGGCGAGGCACAGACCCAATCCAAGGGGAACGCTGCCACCGCAACCAGAGGATCCAGGAATGCCAAGGGTGCCAGGAGTGCCAAGGGTGCCAGGAGTGCCAGGCCTAGATTCATCGCCGCCTCCCGGCCCCCCTCGGCGCGCGCGGCTGCGGGCGACCAGTCCGAAGACCGCGGGGACGACCACCAGCGAGAGCAACGTGGAGCTCACCACGCCACCAATGATGGCCAAGGCCATGGGTGAACGGAACTCCGATCCGTCACCGCGCAGGAGCGCGGTCGGCAGCATTCCGAAGATCATGGCGATGGAGGTCATGAGGATGGGACGGGTCCTTTCCAGAACGCTCTCCTCAACGGCTTTGTCGAGCGGCAGTCGCTTCTCCTTCTCGCCGATGGCGTCCACGAGCAGGATGCCGTTCTTGGCCGCGAGCCCGATGAGGAGGATAAGGCCTATGAGCGCGCCCAGAGCCAACTTCTCGCCCACAAGCCAGAGGGCCACGAAGCCCCCAATCATGGCCAGTGGCAGGGTGAGCAGGATGACGAACGGACGAAGCAGGTTTTCGAATTGCGCGGCGAGGATGATGAAGATGAAAAAAAGCGCGCCCGCGATGGCCAACCCAAAGCTCCCAATCATTTCCTCGAAGATCTCCTTATCGCCGCCAACCTCTGCGGTGAAGGGGGAGCGCGCCGATCGGGCCACGCCTTCGAGGTCGGCGAGCACCTCCCCGAAGGCCCGCGTGTTGTCGGGCGCGCCCCAGATCGTCGCCTTGCGCGAGCGCTTCTCACGATCGATGGCGAGGGCGCGTGTTCCCTTTTCCACGTCGGTGAACCTGCCGATCTCCAGCGGTCCGCGCAGCGAGGGCACGAACAAGGCCTCTCTGAGCCGCGCCACGTCGCGGTCGGCGGCCGCGAAGCGCACCAGGAACGGCGTGTCGTCGGCGCCCACCGTGCCGGCTTCAAGCCCCGTGAGAGCCAGACGCCCCGAAACCTCGACAGCCTCTGCCTGCGTGCCCGCGAAGGCGATGTCTTGCGGGCGCAGGGCGACGTCGTAAGCGGGGCCGAACGCGTCGGTTTCCAAACGCGCGGATCCGACTCCGGGGATCGCCGCCACCAGGTCTTTCAAACGACGCGCCTCGGCCACCAGCGCGGGAAGATCTTCGCCGTACACGTAAAGGGTGAGAGGGGCTTCGCCTCCCACGCCCTCGATGGGCGGAGGCCCCATGACGAGCCACTCGCCCGCGAGCCCGCGCAGGCGCTCCCGCGCCTGGGCCTGGATTTCGAGGAGCCCCGTGCGACGCTGAGTCTTCTTGTTGAACACCAATCGGATCTCAATTTCGCGACTATCGTTGGGTGTTCCGACGGTGGCGTAAACGTCCTGGAGACCGTCGAGGCCCGCGAGCCTCCGCTTGACGTCGACAACGATGGCCTCGTTCGCGGCGCGTGTGTTTGAGGCCGGCGCCTTTATGTTGACGAGGAACTGCCCGCGATCTTCGAAAGCCAGGAAGTCGGCCCCGCCGGAGAGCGCCAAGGCCACGGACCCCGCGAGCAGGAGCGCGGAGATGGGCAAGATGATCCACGGCCTAAGGAAACTCCATGCGCCCAGGCGCGCCGCGCGTGCGTCGACTCCGGCGAGCACTCCTCGCCAAGCGTCCCACGCGCGGCCACGCAAGGGCGAGTGCCCGGGAAAACGTGCGGAGAGCATGGGGTCCAGCGTGAAGGCCACCCATGTAGAAAGCGCTACGGCGATGCAGATCGTGATGCCGAACTGTTTGAAGAACTGACCGACCAGGCCGTCCATGGCACCTACGGGGAGGAACACGGCGATAATGGCCAGCGAGGTGGCGAGCACGGCCGATGCCACGCGATCGGTGCCCCGAACAGCGGCCTCCTTCCCCGGAACGCCCTTCTCCATTTCGGAATAGATGGCCTCGCGCACGACGACGGCGTCGTCGATGAGCAGTCCAATGGCCAACGCCAGAGCCAAGAGGCTCATCATGTTGATAGAAAAGCCCAGCCACGACATGAAGATGAAGGTTCCCGCCACGCTCACGGGCAAGGCCGTGGCGGTGATGAGAGCCGACTTCACGTCGGTGAGGAAGAGCAGGATGACAAGGATGGCGAACGCCCCCCCGGCGAACAACGCTATCCACACCTCGCGGGCGTTCTCCTGGATGAACTCCGCCTGATCGAGGATAGGGAACACCTTGGTGCCCGCAGGCAATTCGGCTCGCTCGATGACCTCGCGCGCCCTCTCCACGACCTCCACCGTGTTGGCGTCGGCGCGTTTGGTAATGACCAGGCCAAGCCCTTTGCGGCCGTTGACGAACACCGAGGGCGCACCCTCGTCGCGGGTACGGCTCACGGTGCCTATCTCACCGAGGCGCACTCCCCGTCCGTCGCGCAGCGCGACCTCCACATTCTCCCAATAGGAGGGCTCCGCGGACACCACGCCGCGTGAAACCGAAACGACGGCACCGCCTTCCTCGACGTTCCCCCAGGGGACCACCGACATCCTTTGGCTGAGCTGTTCGAACACGTCGAGGGCCGGCACGCGCAGCGCGGAGAGGCGCGCTGCGTCGAGCGCGAGCTCCACGCGCTCGTCACCGAGCCCCGCAACGCGCGCTTCGCTGACTCCCTCCACGCGTTGCAAGTCGCGCACGAGACCCGCGTCCAACGTTTCTTTGACACGCGCCGGATCGGCGTCGGTTTCCACACCGAGAACCAGCACGGGCGTGGCGCCCACGTCGATGCGTTGGACCACGGGCTCCTGGGCGCCCGGTGGGAACCCGCCCTTGGCCAGGGCCACGCGCTCGCGCACGCCGTCCACCGCCTCACGCGGATCGGCGGACATCTTAAAGGCAAGGATCATCTGAGCGCCCGATGGCCGCACGAAAGCGATGGTGCGCGTGAGCTTCGAGAGGCCCGCGAGCTCCTTCTCCAAGGGCTTGACCACCGTCGCCTCGACCTGCTCGGGCGAGGCGCCCGGGTAGGGAACGGTCACGGAAACGAAAGGAAACGAAACATCGGGGTAGAGCGACACCGGCATGCGCGACACGGCGAACACGCCCAGGACGAACAGGGCGACGCTCACGATGCCGGCGGTCACGGGACGCTCAACGGAGAAGCGGGCAAGATTGAACATTGCGGCCTTCAGGGAACTAGGTGGGGTTGCGTCGGCAGGCGTCGCTCGGGTCGGCTTCCACGCGCCCGAGCGATTGGCCCGGTTGCACGGCCATGCCGAGGATGCTCGGCAGCCCACGCACTTGGCCTGGGATTTCGGCACGGATCACCGTGTCCTCGAGTTGGACACGAAGACGCTCGAGAGCGCCTTGCGCCTGCCGGTGGACGGCTTTGGCCTGCGCCACCTGAATGCGCGCTTGTGCCACCTGCTGCGCCGTCACGGTATCGCCGGCCTGGAGTTGCGAAAGGCGACCGGCGGCGTCCTCGGCAAGATCGACGTTGGCCTTGGCGGCATCCGTGGCTCCTTGCGCTTCCTTGATTCCGGCGCGCAGCTGCCGCGCGTCGAATTCCACGATGGGCGCGCCTTTGCGCACGCGCGCTCCGTCGGCGACGTGGAATTTTGACACCAGGCCTGCGGCGCGCGCGGTGAGCTCTTGCCGAGTGATGCAAACCGCGCCCGCGGTGGCTGGCGGGGAGGCGACTGCGCGCGGCGTCGTAAAGGGAGAATCGACCGGCAGGAACATGGCGAGCATCATCACGACGAACACCAGCGCGCCGTGGAACACAAAGTGGCAGGCCCTGATCGCACGAGGCGCGGACCATCGGGGGAGAATGCGCACGGAACGTGCTCCTTCGAAACGTGGGTTTCCATTTCAATCGCCACGAGAGTAGCATGGAGTCGGTGAGTCAGCGTGATTCGACCGCTCTCGGGCGTCGGACTGCGAAGGGAACGCCGCGAGGTCGGATTTCAGAATGTCGCACAAGCTTAGAGCGTCGGGGTGGGTTTCCCTCCTGGCCAGGATGGCACTCGTCGCCCTGGTGGGGTCGTTCGCGTTCGATGCCCAGGGGCAGGGGCGCGCCTCCAACGGGCGATCTGGCTCTGGCTTTAGCTCTGGTTCGGGAACGGGCACCGGAACTCCCTCCGAAGCTTCCACGCCTCCCTCCAGCCTTCCTCCTCCCCAAGACTTCTTTTCGACGTCGCCTCGAGACACAGGGACGCCAGGAAACGGGTCGGGTAATTTCAATGGTTCCTCAGCCGGCGATTCCGCCTACAGCGTCCGCGGCCTCAAAACCTGGTACGCGCAGTTCGACTCCGGCGCGGGCCTCGAAGAAATCTCGCGTTGCGATCCCGGCGCGGAGGACTGCGGCAAACCCATCACGGAGTCGCGCTATACCCTCCTTCTTTCCGGGCTGATCGGCTGGGGGCCTCTGCGCACCGACAACGTGTTCTTCAACCTCCATTACAAGTACACGCAGAACTGGAGCACAGACTACTCGCAGTTCGAGCGGTTCATGGAGCGCTGGTTCAAGCGCTTCAAGGCGGAGGACTTCGTCTTTACGACCAAGTCCATGCTGCGCACACACGAACTCGCGAGCGACGTGCGTTACCTTTTTGCGCCATTCCAAGCGGGACTCTTCACCCGTTTCTCGCTCGGCCGGATCGGTTCGAAGGCCCTAGGCGAGGAGCTCGAGGAAGGGGAAACCGTCGTCAAGACGGAGAACTTCGTCCCCTACGTTTCCTACAAGTACGACCGTTACTACCGCGGGCAGTTGTCCATGCCCTTCCGCACGGAAATCAACGACGACGACCCGCGCCTCTCCAACGCGAGCTATTCCTGGAAGAGCCGGGGCCGGGGGCGATCGTTCTCGCTCAAGCTTTCCAACGGCGCCTATGTGCCCGCCATCGACAGCCTGCTCTACCTCGATATCTACCGGAGCGATTTCAAGTACGCAGCCATCCAGAACGACCGCACCCGCACGGGGGTCTCGGTGAGCTTCGATTTCCCCATCGTCTGGAACATCCGCACCTCGCCCCGCACGGTTTACTACCAGGAGAAATTCCTCGTGGACCGCGTGCGCATCAAGGGCTACAAAAAGAGTGAGGCCGAGCGTCTCAAGAAGACAGAGGCGAGCGAGGTTCCTCGCAAGGACACCTACCTGAGCTTCGGTCTCTTCTCGTACTGGGACTTCTCGCGCACCCAGCGCCTCGACTTCAGCCTCCTGCGCGAGTCGTCGACTTCGACGATCTCCGAGTTCAACTCCATGCGAAACGTCCTGCTGTTGGGTTATAGTTACTCCTGGCCGTCGACCGGACTGGTCGTCAAACGCGTGGATCGTTTCTCCGAGAGCCCTTATGCCGAAGAATTTTGACCCACTTCATAGCTCCGAAGGGGCATCCGCCGGAACGAGTGGCCACGAACCCGAGGCCGCGGCGGGAACGACACGCGGCGCGGTGGCCGATCGCGCCGCGCAGCTCTCGCGCGATGAGATCATCGAGGTCGTGAGCCTGGCCCGGGAACGCGAGGAGCCGGTGGTCCTCTCTCCACAGGGCATGGACGTATCGTTCTTCTGCGTGGTGGCAGACGTCACCCCCGAACACGTGGTCCTGCGCAATCCCATCCCGGCCACCATGGCCACGCGCTCGCGCGCCGTGAGGGAGTTCGGCCTTTTCTGCCGCATGTATCAACTGCGCGCCGATCGCGTGGAGCCTTATGGCACGCTCTTGAAGTTCCCCATCCCCGAGTTCGCCGAGCTCAACCAGGCGCGGCAGCTCGAGCGCGTGCACTTCGCCGCCAAAGAGAACGCCATCGTCGAAATCCAGCATCCGTTCGACTCCTCCACGGTGCTGCGCAGGCGGGTGTTCGATCTCTCCTCGGGAGGAATGAGCTTCCGCGCGCGCCGAAAGACTCCGTTCATTCAGTCCGGCAGGCTCCTGCCCTCCTGCCAAATATACCTGCAAGGGCTCCCCTACGAGAGGCGCCGTGGGCGCGTCGTCTACGTAAAGCAGATCATCGACGTCAACGCGCACTCCTCCTACCAGGTCGGCGTGCAGTTCATCGAGGCGGAAGAAGAGGAAGGCATCTGATGGCTTTCAACGTCGGCAACGTCGAGCCGCGCTACCGCGTGCATTGCAACCGCTCGCTCAACATGAAGGCCATCAAGGCCGTCGGTTTCGACATGGACTACACGCTCGCGCTTTACAAGC
>JBIKVI010000128.1:0-11604 GCA_044356935.1 Silvanigrellaceae bacterium | reverse complement strand
CCGAGACGTTGAAGAAGCTCGTGGTGCTCGGTTACCCCGAGGAAATCCTGGGCTGGACCTTCGACTGGAACTACATGATCCGCGGCCTGCTCATCGACAAGCACCACGGCAACGTGCTCAAGATGGACAGGCACCGCTACGTGAAGCTCGCGCACCACGGCTTCAAGCAGCTCACGCGCGAAGAACGTAACCGCCTCTATCACAACGACGCCGTGCTGAGCTTCGAGGAGCCCGATTTCGCGCTCGTCGACACGCTCTTCACCTTGGCCGACGCCTATTTGTTCTCGCAGCTCGTTGAACTCAAGGACGCGCGGCCGGGCGCCATCGCCAAGAGCTACGCCGACGTCTACAAGGACGTGCGGAGCGCCATCGACCTGTGCCATCGCGACGGCAGCATCAAGTTGCGCGTGGCCGAAGATCCCGGTCGTTTCATCCATCGCGACCCCGACTTCATCGACTGCCTCATGCGCCTCAAGGAGTCGGGCCGCAAGATGTTCATCGCCACTAATTCGCTGTGGGATTACACGCGCGTGGTGATGAACTACCTTTTTTACGGCGACACCGGCAAGCCCGGGGAGTTCAACGACTCGTGGATCGACCTCTTCGACATCGTCATCACGGGCGCGAGCAAGCCTTCGTTCTTCATCTCGCAGAATTCCCTCTTCGCGGTGGACCTCGAAACGGGCATGCTACGCAACGTGGATGCCGACTTTGGTGGGCACAAAGTGTTCCAGGGCGGCAACTTCCGTCAGCTCCACGAGTTCCTCGGGGTGGAGCAGGGATCACAGATCCTATACGTGGGCGACCACATCTATGGCGACATCCTCCGCAGCAAAAAAGACCTCGGCTGGCGGACCATGCTCGTGGTCACCGAACTCGAGAGCGAAATTGATAATCTGCGCCGCAATGCCGACGAGCACAGGCGTTACGAAGAACTCGTCCATGTGAAGGACACCCTCGACGACGAGATCCAACGATTAGCCACGCTCCTCCAACAAAAGGAACGTGAACTCGCCGCGCAAGCGCATCCTCCCGAGGCGCGCACCGCGCTCACGAAGGAGTCCGAAGCCCTGCGCAGGCGTCTCGAGGGCATGCAGAGGCAGCGATCCAGCACGCGCGAGGCCCTGCGCAAAAACCTGCGCGAGTACCACGCGAAGTTCCACCCCGTCTGGGGAGAGCTCATGAAAACGGGCCACCAGAACTCCCGGTTCGCAGCACAGGTGGAGAACTACGCGTGCCTCTACACGAGCAAGTTCACCAACCTTCGCTTTTACTCGCCTAACAAGAGCTACCGCTCCACGCGCGACTACATGCCGCACGATGAAGTGGAGCACCGGTGAGGTGCCTTGGTCAGGTCCTTTTCAACGACAACCCTGCGGGTTCAACTCCGGCAGGGCGTCCGCGGTGGGAGGGGCAGCGCCCACCGACGCATAGCGAGCGAGACCTAGACTCCCGATGGTCAGCCCCGCCTCAAACAATCGGCGCTCGAACGCGATGTCGAACCGAAAGTCGGCGAGCGCGCGGTCGCCAGCGTGGATCCAGTGCGTGGTTCCGTCGGTTGTCTGCACGAAGAACGCGCCCTCGTGCTCGAGAGTGAAGGGGTCGGGCGTCGCGAAGTCCCAGTCCTGCGGCTCGAGATTTCCCATATCCGCGACGAAATAATCGCGCGCACCCGCGAAAGAAACAAGATCCTTGGATGTCGTGGGAGTCTCGGCGACCGGGACACCGGAGCGCAGGGTGCGCGTGCGTCCCGCCCACCCCACCCTCAGGAGCGAGGACCAAGGGATCTGTCCCGTATCGATTTTAAGGTAAATCCGCGCATGGAAAACAGGACCGCGCTGAGGGTGGAAGGCGACGATTTCGGCAAGCGCCTTGTCGATCCACACCGCGCAGCGCGGCGCCACTCCGGAGCGGCCGGGAACATGCGGCTGCGCTCGCGCGCTCGCCGCGAGGGTGCAAGCAACAACGGCAGCTGCCGCGCACTTGGCTGCAGAAGCGAGTAACGAGAGACCCGATAAACAGACGCTGGGCTGCATGGCGGCACCTCCACTCCACGGGGGGAGACTCTCACACGGACGACGTCACACCGGCGTGCGACGGCCTTCAAGGACAAGTGCCGGCCACTTCCCGACTCGACGACGCCTGCGCGCATGCGCCGCGCGGACATGCCGAAAAAAGGCGTTGCCCTTGGAGGCGCCCGCGCGCCGAATAGGGTGTCATTCGCCAATTCAGGGGATGTGGAGACCACATCCCATTGGCCAATGGAAACGGCCGGAGCTTTAACGACTCGAAAGCCTATCGTTGGCCCTTCTCCCGCCTAGCGAGCGCCGCACAGCGCGCCTGAGCGGAGCCGCGCGCGACCGCCAGCCACAGTCAGCCACAGTCAGTGACCGTGAGCGACGCGCGGGCTCACTTGTAGGTGCACTTCGAGTTCGTCGCGCAGGCCGCAGAGCCAATCAATTTCTTGCAGGCGATGCTCGCATTCCGCAGGTCGTGACCACCGAGGGAACTCTTGGGCATGCAGCCACGCGGAGTGGCTTGCACATCTCCGGTGTCCGCGCCTGTTCCACTCCCTCCCGATGCGGGCGCAGGCTCGGCCGGAGCCGCAGCGGCCGGAACCGCCGGAGCCGCCGGGGCCGCAGGAGCCGCTCGTGCGGGAGCGTTGCTCGATTCGGGCGCCCCACCGCCTCCTCCACCACCGCTGGCCGCCGGCGGCGGCACAGGAATGGACACGCCGCCCTTCACGCATTCGCCTCCTCGGGCGGCCATGTGCGCGCGAAGCTTTTGGGCTGTTCCCTTGGCCCAACAGCCCGCGGTTCGGCAGTTGACATCGCCCCACCCCTGCGTGGCGCAGCACTCGCGCAAGGCGGACGCCTCGTCTCCCGTGGGAGCCACTTCATCGGTGTCCTTGCACGTGCGCGCCTGCGCGTCTCCCGTGGCCGGGTCGGTGGCGGCTGACGCTTGCACGGAAGGCACGGTCTGCGGAGAACTTGCCGGATTAGGATTCGTGAAGGGATTGCCGGAGGAGGGCGCCGAACTCGAGGGCGTGCCGTCGGCCGGAGCCTCCTTCGGGGTCGAGGCTGGATTGCAGCCGAAGGCACCTATCACATGGAGCCAAAGGCAGGCCAACGCAGGAACGCGAAGGGAAAGGAACGGTGGACGCATAGCATAGGCTCCTGGCGATGCGGATTGCGAATCCGCCGACGCGCCCGTTCAAGGATTCCCGCGCCACGGAGATTCCTCGCGATCCTATCAGGATTCTCCGGTTTGCGATCGCGCGCGCGTCACGATGTCGGTGGTGCTGCGGCCCTCGACCAAAGGGATGAGCGCGACCTCTCCTCCCCACCCGAGGACGTCCTCATGGCCCACAACGGTTTCCACCGTGTAGTCGCCTCCCTTGACGAGGACGTGGGGCCGAACGCCTCGAATGAGTTCCCGGGGCGTGTCCTCGCCGAAGAGCACCACGGCATCCACGCACTCGAGGCCCGACAGGATGGTGGCGCGATCGTTCTCCGCCTGGAGCGGGCGCGAGGTCCCTTTGAGCCGCCGCACGCTCGCGTCGGAGTTGAGGCCTACCACCAGCACGTCGCCCATGGCCCGCGCTTTTTGGAGAAGATCCACATGTCCTGCGTGGAGGATATCGAAACACCCGTTGGTGAAGACGACCCTCTTGCCTTGCTCGCGCCATTGCGAGGAGAGAGCGCGCGCCTCCTCGTGGGCGAGGAACTTCCGGGCGGGAACGTAACGCGAATGCGAGAGCGCTCCGAAGAACTCCGCGGGACTGAGCGTGGCCGTGCCGAGCTTGCCGCACACAGCGCCGGCGGCGACGTTGGCCAAGCGTGTGCTCGCTGCGAGATCGTGCCCTGTGGCCAACCCGAGAGCGAGGAAGGCGACCATGGTGTCGCCGGCTCCCGAAACGTCGGCGACCTCCAGTGCCGTGGCACGGAAGGTGGTCGTGGGCCCGACGGCACCACGGCACGCCACCCCATGCTCCGACAAGCTTAGGACCACGCCGTCCACGCCGGCTTCCTCTAGGAGGAATGAGGCCAATACGTCCGCGGCTGCGGCGGCTTCGCCCGCGTCGAAGCCGAGGGGCTCGCCCGGGCGCGCGGCAGCGAAGGCTTCCCGCGCTTCCTTGAGGTTCGGCTTGAGGACCGTGCTGCCCGCGTAACGCGAAAGGAACACCGACTTGGGATCGGTGACCACCGGCACGCCGGCCGCGCGCGCGGCGGGAATGAGGCGCGAAAGGAGCGAGTCTGTGATCACGCCCTTGCCGTAGTCGGAAACGACGAGCGCCTTCGGCCCCGCTTCCAAGAGGAATCGCGAGAACGCGTCGACAATGGCGCGCTCGGCGTCGGACTCGAGCGGGCGCACGACTTCGCGATCGATGCGCGCGAGCTGTTGGTATCCGGCCAGCAGGCGCGTCTTTCGCGTTGTGGGCGTGGCGCGATCGGTGACGACGGCAGAGGCGTCGATGCCCTCTTGCGCGCAGAGCCCCCGCACGAGGATGGCCTCGCCATCCTCGCCCACTCGGCCGCACAAACGCGCCTTGGCGCCGATGGCCGCCACGTTCGCGGCCACGTTCCCGGCTCCACCGAGGACCCAGCGTCGCCCTTCTTCCAAGATCACGGGAACGGGGGCCTCGGGTGAAATGCGCGTCACGCGACCTTCGATGTATTCATCGAGCACGAGGTCACCGACGACGAACACCATCGCCTCCTGGAGGCGCGGGAGTGGATTCTCGATCACGGATAGGACTCCTGCAGCATGGGGGCGGGCGAGCGACGAGAACGAAGGGATCGGCAATTCTAAAAGTGGCCCGGCTCTTAGTAGAATTCGATATCGAAAGTTACCTCAGGGGCGCGTTCTGCGGCAAACGCACCAGGGAATGCCCCCGCCAGGAGCGCGGCTCGAAAGTGGCAGCGACGGCGAACGAGCTCCTCAAGGACGCCGTCGACAAAAGCGAGGGGGGCGGCTCGGGGCTCGAAGAGCGTTACCATCCATCGCTCATCGTCCGCGGATCCCACGGCGCGCGATGAGGTCTCTGGAGGGTTCACTGTCACCTTGTAACGACGCGGGAAAAGTCCGCGCCTGCGCAACCGCGGGGGCAACTCGAACCGCGGGCATGCCGTGGCAAAGTCCTCGGCGTCAAGGACGACGCGGTGCGAAGGCCGATCTTCGTACGAGGCGTCGCCGACACCAGAAGAATCCTTGAAGGACGCCTCGGAGGACTCCTGGAGACTGGCTCCTGCGCTGTCTGCGCTCGCGGCAGAATCCGGTTCGGTCACAATGCGGCCGTCTTCGGATGGCTCTGCGACGCGGGACTGGAGAGTCTTCTGCCGGGAGCGCGCAGTGGGCTTGGTGAGCGTTCCCGGCCCTTCCAGGACATCGTTCGTGTCTTTTGTTTCCGCTGCGGGTTCGCTGTCGCGCGTATCCAAAGGACGTTCCACTACGGAAACGCGCACCGCCTCGGTGACCCGCGGCGCCAAATCGCCCGAAAGGCGCGACATCGCCCAGTAGCCCGCCGCATGGAGCACCACGCCAAGGGCGATGGCCAAACCCACGGCCCAGCGAGGCGAACGGGGAAGGTTAGCGCGCATGGAACAGAGGTGCCTCGAATCCAACGAAGTTTCCAAGATGCGGCACGCCGAACTCGCGCTTGCCCACGCCCGTGAACAACGCGGCCTCGGGGACGACGACGAAGGTCTTGGCCTTGCATGCCGCCTTGGCGTCGCGCGCGCAGGCGAACACGTATGATTTCGTGGAGGCGTGCCAGGCGAACTCCCCGCCGTACGACGCCGCCGCGGGACGAGGAACGCCTCCGCTTTCGCGAGCGGGCAACCAACGCTCGACCAACGCGGCATTGGGCTTCCAGCCCACCTCACGCACGAGGGCCCAAGCGCCGTCTGCGCTCATGCCACCGACGATAAAACGCGACACGGAGTCTGTGCGTGCCGACGCGAGGGCGGAGAACGTGGGTTTCCCACCCGCGAGAGCCACTCGGAAAACGGCGACATCTTGGACCGCGGAGGCGGAAGGCGGGGCATCACCGTACTGGGCATTGCAGGCCACGACGGCCTCCGAGGCGGAGACTTTGATGCGCGCGCTGGCGTTGAGGCAAGTCACTCCACTGACGGGGTCCTTCACCGGGACACTCGACTCCACCTTCGCGAGATCGCGCGACAAGAGGTGGACAAGAGCCTGCTTGGGGCCCGAGGCCCCGGCGATGTCGTAGCCTACGGTCAGAACGAAGGTCCTCCCTTGCGCCTCCAACGCCAACGAGAACTGGGCATCGGGATTGGACGTTGGCGAGGGCAAACCCGCAACCGGCGCCGACGCGCGTAAGGAAACGCCACCCCGGGCGAGGCCGGGTTCGCCCAGGCTCACGCCGGCGTCGTCGAATCCCACCGAGAGGAGTTTTCCCGCGCGCGTCACGAGGAGATCCTGCACGTTGCCGGGGAACGCCCCGCCCTCGCCGACGATCTGCGAGAGGCTGGGTTCGTAGCGCGTGATGCGGGTCGGCTTGCGCAACTTCCCCGAGAAGCGCTCGACTACCAGCAGCGAGGAGTCGGTGGCGTCGCGCAGCACGAGCCAGTCGTTGCTGTCGGGACGCGCCACCGCCACCTCGCGCAACGCTCCCTGGGCCGGCTCGAACGCGCATAGCGCGGTGGCGTCGCGGTAGTTGCTCACCGTGAAGATAATCTTGCGCGCGTGGACTCCCGGTGCGGCCTCGCGGCCGCTCGAGGCGGCGCCGCAGGCGTCGATTCCGGCGGAAGCGCCATCATCGTTGCCGCAAGACACGAGCCAAGGGAGGGCGCAGGCGAGGCGAAGGATCGGGGAACGGACCAAGCGGCGTGCGGACATGGGCGCGGGTTCCTTCGGGCGGGCGGGCGGGCGGACTCGGCGCGAGCGCCTAGAAGGTCGCCTCGAGCGTCGTGAGAAAGCGGCGTCCTGGAAGGGGATAGCCTACGAAGCCAGCGTGTTCAACACTGGCCGTGCTTGCGGATCCCACCCGCTCGCGCGCGCTCCGGGCGTCGCCAAGATTGAGAACGGAGAAAGCCAGGCGCACCTCATTCACCGTTGCCGGGGCTTGAGCCGTCCAGGCCAGGGCCACGCCGGCATCCTGCATAGGCCGGGGCTCCAGGCGCACGCGCGCGTTGGCGTCCAGGGTCGACACCGATTCCCAGGTCGTCTCGTGGAACGCCGCGGCCTTGAGCCGCGCGAACCCGAGGGGCATGTCGCGGAGGCCCAGTCGCCCGGTGGCGCGGTGGCGGGGCGAACGCGGCAGGGGGAATACGCCGTCCGGGCTCAAGGCCTCCGCCTTGAGCCACGAGTATCGACCACGAGCCTCGAAGGTTCCCCAAGCGCCCGTCCACGGCGCCCAGGCTTCGAAGAGGCATCCCCTCCGACGCGCGCGGCCCACGTTTTCGTGCCGCGCGCGGCGCGGATCGACCCGCTCGGCGACGATCAGGTCGCTATCCCGCGCGAGGTAACAACTGCCTTCGGCGCGATGCAGCGAGAGCCCAACCTCGCCTCCACGGGTGGACTCCGCGGCAAGGGCCAGGTTGGGGATGACACCCGCGGAGTTGCCGTAGGTTTCGAGGAGGGAAGGTCGCCTGCCGGTGGCGAACGCGTGCAATGTGACGCCCACTTCGGGCAGCTCGCCCCGGGAAGCGGTGTGCGCGCGCAAGGTGCCGTTGAAGGTGAACAAGGGTTCCTCCTCCGCGGACACCCCGCCCCCGCAGTCTTCGGAGCCGTAGGCAAAGGTGCAATCCACGCGCGACCGCGTGCGAGCGGTGTCGAGCGTCGCGTCCAGGGAGGCGGCAAGCGCCACGAACTCGGCCGTGCGCCACGTGGCGTCGCGGTAGAGGGTGAACTGACGCGTTTGCCTCGTGGCTTCCAGTCGAGCCTCGCCTCCCGACAAACCGCGCGGGGAGGCTCCCGAGAGATCGGAACGGGCAAGGTGCGCGGCCCATCCGAAGACGCCCCCGAGTCCCGCCTCGAAGGGCGCCACCAAAACGGCGCGCGCTCCCGAGTTAGAGAATCGCAGGTCGTCGGTGGATGTGGTGACGCTGGGCAATGCGCCGTCGCGTCGGCGCGATCTGTTGTCGACGTGGTAGGCCACAACTCGCCGTTCCACACCCGAGGCGCCGTCGAAGGCACGATGCTCCGCGCGTGCGAGAACGAGTGAGCGCGCGAGGCGCTCGTCGCTGCGGCCGCCCGCGGGCCCTGGGAGCCCGCGCTCCTCGCGTCCTCCCGCCACGACGACGTCCAAAACTCCGCCGGGCGCATCGCGCCAGGTTGCGCGCGCCAGCGCCGATGCGCGCGCGAAGTCGTTGTTGCGTCTTCGGGAACGGAAGTCGTCATCGGTGCGCGTGAGCGTATTGGCATCATCGGTGTAGGGGTAGTCATCGTCGCCGCGCGTGAACTGCGCGGCCGCGAAGGTGTCCAGGTTCCCATCGCGGAAGGTCCCGCTCCTCAAGGCGGAGGCACCCGCGTACCCATAGGAGCCGCCGAGCGCGCCTAGCCGCGAATGGGCTCCCGGGGGGAGGCATTTTTCGCGCGTGCACCCGCCCAAATCGAAAGTACCGGCGATGCCGCCGCGGGGGAGATCCCAAGGGGCCACGTGCGGATGCAGGGTGACGCGACCGAGGGCCACTGCGGGCAGGAGTTCCACGTTTTCTTCGCCCGAAAAGGCGCCCGCCAGAGGAACGCCTTCGAAGAGGAACGCCGGGGGAGCGCTTTCCACGCCGCGCGCGCTCACGCGCGCGGCCCCGCCGAAAGCTCCGTCTGCGCGTGCGCGGGCGCCGGGGGCGTCGCGCAAAACGTCAGCCAGCTGACTCCTCGTGGTGCCGAGCGTGCGCTCGCGCGATGGCACGTCGCGCGAGGAGGGGGTGGATGTCGACGGGTCGGCCGTCTCCTCCTTGACGCGTCGGGCCCCCTCGGGCGTCTGGGATGCGCCCGCCCCAGGCGAGAAAGGCGAACCCGTATCCACGGGTATACGCAAAAGCGCGTCCTGTGGGTCGCCTTGCGTTTGCGCCCATGCCGGGGCAGGTTTAAGGGAGAACAAAGTGGAATGCGCAAGCAACGCGCGGAATAATAGGAAGAGCGATTTCCTCATGGCGTCCTTCGAATCGCACGCCCGAGCGCGGGCCCTTGTCCTTCGCGCCGCTGTCCTCAGTGTCGTCGCGGCCGGTGTCGCCTGCGAGCGTCGCAGTTTACCCACAGGCGAATCGGGATTCTTCGCGTTCGCCGATGCGGCAACTTCGCGGCCCGACCCGACTGTGAAGCAAAGGCCCAGGCTACGCAAGCAAGCCTGGTACGAGGTGCGCATCCAGGGCGTACCCGTAGGCACGGCCGTTGCCGCGCGAAATGAAACAGGTCAGATTTTCCCCTCGAGTGTCGCGTTGCGCCTCGTACACAGAATCGGTGCCTCGGTGGTGACCTCGGATCTGGTCATCGACGCAACCGTGGGCTCCACGGGGGAGGACCTCCTCGCGACGAGCTACGCGCTTACCTCCGGCAAAGACAAGCTCCTTTCAGAAACCACGAGCGGTCGGAGAACGCGCGGTTTCTTCGTACCCGAGGGCATCGTGGACGCCCCCATTTCCGACGCCGCGCGCGTTTTGAGCCTCGTACCTGCGGTCGGGGTCGGTGACGTCGGTGACCCGGTTCCCTTGGAAGCCATGGCGTTCTTCCGCCCCGGAGGCGAGCTCAAGGGAATGACGTTTAACCCCCTGACCAGCCGTGCGCTTGCCCCCGATGGCCTCACCTACGACGACGACGGATTCCTTAGGACGGGTGACCTCGACTGGCACGGAAGCCTCTCGCTGTCCTTCAAGCGGGTCGCCGACGACGATGTCCTCGACGCGTTCGCCTCCCAAATCCTAAAGGCGCCCGTGGAGCTCGCGTGGTTCTCCAATCCTGCGACTCTCGCCTCGGACGCCCGGCGCCTCCAGGCCGACGCACAAAGCTGCGCCGCTTTCGCTCGCGACGCCGAGAATCAGGTGCGTCGCGAGTTCCCGCAATTGCCCTACCTTATGCATCGTCGCATCTTCAACTTTGGCAGGGTGTGCGACGAGGTCGCCGCGTCGCTCGCACGCGCGTCGGGCCAGGAGTCGCTTGAAAAGGCCCTTGACGGCGTGCACCGGGCGTTCACCGGGATCCTCCTCGAGGACAAGCAGGAACTGCCGAAGGCTCTTCTCCTCCATCCCGACGCCCCGTTGCTGGGCGATCCGGCCCGACGCTGGCAATGGGTGCTCGCGGCGAGCCGCGTTTTGCGCGGCGCCCACGAGGAGCTCGCGGGCCTCATCGCCCTCGAGCGCGCCCAGAAGGTGAGCCTCGCGGTGCGCGTGTTCATCGACACCCTCACGCCGGGCTCCGTGGTCAAGGGCGTGCTTCGCGCCAAGGACGTTCGTTTCAAAACGGAGGTCCGCACGGCCCAAGGAAACAAGGCCGTGGCCACCAGCTGGTGGAAATTGCCCGACGCCCTCTCGCGTCCCCTGCGTCTGGCGGGCACGGCGCGCGCGGCTGTAAAAATCGATCCTTCGGTGTCGGCCATGCCGCCGGTGTCTTTCGAGCTCCTGCACGGCCAGGCGTTCGCGCGTGGCGACGCCCTGCCCGTGGGAACGGTTTGCGAGAACTACGAGGGCAAAGTGGGTCTCGATCTGGGCGACGCGCCCAACGCCGTCATCGCCGGCGGCTTCGTGCGCGGCGTGTGGGACGACGCCATGCGCTTGAGCCTGGTGCGCGATTTCGCGCAGCGCGCCGGAAGCCATCCGGCCTGCCGCCAAGTGATTTTCTCGGCGCCCAAAGCCCTGGTTCCTCTCGTTCGGCAAGAACTCGAAGCCTTCGACAAGCACATCCTGCAGAACGAGTCGGAGTTCCAGATCTCCAACCGCCACGTGCGCCGCATGCGCGTCCAGCCCGGCGTTTACGAACTCACGCTCACTTCGTTGGTGTCGGGCGAGGTCATCGGCGTGCGCGAAATTGTGGTTCCCGATGGCAAGCCTTCACTCGCGGTGTCCGTGAAGTTCGACTGAGGCGAGGGCCTCTTTGAAGGCGACCTCCATGGCACGGGCCAATTTGAGGGCTGCGCGGTCCTTCGTGGCCAGCTCCAATGCCGCGAACACGAAGGTCCCGCGCGCCCCTTCGACGCAGCTTGGCGCGAAGCACACGATTGCCTTTTCCTCGGTTCGGCTCCGCGCGTGGCGCCGCTGGGCGTCGACCGTCGCTCCTGGGGAGCGTTCAATGTCTCGACCGCGGCGACGCGCCCCGGTCTCTAAGGCCCCCGCCTGATCGCCCAAGCCCACCCCCACTCCGCGGAGACTCCCATGAACACTCCGAAGTCTGGCCAAACCCACGATTCGACGCGCCGTTCTCTTCTTGTCCGGGGATTCACTTCCGGAGCTGCTGTAGCAGCGGCCGGTGCAAGCCTCCCCTCCCTTGCGCAGGCTGCCTGCGCGCCCCGCACGGCAACCCAACCTGAAGGCCCCTTCTACCCGCTCCGCCGGCGAGCCGACCTCGACGCCGACCTCGTGGTCCTCGAAGGAGCCGACGCCCCCGCGCGCGGCGAGATCCTTCTCCTCACGGTGCGTGTCGTCG
>JBIKVI010000256.1:0-6585 GCA_044356935.1 Silvanigrellaceae bacterium | reverse complement strand
AACCTATCGTAGGTATGAGACATCTTTGTCTCAATAGGAGGTTCATATGAAATCGATGTTTTTCTTCTTGCCGGTGGTGCTCTCGTCCGCACTCGTTGTTGGCCTCAACGCTTGCGGTACCGATGTTGATCGCGATGTTTCGGAGTCGGCACTCGATGCCAGTTCGTCCAACGCCGTCGACGCGAGTCAACCCATGCGCTTGCCGACAATACTTCCCACAGTTCTGCCTACCTTCGCCCCAACGGTTATTCCTCGTCCCCGCCTTCCTGATCTCGTGGCTGAAAGCTTTTCTTTTGGCGCACCCGTCAAGGTGGGAACCGAGATCCGCGTGCCAGCCACCGTCGTCATTCGAAACATAGGTGCCGGCACCGCAGTGAACGCTTTCAAAGTGGCGGCGCAGTACACGGGCTTGCCGTCGTCGCCCACGACGACCTTCGCCGTGGCTTTCCGCGTCGGCGCCGAGCTTTGGTACCCAACAATCGCGGCGGGCTTTGCATCGGGCGCAAGCCGTATTCTGAGTGGAACAGTCGTCTTCCCGCGGAGCCTCTCGGGAGCTTCGTTGCAGGTTAGGGCATTCGCCGACAGCTGCTCTGGCGACGAGTTCATGCCAGCCTATTGCCGCGTTTCCGAACTCAGGGAGTCGAACAATTCGGGCGCCCCAGTGAGCCTCCGCTTACCTTGAGGATTCCGTTCCTCCTCTCGGCCCCCGGTTACCAGGGGGTCGCCAAGGCTCGCGCACGCCGTCACGATTCTCGATAATGGAACGTGCTTAAGCACTGCGCTGCTTTTGCGTCCTGCATATTGGATGGTGATCGCTAGGCGTGCTATGCGGTGTGTGCCAATGCCAGTATGAAACCCAGAGGTGGTTTGTCGAAGTTTGTTGCAATATTGGAGATTCTCGCATGCGTCTAAAAGCTTGTCTCGTTCCCGTGGCCGTGACTCTCAATGTCTTTGCCCTCGCTGCGTGCTCGAGTGACGAAGGTTCTTCGGCGAAGGATGGGGCGTCGCAGGCGCCCGTTGACGCCGCTGCAGGCAGCGGAAACGGAAGTTCCCAAGACGCCAACAAGGGTAAGGCGAAGGGCACGGGAACAGGAACAGGAACAGGAACAGGAACAGGAACAGGAACAGGCAGGGGAGCACGATCGAACCTCGGCGGGGCTCCGAATTGCGACGCCCAGTGGGCCGCCTACGTGCGCCACAACTCGGCAGGCGATTTCACGAGCTACCGCATGACCACTTCGTTCGTGGCCGATGGCCAAGCCAGCTCCTTTGTCATGACGAACAAGGCCACAGTCATCGAGTCTTCGTCGGCTTCCGTGACGACCAAGAACGAGGTCATCTCCGATTTCCAGAATTCGGTGACCACCGAGAAGACAACGAAACAAGAGTTCCTCGCATCCTGCGGCGCGGCACCCGCGACCCCTTTGGAGAAGGGAGCCGAGCGGGTCACCGTTCCTGCCGGTACGTTCGATACGGAATGGGTACTCTCGAAGGCGTCCGGGGAGGGAGCCGAAGGCACCTCGAAGGTCTGGCTCACCACGCTCTCCTCGGGTGAGAGCCTCATGGTGAAGATGGTCGTGGAATCGTCCTCAAGCCGCTCAAGCGGCCCGGGGAGCATGCTCAGCGAGTTGATGGAAACTAATAAACGCTGATTGAATCCAAAGTCCCCCATTCTGACAAGACCAGAAACAGGAATGACTTCTGGGGGACCTCAGTATGGATTGGGATGGCATCGTCGAAGACGTGGGCCCCCGCCTTTATCGCTATTTCGTGTTTCGAGGGTTTGGGTCGCAGTCGAGCGATCTCGTCCAAACGGTCTTGTTGCGGCTCGTAGAGAAGGTCCAAGACGGGACCTACAACGAGCGCGAAGGAAGTGTGCGCCAGTTTGCCTTCGGGATTGCATGCCACGTCGCGCATGAAGCGCGCCGTTCCGACGCGAGGGCCCGTACGTCGACCCACCTGGAGACGGTTTCAGGGTTCCTCGCTTCGGGATCCCCGGAGCGGCGGGATCCAATCGACCGGCATAAAGACCTCCAACCAAGAAGACCGCTTCCTCTCATCAGTCTCGGAATGGCTGCGCTGATTAGCGGTCGAGAACGCTCTCTCGTGGACGCCTTCTCCCCCTCCGTTGCGACCTTCCCAACCGCCGATTATTCAGGGTCACTGACGGGTCGGGACGGGCTTACGCGACCCCCTTTTGGCGGACCTCGGAAACCTGTCCGAAGAGGGCTGAGGCCAAAGACTTGAGCGGGAACTGATACGATGCGGCTCCTAGTTCTACTGCCGCGCGGGGCATGCCGTAAACCACGCAGGAAGCGGCATCCTGGCAGATCGTGGTCGCTCCGGCTTCCTTGAGTTTCAAGAGTCCCTGCGCGCCGTCCTCGCCCATGCCCGTCAAAAGCAACGCTGCGATGGCGTGTCTCCGACCGAGGCTAGCGCCCGACCCAAAGAGCACATCGACGCTGGGTTTGTGCCGATTCACCGGAGGTTCATTGGAGAACTCGAGTCGTAACCCCCGTGAATCGACAACACGACCATGCACGTCTCCCGGCACGATGTAAATCGTTGACGGGGAGAGCAGGTCGCCATGCGATCCCGCCACGACTTTCTTTCCGGTGGTATGGCCGAGATTCTACACCAACGTGGGAACGAAGGCCGCGGGAATGTGCTGGGTCACAACGACCGGAGGAAACACACCGGGAAAATCAGCGAAAAGCTGCGAGAGCGCCACGGTGCCGCCGGTGGAAGAGCCCACCAAAATAATAGCCGCGTCTTTGGCAAGGGGCCGAGATGTACGCGTCCTGGGAAGAGCGTCTTGGGCGACCGAAACCACTGCCGGCGAGAGGGGGGCCAGTCTAGCGGAGGACTTGCCATCGACACCCTTGGGGCTCGAGCCGTTTTGATGCGAGGGGCCTGCCGCGGCCCGAATGGTTTCGATGAGTCCCATGCCAAACGAACCATCCGCAAGGCTCGTCGACTTCTCGATGTAGGCAAATGCACCGAGTTCAACGCATCTCAGGTAGACGGAGGCGTCTTCCGGGTTCATCGAACTGATGATGACGATGGGAGGATGAGTGGTCATCCCGCCGGGAGAGGCGTTCACCGACTCCAGATAGGCAATGCCAGACTCTTCGGGCATGTTGATGTCTAGAGTTACGACATCGATTTTGTGCGCGGAAAGTGCTTTCCGCGCTTCGCGTGGGCAAGCGGCTTCCGCAACAACGTCGAACTCTCCGCGCTTCTCGAGTGCTGCACGCAGCGCGAGGCGCACCGTGCGAGAGTCGTCTACAATGAGCACTCGTGTGTTTCCACTTCGAGCTGACTCTTGCTTGGCAGGCATTGAAGTCATGGAGAGGTTCGATCCAGCGTCCCGGGTGGCAGAGGGCCGGTGAAGGTAAATGGACTGGCCCACCGCGACGAGCGAGGAGGCTGGAGAGGCAAAGGGCTCGCTGAGACCCACGTAAAGATGGCCTTCGGGGCGCAAGGCACCAAGCAGTCCCTTGGTGGCACGCGCGATATTCGGGTCCGTAAAATAGATAAAAACGTTTCGGCAAAGGATCGCGTCGAATTTCTCCTTCTGTTGATCCTCGAGCAAATTGAAACGCTCGAATCGGCACATGGCATGAATCGCGTCATGGATGCGGAAGTAACCTGCGTGGGGCCCAGATCCGCGTTGGAACCAAGATTTTAGCCGCTGTGGCGACAACCCGCCGAGCGCCCGCTCTGCGAAAACTCCGTTGGCGGCTTTCGCGACGGAAACAGCGTCAACGTCGGTTCCAAGAAGTGTCACCCCTGGGGCATAACGTCCAGGCTCTGTTCCCATCGCTCTGAGCTCTTCCGCCACAAGCATGGCTATGGAATAGATTTCTTCGCCCGTCGACACCGCGGCAGACCAAATGCGCAAAGGTTTTCGAGCGGCCAAGGCAGGCCTCACCCAGGTGTCACGCAAATGATCGAGCTGTTCGACCTCACGAAAGAACTCGGTTTTGTGGGTCGTTAGGACTCCGAGCACATGGGGAAACTCCCGTTCGATGTTCCTTTCAAGGTAGCTGCGATAGTCCTGAAATGAATCCAAACGGAGCTTCCGCAAACGCGGCGCGAGGCGGCTGCGAACAAGCTCGCGCCTGTTGGGGCGGAGCTCTACCCCCGTGCGTGCGGTGAAGAGCATTGCGATGGCATCGATTGCGGCCTCTTCGCCTGCAATCACGAAGCTCGCCAGTTCTGGTCGTCGCGAAGCGGAACATCGAGGCTCGTGTTTTCATGAGGACCGGAGTGTGTGTCGTTTGCTGCGAGCTGGCTTTCGCCGCCTCGTTCCGAATGACCATGGCCAGCCCGTTGGTTCGAGTGCGGGGAAGAATGGGAGTCGCGGCCGGAACGTGGAGCCCGCTTCGGTCGGCCATTGCCGGAGGACCGAGTGCTTGAAGTCCTTCGCGTGGCTTCTCGTTCTGCTCCTTCGCCGACGGAGTCGCCGTCGTCATCGCGGCCAAGCACCGTGACGAAGAGCTGCTTCACGGTCTCCGCCATAACGATAGACTCGTCGGAAAGAATGCCTGCTTGACCGTTTAGGCCCTCCGCCTCGCTGGCATTGGTCTGGGTCACGGCATCGAGCTGCGCCATGGCACGATTGATCTGTTTGACGCCGCTGTCTTGTTCCTGCGCAGCGCTCGAGATTCCGCGCACGAATTGGCACACTCGCGATAACGACTCGCCCATGCCACCGAAGGCCTTCTCGCACTCCTCTGCTCGTGCGCGCCCAAGGTCGACGCGCTCCTGCGTGCCGCGGACGATATCGTTAACTTGAGACGTGCTCGACTCCAACAGGACGCGAATCTCGTCGGCCGCCTTTCCGCTCACGACAGCGAGATTCCCGACCTCCTCTGCCACAACCGCGAATCCCCGCCCTCGCGCCCCGGCGCGCGCGGCCTCGATGGACGCGTTGAAAGACAGAAGCCTCGTTTCGAACACGATGTCATTGATGACCCGTGTCTTATCCTTGATCTCTTCAATGAGCTTCACCATTGTTTCGAGCTTGGCGTTCGCCGCCTGAATTTCATTCATCGCGCCGAGCATCTTCCCGACAACCTCTCGCCCCCGTTGCGCTTCATGCTGGCCTTCTTCGGCGACTTCGAGGGTGGTTGCTACGTTTTGCACAGTCTTGGAGATCGTTGCCGTCATTTGCTCCATGGCTGCCGCTGTTTCCGCGATGCTCGAAGCCTCCTCCGTGGTTGACGAAGCCAAATGCGTGGAACTCTTTGCGATGGCGTGTGATGTGTTCTCGACGGCGCCGAACGAGCGGCTGAGGGCTCGCGTGATGGTCGCGAGTCGTTTCGAGATATGGCTCATGTAGCCGACGATGGTGATGGCCGAGATGAGAGAAAAGATCACAGACAGCGCTCCAACGACGATGAGGCGAGAGCTCATGCGGCCGTGCAGCACATCGGCCTCTTTTGCTATGGCCTGTTGGCTGGTGCGCTCCGTCGCACGTAGTTTCATGATGGCGTCTTCAACCCTGTCTCGAATGGGCACCGCGAGATTCCAGATGCCCTCGGACAGGACTCGTCGAAGCTCGCTGCTCGGTTCCTCGTTAGCGCCTATCTTTCCTTTCCAGAGGGAGTCGAAGGTTTCGACGGCGGCGCCGAACTCCACCATGGTCTTGTCGAGGGTCTCGAAAATCTCCTCTTGCCCTGCGGTCGGAGACTTCTTCAATTCTTTGAGCAACTCGGTCATCTCGGCTACGAGTTTTGTTCGCCTTTCAACGAACTTCGATCGTTCCGCATCGGAGTTCGCCAGGGTGATGTCTCGAAGTGTCACTGAGGACTTCAATAAAGCGCCTCTGAAATCCGAGGCCATGCCCGCGCGGGCCAGGCTTCGTTCGGCGAGTTCGTCGGCCTTCTCTTGCATTTTGTCGAGCGCAATATAGGCGTCGATGGCGAGGAAGAGCGTGCACAGCAACGCCAAGAGTGCTGTGGGGATTGCGACTATTGCGATGCGGGTTCTGAGTGCAAAACGAGAGAACATTTCTAACCTCTGCGTGATTGATGGAGTGAATTTCGAATGAGCCTCTTTAGGCCCTCATGGATTCGTGAAACGTGCGAAGTTCTTGTGTCGAGAGAAGTTTCGAAAGCTCAATAATGCTCACCATGCGACCGCCGACAGTGGCGATGCCCGTTAGGAAGTCGACAGAGACTCTCGTGCCAACGGTGAAATTTGTGTGGACTTCGCTTGGTGGTACGTTGACAACGGCAAGCACGTCGTCAACGTGCGCACCCAGAAGAGATTCACCGAGATCCACCACGAGAATGATGCCGGGCTTGTTGGCAGGCACTCCGAGTTGGAAGCGGATACGTAGATCGACCACGCCCACCATTTGCCCACGCAGATTCAGCAGCCCCGTAAAGCTCGCAGCCATGTAAGGCACTGGCTTGAGGACGGGGACTTTGATGACTTCCCGCACTTGGACTATGGGTGGCCTGCCGAAATCGGCAGGCCTACGCGCTCATGGCCCGTTCAGGATCTGGTCCGTTCCTTTGCGCCATGTTTTCAAGAATCCTTTGTTTGACGCGCCTGTTCGTGTGAGAGAGGTGT
>JBIKVI010000253.1:0-6633 GCA_044356935.1 Silvanigrellaceae bacterium | reverse complement strand
CTAGCGCCAGCGCGGGCGCCGCCGCACCTGCGCCTTCGGCGGGCGCCGATGGCGTGAACCTCGCCGATGCCGATGATTCGGCGCTCGGTTCCATGGTGAAGTGCACCGACGGCACCACCGACCTCGGTACTGCCGGCAAGCTTTCGGTGAGCATTGAAAAGGGCCTCAAATCCGTTGGCGTGGGCAGCACCAAACGTGAGGACCGCGTCGGAGCGGCGCTGCGCTGCGTGATTCCCAGCGGAGCCAAGCTCTCCGACGGCAAAACGGGCTTCAAGAACGGTACGAAGTATGTGGCGTTCGTCGTGGCCGTGAAAGGCGATGATGCCGATGCCATCTCGTACACGAGCAATTTCGTGGAAGACGTTCCGGCGCGCTACGCGAGGATCTCGTTCGACAACCTGGCCACCGGCAAATACCGTCCTTTCAGCATCCCCACGGCCAGTGGTAAAGTCACAGGCGCATTCGACGACGCCACCGATGCGCCGGCCACCGCTGACATCGCATGCCCCACCGACTCGGCCACAGACTTCGACGCCGCCAATAGCTGCAGGCTCGGGCGCGGCCTCGCGTTCACGAGCGTCACCGCGCCGGCGTTCGCCTTCGTGTCCGACGCCCAAACGGGTTCGCAGCGTGTGTTCGTGAGTGGCCAAAAGGACAAGGTGTTCCTTCTGCCCGCGCGTCCCCGCAATGACTACGCCAAGGCGGATGGGGCCTCGTTCGCGGCGCGCCCCGGCATCCAGGAGCCAGGTGACGCCGTTTTGGCCTATGCCAATGGTGTTGGCCAATACCAATCGGGCGTGAACCTCGAGGCCGCACCCGGCAGTCTGTACCACGTGGCCGTGCGCAACGACGACGGCACCTACAACTACGGCAAGCTTTACGTGCAAACGTTGGGCACGAAACTTCCCGCCGGTACCAAGTCCGTGACCGCATGGTTTGCTCTCCAGCCCGCCGTCGGCGAAGTGGCTGCCGAAAGCGTGTCGCTCTCGCGCCTGCGCGCGCTTCTGCCCTGACAAAGGATTCGACAAGGGCGACCACGGATTCGACGCTCCTGCGCCTGAAGCAGGAGTTCTTGGCGCGCCCAGGAAATTCCATGGTTTCGCTGGCCTGGATTTCGCCAGCCCTTCGCGAAACTTGAGCGTGTCAAGACAAGAATCCCGAAGACCTCGGATTTCTTGGGCACGGCACGTGCATCGGGTGGTCTTGCGGCACGGCGCGGCCAGTGCCCCTTCGGGGGCCGGTAGAAGCGCGCTGTCCGCGGTAACGAAACCCGGATCTCCACTAGAGGAGGATCGATCCATGGTCAGTTCCATTTTGGCGCCGCTCGCCCGGAGGCGTGCGACGCTGGGCGTTGCCTTGCTTGCAACCGCCCTTGTGTCCGCATGCGGCAAGAATACCACCGACTCCAGCGCCAACGTCGTGGGGGGCGAAGTCGTCACGGCACGCGTGGCCAAGGGACCGGAGTTCACCTCCACCGTGGCCATCACCTACGACGGGGCGCTCTCGCAGGGGCAATCCTATTGCTCGGGCACGCTCATCGATGCGAAGGAGAAGCTCGTGCTCACCGCGGCGCACTGTTTCCAGGAGGCCGCATCGGGGCGGCACTGGGTGTCATTCGGCACCAAGGTAGGTGGGGCGGGCGGCGTTCTGCGCCGCGCAAAAGCCGTGGTTGTCCACCCCGACTACGATCACGCCTTGACCATTCAGGCGGGTCGCTTCTCCTCGCCCTCGCACGACGTGGCGCTGTTGAAATTCGAAGGCACCGTTCCCGAAGGCTTCGCGGCGACTCCACTGGCCCTTGCGGGGGAAACCCTTCCCCGCGACCTGACTCTCGCGGGCTTCGGGACAACGGGCACCCTGCGCTTGGATGCCAAAACCGGCACGCCCATCGTCGATCGTTTCGGACGTCCTCTAACGGAATCGGATTCGGGCCTCCTGCGTCGCGTCGAAGTAGGCCTCGTGCGCGCCTTCAGCTCAGGGCGGGTCTTCGACGTGCGAGGGAAAACGGCGAGGCCCCAGGGCGCTTGCCCAGGCGATTCCGGAGGACCCGCCTACGCCATCACGGGCGGTCGCTGGAAAGTCTTCGGCGTGCTTTCTACGGGTCTCGTGGGGGCCGTCGACGTCGATGGCGACGGTCGCCTAGACGTAGGTTGCGTGGGAGCGAATACCTACACCGATGTGCGTGCCTACCGTGAGTTCCTGAGAAAGGCGGCTGAGGTCTTGAGGGTTAGGTAGGCCTAGCGATTAGTGTCGGCTCCGCGAGGAGCCCGCGCCTTTCAACATCGCCGTGATGCACCTAGGGGACTCGCATGGGAGGAAACGATCATGCGAGTCCCACGTCACTTTGATGGCGCACCCTCTCGACTCCTGAATGATAGCGTTGCTTCGGGTGTTTCTGAAGACGTCCTTCTGTAGGGGAAGAAGCTATGCGCATCCGAGCACTTGCTGTTTTGATACTTGCGATATCGAACGTTTCTTGCGCTTCGCGAGACTACAATAGCGCCAAGACGGATGTGAAAAGCAACGCAGGCGAGGAATGGAGCGAATCCCAGGATGAGCTCCATGTTCGCTTCCGGCAAGAGCTCGGGCTCGAGGAAATGACGCCCGAGGAAAGGCGCAAGCTGATACGGTACCGGCAATGGAACGGCAAGATCCAAAACTTCTTCAAGCAGAACGACCAGTCCATGCTAGGGAAACTCGAAGCCGAGTTCGAGAGGGAGCTTCCGATCATTCAGGAACGAATGAAAAGCGTCCTCTCGGGAGCCCAATCTGATGGAAACACCGTTCCCAAGGAGGCGTTCGACGACCTTGCCTCCTTCTCCAAGATGATAAAGGACAACTTTCATGCCCAGGCAGCAAAGATAAGCAAACCCACCGTGGTCCGCTTTTTGATTCTTGTCCCGAAAGGGGACCTCGCGAACCACAAGGTCTTCCTTGTCGCAGTCGTGAATCCCCCAAAGCTCAACACCCATCCAGGCACCATTCTCATGCCTGCCGAGGCGCTCGATACGCCTGAACTCAGGACGTTTTATTACCAGATCCCCGGCGAGAACTCGGAGAACCTGAAGCAACTTCCCGTGAAGAACGGGGGATACGCCTTCTGGGGATCGCCCATCAAAGCCGTAGACTAGTCCGCCAAGCTTTTTTGCACGCGCCGCGCGCTTGGCCTACAAACCGAATCTCGCGATGGGTCCGACATCGTCGCGGCTTCCTTGCCAGGGCATGCCGCCAACGACTAGTCTGCTGCCACCCTCGCCCGAAACCAGCCAGGAGAGCGCGCACTATGACGCCCCCCATCACGCATCCGACCCCCGTGAAGCTCCAATGCACCTACACGCGGTCGTTGCGTCCGCTCGAGACCATCAAGGCAGGCCGGGTGGGCCTCTACTGCTGTGGCCCCACGGTCTACGACTACGTCCACATCGGGAACATGCGCTCCTACCTGTGCGAGGACTTCCTGCGCCGGACACTGGAGTTCGTGGGTCTGCAGGTGGAGCACGTCGTCAATATCACCGATGTGGGCCACCTCGTCACCGACGGCGACGAGGGCGAAGACAAAATGGAGAAAGGCGCCCGGCGCGCGGGCAAGAGCATTTGGGAAATCGCCGAGCACTACACCCAGGCTTTCTTGGCCGACGTGCGCGCGCTCAACATCCTCATGCCCACCCACATGCCCAAGGCCACCGAATACATTCCCCAGCAAATCGACGTCATCCGTGCCATCGAGGCCAAAGGCTTGGCCTACGTCGCCGGGGATGGCGTGTATTTCGACACGTCGGGGCAAGACGACTACGGCTTCCTCGCGCGCCTCGATCGCGAGGGGCTCCAAGCTGGCGCACGCGTGGAGCTGGGTGGGAAACGGAACAAGACCGACTTCGCGCTCTGGAAATTCTCGCCCGCCGGATCTCAGCGCGCCATGGAGTGGGACAGCCCTTGGGGGCGCGGGTTTCCCGGCTGGCACGTGGAGTGCACGGCCATGAGCGTCGATCTCCTTGGCGACTACTTCGACATCCATTGCGGCGGCGAGGACCACGTTCCCGTCCACCACACGAACGAGATAGCGCAATGCGAGGCCGCCCACGGCACGCGCGAGGCGAACTTCTGGTTGCACGTGAAGTTCCTCAACCTGGGCGGCGACAAGATGAGCAAGAGCGCCGGCACCTTCTTGCGGGTGGCCGACCTCACGGCCAAGGGTGTGAGCCCACTGGCGTTTCGTTACCTGTGCTTGGGCGCGCACTACCGCGCGGCCATGGAATTCACTTGGGATACGCTCAAGAGCGCGGAAACGACCCTCGAGCGCCTCTACCAGGCCCTCGAGCGCCTCCCGGAAGGCGGCATGGCGCACTCCGGTTACCTCAAGGAGTTCACCGACGCGCTGGTCAACGACGTGGCCACTCCGCAGGGGCTCGCCGTGCTGTGGCGCATGCTCAAGGACGACAGCGTCGCCGACGCCGACAAGCGGATGACCGCGTTGGCCTTCGACGCTGTTCTCGGACTTTCCCTTGACGACCCTTCGCGTGGCCGCCTCGCCGTAAGCGCCCCCGCGGAAGTCATGGGTTGGGCTGAGGACCGCCTCGCCGCCCGCCGCGAGAAGCGCTGGGCCGATGCGGATGTGCTCAAAAAGAGGATCGTCGAGGCTGGATTCGACGTCCTTGACACGCCGACCGGCTACGATCTCAAGCACAAGAACTAAGCGAGGGCGAGTCCCGCCCGGAGCAACAGGTGTTTCGCCCGCCTTTTACGTCTGCAAGCCGAGATTACGTCATTTCGTCCTTGCCAAGAGGTGCCCTAGGCGACACAAACGCATACGCGAACACGCGTCTTGCCCGAAGTTCTCACGTTCCAGGAGACATACACATGACCTTTCTCCCTTTGCGCGCCCTCGTGGCCGTCGCCGCCGCCTCTTCCGCTACGGCCTTCGCATACCCCGCGTACCTCAAGAGTTTCAGCGATCACTTCGAGTTCAATGGCGTTGTCGTCGACGATCTCGTGGACCAAGAGAGCTGCGGCATATGCCACAATCGTGCGGCCGGCGGCGGAGCGCGCAACGGCTACGGCAAAGACTTCGAATCCAAGGTGCTCGGTGCCGGCGCCGGCTACGAAGTCCTCGACTATCTCGACTCCGACAGCGACGGCTTCTTGAACGTCGAAGAGATCGCTGCGCAAACCGCGCCTGGCAAAGCGAGCGTCAAGCCTGCGGGCCGCATTGCACTCGCCCGAAACGGCGGCGATGTTTCGGTGACGCCCGTGTCTTCGTGCCAAAGCCTTACCCTCAAGGCTTACGGTTTCCAGGTTGACGGGAAATCGGACATCGCGCTGTCGAACGTAGCCGCGAATTCCACCTCCACGTTCAAGCTCTCGGGCGACAAGGGTCTCGTCTTGGCGCTTTGCACCAAGGAAGGACTTGTCGGCTCCTTCTTCGTCGAGTGATCCTGCTCTAAAGTACGAGGCAGGTCGCAGGCCCAGCGTCGCGCGAACCGTTTCCTGTCTCCGTCGCAGCCACGCCGTTGTCCATTGGGTCCGTGGCCGTGGTCTGCATCGCATCCCGGGGTGGGCGACCGCTGTTCGCAGGAACACCGCTGTTCGCAGGATCACCGCTGTTCGCAGGAACACCGCTGCTAACGGGTAGACCGCTGTTCGCGGGTGCCCCGCCCTGGTTCATGGTGGAATTGCCGCCTTGCGCTGGTCCACCGTTGCCTGCATCGACGGCGTTGGCCGGATTCCCAGGACCATCGTCATCATCAGGACGCGCCACGGGCAAGGGCCTTAAGGGAACGCCTCCTGAAGTGCCGCCGGTCCCGTCGTCGACTTCCAACGAGAGGAGGCTCGCGAACGGAACACCGCCCTCCAAGGTCAGCAACCAACCGCCGTCGGTGGGCGAGAACGCACGGGCGGCATTCGCGGGGTCGAATCCTACCAGAATGGCTCCCCGCACTCCGCCTTGCGGAGCGACTTTGACGTTGAAGAACGATGCGCCCAATTCCGGCAGCGCGCGCGCGACACGCGTGGCGCGCCATTCTCCTTCGTCATCGTCGTACGAGAGGAAGGCTCGTTCATAGACTTCAGCCACCGCTGCAGGGTCACCGGTGGCGGTCGTCGTCTGCAGGCGCGCCGTGGCTGTGAGTACCGCCGCGCTTGGGACAGTCGATGCCAGGACCTCATCGAAGGAACTTGCCGCCACACCTCCCAAGCGAGGCCTGAGGGAATCGAGCAAAGCCGATCTCACCGCACAGAGGGTCGGCTCCTCGGGTGGGGCAACGCATCGGGACTCGTGGAGTCGACCCGCAAGGACGACGGCCGCCTTCGCAACGTGGTTTTCGAAGCGCGCGAAAGCACGCCAATCGGCGAGGGCCGCAGCGCTCTCTTGGCCAAGGCGCGCGTCGGCGCGCGCGCGTGCTTGCGAAGCTTCAACGAGAGCACCTTCCAAGGCGGCTCGAGGGCCGGGCGCGAGCGCGCCGACGTCCACGGGGTCTACTTCGAACGCGCTCATGTCGTTGAGGGAGTAACAGAGGAGCTTAGCCTCGGGAGGTGGCGGCTCCGAGGAGCTGTTGATGAGAGTCGAACAGTCTTCGAGTGCCATGCGTTTGCCGCCCTGGAGGACGGCCCGCGACTCCTCGCGTGCGATGGCGGGCA
>JBIKVI010000331.1:0-4889 GCA_044356935.1 Silvanigrellaceae bacterium | reverse complement strand
TTCTCGTCGGGCTCGGTTGCTCCCACGCAAATCGTCCCTTCGTAGGCGCATGGCACCACTGTGTACTCGTTGAAGACGCGGGTCGAAAGGAACGCCTTCTGCTCGCACTTGCCTCCGAGCGGACACCCCTCATTGCCAGCCGCCACCACCACGACCACGCCCGCGGCGATGGCCTCCTTGATGATCTCGTTTGACAAGCCACCATTCTTCCTCACGTCGGCATACTCCGCGCCACCGCCTAGCGAGAGCGATACGACGTCGGCCTTGGCGGTCTTGACCGCCCATCGGATGCCTTTCTCGATGGCGTCGCTCGAGCCGGAACCGTCTTTCGACAGCACCTTCACCGGGATGATGCGCACGTTGGCTCGGGCCGCCACGCCAAGAGGTGCTCCCTCGCCCTTGGCCTGAGCGGCGATGACGCCCGCGCAATGCGTGCCGTGTCCATTGTCGTCGTCGGCGCGCGCACTGCCGTCGAGGGCGTTGTAGCCGGGCTCGAGGACTCCGGCGAGATCCGGGTGCTCGAGATCGACGCCGGTGTCGATGACCGCCACGCGGACTTCGCGAGAGGCGTTGGGAAACAAACGAGACGCGGCGGCGAAGTCGGTTTGGGCCAAGGCCCATTGCTTGGCATCGGGCTCCCCTTTCGCTGGAGCCGCGCTCATGCCGACCCAGGCGGAGGGTTGAGAAAACCTCGAGAATTCCAATTCGAAAGCATCGGAATGGGTATCGTCCCAGACGTCCGACTTCGCGACCTTGTACCCTTCGCGGACGAAACGGAAGACGCCGGCGAGCGATGGCGTCGAGCGCGCCGCCGAGGCGAGCGCACGCGTGGCGACGCCAAATCCCCCACCGAAGGTGCCTCCAAGCCGGAGGAACCGGATCGTGTCGCCTGGGACGGCGGAAGTCACCGAGGCCACGTTGAGGTTCTTGGGATCCACAACTTTGGCGAGGGCATTGTTGAGGAGGCTCGCAAGCCCCTCATCGCTCGTTGCTTTGGGAGCGTTCGCCCCGCCAGGCACCGAGAGGCCATCGAGGACCGACAGGTCGAGGCCCACGGTGAGCACGCCTCGCGCATGGCCGCTCCCACAGAGGATTTCGCGCACGACGTCGGCGCTCCCACCCCCGCCGCAACCGGTGGAGACTCCTGCGGCGACAAGCAAAAGAGTGGACGCGGACAGGGATGCTCTGAATCGACGACGCATGAATCGGACCTCCAAAGATCTTCTGGCATGCGGCAAGCGGTGCCATACAGGTATCCTACGGTCAAACTCCAGCAATCATTCCCGCAGTTGGTTTGCTCCGATTAGGCGCGAATGTTAAAGAGCGAGGAACATCTGCCCACACACCCGATACCCGGAGGTTCGTATGCACAGCCGCACTCGCGCGCGCAAGGCAACGATAATTGCGACCGTTCTTTTGGCGCCATTGCTCGGTTTCGCCGGCGCCTGTGATTCGGGGTCCGACGACGAAACCAATGAACCGACACCGGAGCTCCCTTTGCCCCAAGGGCGAGCCGATGTCGTTCCCGACTCGTGGACGCCCGTCGCCGCGCGCCTTCAAGCCATTCGAAAAGAGGCACAGCTTGAAGCCATCGCCGTCGTCGTTCGCGATGCTCGCTCAGGGAACGTTGATTTTCGCTTAAACATGGCGGGCTGGAACCCGCGTTCGGCCGTACCGGTGGCCTCGGCGGGCAAATGGGTGGGCGCTGCGGTCGTCATGGCGGTCGTCGACGAAAGGAAGCTCAATCTCAGTTCCACAACAGGCCAAGTTCTTGGTTGGACAGGGCCACAGGCTGCCATCACGCTCGAACAACTCCTCTCGCTCAGCTCGGGCCTGCCCCTGCCGCTTGCGTGTCTGGGCGATCCGAACGCGACGCTCGCTTCATGCGCCCGCGACGCGGGTCGTCAACCGCTCACCTCAGCTCCAGGGTCGACGTTCGAGTATGGCTCCGTGCACCTCGCGGTGGCCGGCGCCATGGCCGAGCGGGCGACGGGGCTTACGTTCGACCAGCTCCTCGCTGAAAAGCTGCGCAAACCGCTGGGAATGAGCGTTGCGACTCGCTTCTACGCCAATCCCATAGCGCGTAGAGGTGCTAACAATCCAAGCCTCGGGGGCGGGCTCGTCACGACGCTCGACGACTACGAACGCTTTCTCGCCATGATGGCCGCCGACGGCACCTTCGCAGGAAGGCGCGTCCTTTCGGCGGACGCCGTGCGCGCCATGCGCATCGATCGCACGGCGGACCGCAAGCGCGCCTCCTCGTCGCAGGCGGGGGGGCTCTTCGCCAAGTTCCATTACGGATTGGGTCAGTGGCTCGAATGCGAATCCAAAGGATGCGAAAACGATCCCGCTTCCTCGTCTCTGGGTTCTTTCGGCTGGTACCCATGGATCGACCACGGCCACGGCTACACCGGACTCGTGGCCATGAGTTTCGTGACCGACGACCCGGCTGCGTTCGCCCGCGGCGCGAAGGCTGTGTTCGCCATGAAGGCCGAGGTCACTCAAGCGGCTCGGGCGGCTCGGGCGGCTCGGGCGGCACAAGGCGTGCGCTGAGGCGCGCTGAAGCAACGCACCTCACTCCTTATCTCGCAGAGTCGGGCGATGCGTCAGGCTGAGCTCCAGGAACGGTGCCGGTTCCCCCACTGCCGCCCGTGCTTCCCCAGTCGAGCAAACCAAAGCACCCACGCGGGGCAATCCCTTTTTCAAAGCGCAACCGCGCCTCCGAGAAGGTGATGCCACCAAAGAGCTTAAACGTGTGCCGCTCGAAAACAGCACGGGCCCTGCGGCCGAGTTCAACCATTTTATTCAACGCCGAGGCGAGTTCATCGTTTACCACGGCTTGGGGCAGGAATCCCGCGGCGCTGCCGGTCCAAATCACGTGGAGCGTTCGCTTGCCCTCGATCTCGCTTGCGAACGGTTGGACGAGCGGATGCTCACCCAAAGGTGTGTGCCGCGCGATGTCGATGCCGTGGTTGAACGACAAGGTTCGAAACAGCTCGTAGAAGTTCCCCATGCCCGGCATTTCGTCGGCGACTTTGGCCGCGAGCTCGAATCGCTTGGAACATTTCACCAGTCCGCTTTCCGAGAGCGCCTTGGCCACGGTGATGGCGTTGTCGGCCAGGAAGTCGTTGAAGGCGTTGTACGTCGGCTGATATTTTTTCAGGCGCTGGACTCGCCTCGCCAAAAGCCCTTTGCGCTGGTCCGTGGTCGCGTCGGGTGGGAGGGCGAACTCTGTTCCCTCCCACATGGTGTCCACGTGGGGCAGCGCCGACAGCCCATAGCCGAGGTTGATGGTCAGGTAGAGCGCTGTGGACATCATGGCGAAAGAGACGGCGTCCACGTCTTTGTTACGGGCGTATGCGAACAGCTCGCACCAAAGCCCGCCGATATCCACTTGGAAATCGGCCGAGGACGCCCCTTGGGCACGGCTTGCATCCTGGCCATCGCGGGTTTTCTCGTAGCAATGGCGAGTGACGTTCACGAGGCTGCGAGTCATGACGTCGGCGAGGTGGTCGTTGATGCGACGGTCGAGCGGTTCGGAGGCGCGCATGGCATTCCCCGCCGAGTCATGGCAGCGTTTTTGGTCGCGGCCCGCCGTCATGCTGCGATAGGCCCAAACGTAAGCCGACGCAGGGCTCCCCACGAACTCGTCGGTGGCACGATGGCCGTCGATGAGATCGTTGATGTGATGTTGGACCTCCGCTGCCGTCCACACATGCCCAGGAGTATCGCGGCGCAATGCGAACAGAGCGGTATCGGCTGTTTCTTTTGCCTCGGCCTCACTCCTCTCGCAGAACTCCCCTTCGAGCCACGCGGGCCTCTCGGGGATACTCGGACTCGCCTGTTTCGCGTTGGCCCGCCCGTTGTGAAACGCGCGCGGGACGCAACCGAGGGCAAGCAGGAAGGGCAGGAGAACCGGAAGAGCGATACGCAGGGAAGGCCGAAGCGCTCTCACGCGGAGCCGGTTTAAGTTCATAGCATTTTTCCCGGCGTTTCAAGAGTGTTGAAGGGCAGTCCCGCAGCAACAGTTTAGGCGACCGATAAGAGAGACAGGAAGGGTTGGTGCCTGATTCAACGCAGCAAGGGTCAATCCCTTGACGACCGCCATTGACCGTGTTGCCGTTGATCCGTGTGAAGAGGAGGAGGACGATCCATCCAGAGCGCTCCCAATATTGGCGTTGGAGCGAAACCACCCTCCACGAAGCCCGCACGCCTCCCGCGAGCCCCTTTCCCGCACAAGGCGGCGGTGTTACGAAAAAAGCGTGAATTGTAGAGGACACCACATCATGAAAAACACATCACCCGCCTCCCGCGCCGAGCCGGTCGTCGACCCCAAGGAGCTCACCAGGGCTCTGGCCGACCTCTCCGCCATGCGCCCTGGACCCGGCCTCGTTCGGGTGCTCATGGGCGTCACGCTCTACCTTGCCTTCGTTGCCGCGGCCCTGGCTTCCAACGACGCGTGGGCTTTCCTGGCTTTCGCTTTGCTCGCAACCGTCGTAGGAGCCTCTCTCATCATCACGACCCACGACGGCATTCACCATACCCTCACGGGCTGGGCCTGGTTCGACGAGCTCGCCCCACGGCTCATGAGCATGACCATCCTTTGGCCTCATGGCGTTTACTCCGAACTCCACAAACTCCACCACAAAATGAACGGCGCCGATCCCCTCGACCCCGAGCGCACACAGTGGACTGATGAGGAGTACGACCGCGCCGGGCCATTTGGTCGATTCCTTGCCCGGCACCAGTTCGCGCTCGCCGTATTCCTTTACGGCGGCGTGGGCCTCATCGTTTCCGCACTCAAGGGTGCGATCCGATTCGCGCCACGCTCCAAGGGCATCCGCCGCCAACTTTGGCTCGACGGCGCCCTCATCGTCGCATTCAACGCC
>JBIKVI010000036.1:0-22175 GCA_044356935.1 Silvanigrellaceae bacterium | reverse complement strand
TCGATGAATTCCTGAATGCGCCGCTCACGGGGACCCGCCGTCCTTCCAAGGACGAACCCCAGAGGCGTGGTGGAGAGGGCAACGCGCACGGGCACCGGTCGCTTCAGGAACACGTCGAATCCGCTGAGCACCGACAGTGTCACGAGCGCGGCAACCAACGAGCCGACAAGGAGCGATACAACGACCGCGCGCTTCATGTTAGTTCTCCGGGGTGCACTTAGCCGCGGGTTGCCAAGGGAACGAGTCGCCTTGGTACGCCCCCTTCTCGAACGTGATGCGACACTCGGGTGTGCGGAAAGCCAGACTATCCGACGAGGAAGTCCAATCGATGTCGCTGCAGGTCAGGATGATGTTGTACCCGGGACTCTGGACGAGCAGCCCACGGTCGTGCTCCTCGACCACGGGACCGGCCACGCCCGAGATTTTTGGGAGGGCACGCATCAGCTTGGCGGCCTCGGCTCCCTTGAACGAAAGGTAGGTGCCGACCTTCGCGTTGGTGTCGATAGCGTCGACGTCGATGGCGGGAATGGAGGAATCGTTGGCGAGGGCGGGGGTAACAATGGCCGACGACAAGGCTGCTAACGTAACTCGGGCGGCGAGGCTCGAACGGAACATGTGGGATCTCCCGAAAGACGGAGGGGTATTGAGCGCGCCGGACGAACGCGGACCGCGGCGCCGGCTGGGTTGGGCTCGCGCGAGCGACCCTTCCCGCACCCTCGGTAAGGCGCGTTAGCCCAACTTGGGTACCCGTGAACGACAGGTAAGCAGAACCCCCCGAACTTCGCGGGATTGACGCACTATTGCTTCGACGACCTCTGTGGACTCTCAAGAAAACCCATGAAATGACGATTCTCTTCTCAATGTCAGGGGGGAATTCTCAATGTCAGGGTCCAATCCCGAACCTCACCCACGCATTCCCGTGTTCGGATTCCTTTTGAACCTCAGCCCGGAATGCGAGGACTTCCTCTGGATGGAGCCCGCGCCCGAAACCCGAGACATCGAGCTTGCGCGCGCGCTCGATTCCTTGTCGGATCGAGGGGTTCCAAAGTCGGCCCTGCCCACGCTTCGCGCCGCACACGCCATGTTGCGCGCCCGGTTCGTCGACGTGGCCTCGGCCACGGATAGCCTCCTCGACTCGTCTTTCGGAGGAAAGGGAGTGGGCCCGGCCATAGGTAGCGACGACAGCGAAACGCTCACCCCGTGGACGCTCGAGGGCCGATTCCTCTCCATCGTGGCGAGCGCCCGTCTCGAGCGCGTCGACCTCGACGCCTCCTACCACGCGCACGTGGCACCAGGCGTGGAACGCGCGGATCGATGGGATCTGCGCCTGGCTTTCGCCATCGAGAAAGCCACGTTCCTCATGGGACGTGGTCTCTACCGCGAAGCGCTGCGCGTCTTGCCCGTTGCCGAAACGATGGAAGGGCTCCCTCGGCACTGGGCATTGCGCGCTTCGCTCGTGGCTGGACTCTCGCACCAGGCCCTCGGACGTTACGTTGCTGCGGGGGTGGAGCTCGCGCGGCAAGAGGCCCTCGTATCCTCGTTGCCGCTTTCCGTCCTCAGGCTCGGGACGGCGCGAAGGCGCTTGAGCCTCCTCGTGGAGAGCGAGCGCCTCGACGAAGCCGACGATGCCCTTGAAGCGGCAATGCCTCCGACGATCGCATCGGGCAACGCGCCCGCTCATGCCCTTCTCCTCGATGACGGCATGCGGCTGCGGCTCCTCCAAGGGCGCGAAGACGAGGCGCGCACGCTCAGCGTGGCGCAGGCAGATGTTATAGCCACAGGCGACGTCCCCCGGACATTCTTGGCTGGAACCGAAAGTCGGTGCGCGCTTGCGCTTTTGGACGGACCTGCCGAAACAGCAGCCCGCCTCATCCTCGATGAGGCCTGGAAGGCGGGTAGCCGCGGAGTCTTCGGCGCACAGTGCGTCGCGCAGATGCTTCTCGCCCGCGCCCTCCTCGAAAGCGGAGGCGCGGCGGCCGCCACGCCGGCGGCACAGTCGGCCGTGGCACTCGCGGATCGCCACGGCTACGGACGCGACCGCGTGCGCGCGCTCACCTTGCTCGCGTCGATCCGTGCGAGCGACGGCGACCTCGCGGAGGCGCGCTCCTCGAGCTCCCGAGCGCTCGCCCTCGCGCGTGAACTTGCACTTCGCCTCCACGTGGCACTTCTCTCCCTTTGGCGCGTCCTCGCACTGGGCGTCGACCCTGTCGATTCCCTCGAAGGCCTCCTCGCTGATCCGGGCGATCCCGCCGCCGTGCGCTCCCTCGCCCGCGCATCGGGGCTCTCTGTGTTCGAGACGCCCTGGTTCTCCCACTCCCTTCCCGTTCACGAAGCGAACAAGCCCTCCACAGCGGGTAAGCCCATTGCCTCCCTCGGTGCCGTGGTCGTGGCACTGCGCGCGGGAGAGGTGTTTCACGTCGTCGATATGCGCGCTCTTCTTGCCTGGGAATCGAGCCGGGGGCTCCAGGTCCGTACACTAGGGACGTCTTCCGCGCGCGATGCCTTGATATCGCGCCTCCTCAAGCGCAGCGCACGGGGCGAAACCCTCGCGGCCCTCCACAAGGTGCTCTGGCCTCGCGTCGCATGGCATTCCGACCGCCACGCGAAGCCCTTGCACGCGATGCTGGCCGACTGCCGCGCGGCACTGACGCCATTGGGGATCGGCATACGCGCCCGTGACGGTCGTTACCTCATCGAACCCCGACCGGGTCGCTCGCTCAACATCGGAAACACTTCGGCAACGGAACAGGTCAAAGGCTCGCGGCACGGCCGACGGCGCGCTCCCACCCACATGCGCGCCATCGTCGCCCACATCGAGGAACACGGCCCGAGCAGCGGCGCAAAAATCGCGCGGGCCTTGAACATCACACGACAATCGCTTCAGCCCGCGCTCGTGGTGCTACGCGAACGGGGCATCCTGACTTTCGTGGGAAAAGGGCGCCACTCGCTCTATGCGTTGGGTGGGGCTGCTGGCGACCGGAAGGCGCCTTAGCGCGCCGTTGGCTGGAACCCATTGTCCAGCGCGATGCGCTCCGTGGGTAAACAGACCTCTGTTTCGCTCTCCTGCATCCGCAAGACCATGTCGGTGCTTGAGGTTTCGTTCACGGTGTAGGTTCGGTCGGTGAGGTTCACCGTAACGTGGCAGGCTCCGCTGTAATTAGGGTCCGGACGGAACCCGGGCACGACCACAGGCTCAAGAGCCGGCGCGGGAGGGGGCACGACAGCGATCACCGTTCGCTCCTGTGGCAAGACGCTGACCCAACGATCGCCTAGCTTGTAGAGCGTCGCTCCTGGACCCTGAGTGGATTGAGCGAACGCCGTCGCTCCTAGCCCGCAGACCACGAGAACGACGAAACGCGCGAAGGTGTTCGGCATGGGAGCCTCCCTTGGATTGGAGTTTGACGAGGGCGGCGGATCACCCTCGTCAAATTACTCCCGTCAGGACGGCGTGCCAGCGTTCTCGCCCGTGGGCGCGGACATTGCCTCCTGCGCTCCCACGGAGCCGTGCGCAACGGGACGCAGAAGAGGGAAAAGGACGGTGTCTTTGATATTGTCGCACCCGCACAAAACCATGGTGAGGCGATCGATGCCGATACCCACCCCGCAAATAGGCGGGAAGCCGTGCTCCATGGCCGTGAGGAACTCTTCGTCAAGAGGCATGGTCTCCTCGTCGCCTGCGTCGCGCGCCACCACTTGGTCCTCGAAGCGCGCACGTTGGTCGAGGGGATCCACGAGCTCGGAGTAGGCCTTCACGATTTCCACCCCCGCCACGAGGAACTGGAACATGTCGACGAACGCAGGGTCGGCGGCGTTTCGCCGCGCGAGCGGCGCCATGTCGGCCGGGTATTTCTCAATGAAACAAGGCTGCACGAGCTTGGGCCGCGTGACCTTCTTATAGAGCGCGTCCACCAAGTTCGCCCAGGAGAGCGTTTCAGCGTCGTCGACCACGATTCCCTTCGCAGCCATGGCCGCCGCGAGGCGCTCGCGCGAGCTCTCCACGCGCACGTCGATCCCGCAGTCGGCTTTCACGAGTTCACAATAGTCGAACACTGGCCACTCGCCAGCGAAGTCGATCTCCTTGCCTTGAAGGGTGACTTGGGTCGAACCGAACACGTTGGCTATGAGCGATCGGAACATCTCAGCGATGAACCCGCGCATGCGCGCGGCGTTCCAATAGCCCGCGTAAAACTCCAGCATGGTGAAGTCCTGCAGGTGCGTGGCGGAGATTCCTTCGTTGCGGAAACAACGGGCGAACTCGTAGACCTTGTCGAAGCCGGCGCCGATGCAGCGCTTGAGGTAGGTTTCGGGCGCGATGCGCAGCACCAAGGGGACGTCTAGCGCGTTGTGGTGCGTGTGGAACGGGCGCGCCAAGGCGCCCGACTGCAGCGTCTGCAACACGGGCGTCTCGACTTCGAGGAAGCCGTCGACCTCGAGGAAGCGCCGCAGTTCCTTCACCACTTGGATGCGCTTGAGGAACACGTCGCGCGACTCGGCGCTCATCACGATATCGAGGTATCGTTGGCGGTATCGCGTCTCGATGTCCTCCACGCCGTGGAACTTATCGGGAAGCGTGCGCAAGCATTTGTTGAGGAGGGTGAAGGAGTCGGCCGCTAGGGTGAGTTCGCCGGTTTTGGTTCGGAAGAGCTCGCCCGCGCAACCGATGAAGTCGCCAACGGACACCTCTTCCACGAAGCGTTCGAACGTCTCGGGGTTCTCGGGGGTCTTGCGCACGCACACTTGGATGCGCCCCGAAAAATCGTAGAGGTGGGCGAACAAGATTTTGCCCATGGTGCGCAAGCCCACCACGCGTCCGGCGAGGCGCAGTCCGCCGGTTGCCTCGGGTAGGGCCTGGGCCTCGGCGGATGTGTGGGTCTTCTCATAGGCGTCGGCAAAGCGGGCCTGCTCCCTGAGCTCGAGAAACTTGGCCTTCTTGATTTCGAATATGCTCAGCTTGTCCGGTGCGGTGTCAGACATGGCGTGGGTGGGTTCCATATAGGGTGAGGGTTCGATCGATCATGCGATGGCCTATACCACGTGAGCCGTCGGACCCGCCACGGAAGGGATGCCCGGAGGGAGCTTCAATCCAAGCGGGCCACGCTCCGCGGCAAGATCGCCTTCGCTACCACCGCGACTGCCCCCACAAGCACGATGGTGCTACCCACGGGCCAGTCGAATTCGAACGCCAGCGTGAGCCCCACGAGACCCATCGCAACGCTCACAACCACGGTCTTCGGAGAAAGGAAGGAACGCGGACTCGACAGGATGGCGGGGATGGCCAGGAGCGCCGAAATCATGAGCCCGCCAACGGCGAACATGCCCGACAGGACCACGAACGTCGTGAGGATGGGAAAGAGCCGCTCCACCGCCACGACCTTGAAGCCCGCGATGGCCGCGAATTCGGGATCCGATCCCCACGCATCCCAGTCGGCGCGAAAAAAGCCCAGAGCACCCAGCGCGAAGACGTTCACCACGCCCAGGGTGAGGACGTCGCCCCATTCCAGTGTGAGCACGTCGCCAAACAGGATGTTGTGCAGGTCGACGCGCGTGCCGCTCACCTTGGACACCGCCACGACTCCCGCCGCGAAGAAGGCCGTGAGTGTTACGACAGCCGCTGCGTCGGGGGGAATGCGCAGACGCCGCTCGAGGAAACCGAGCAGGACGTTGCCCAGGAAGCCGCTCACGGCCGCCCCCACCACCAGGCTCGCCCACAGCGGCAGGCCAAGGCCCGTGGAGGCGAAGTACCCGACGATGACCCCAGGGAACACGAGGTGGGCGAGCGTATCGCCCAGGTAGCTGCGTTGCTTGAGCACGATGGCCGGCGACAGGAGGCCGCACATGAGGCTCACAAGCAGCGTGCTCGCGGCGGCCACTTGGGCGAATCCGTAACTTCCCAGATTGTCGAGCAGCACGAGGCTCATGGGGCGGGGTGTTTCCTTGGGGAGGAGAGCGGGTTCAACTCGGGCAGCAGGAGGGCGTGAGCGTCTCGAACGACACCGAGCACACCTCGCTATTGTGGCCGCGGTGGAACGTCAATTTGCCCGAAAGGTGGCGTTCGAAGGCCTCGACATGGTGGTCGACCATCACGACGCACACGCCGCGCGCGTGCGCGAGCTCGTGCAGGGAGTCCATGAGGAGGCGCTGGCAGCAGGTGTCGAGGGAGGCCAGGGGTTCGTCGAGGAACACGGCGCGTGGAACGTTGGCGATTGCGCGCGCCACCATGGCGCGGGTCTTTTGCCCGCCGGAAAGGACGTGAAAACTGCGATCGGCGTCGGCGCCGAGCTGCCATTGTTCGAGAAGTTCTTCAACGCGAGCCAGGCGTGCGGCACGGAGTGCCGCGTCGCGGCCATCGCCGCCCCCTCTCCCCCCGTTGCGAGAGGTGGGGCCGAAGCCCTGCGCAATGAAGTCGCGCACGGTGAGATGGAAGAAGTGGTTCACCTTGTGGAATTGCGGCACGTAGCCGATGCACTCGCCCGAAGCATGAGCTCGGCCGGGAGTCGCGCCAAACAACGTGACGCGGCCGGCGCGCGGCGCTTGGAGTCCGAGCCACGTGCGCAACAGGGTCGACTTCCCGCTGCCGTTAGGCCCTTGAATTGCGTAAACCCCCGGGATAACCAGGCTCCCCGAGAAGGGAAGATTGAGCGGTTCACGCCCTGGGTAGCCGCACACGAGGTTTTCCCAGGTCACGCACGCTTCCCCGCGCCGGAGCGGGCCCGATGCCGCGTCCGAAGTCGGTTTCGCCGCGGATTCCTTCACCTCTTGCGCAATCATGCCTTTCGCCTTCTCTGCTCGTGGGCAGGTTCGTCCACCACCCACCCCTTCTTATTTCAAGGCGGAAACGACCGTTTCCACGTTTTTACGCCAGAGGGCAAGCACAGTTTCGGCGCCCGACCCTGGCCCCCCGAGTCCGTCGGCGAAGAGGCTGCCGCCGATCTTCACGCCCGCCTCCTTGGCCACTTTCTCCATGGTCCGAGGCGCCACCGAGGCTTCCAAGAAAACGGCGCGCACGCCGCGGGCACGCACGCCGTCGATGACACGCTTGAGCCTTGCGGGCGTGGGAGATGTCTCAGTGGAAATGCCCTGCACCGGCAGCACCGTGAACCCAAAAGCCTCCCCGAAGTAGCCGAAAGCGTCGTGATTTGTGGCTAAAACACGACGCGCTGCAGGCAAGCTAGAGGCCAGGGTCTTGAGGCGGCCGACCTCCGCATCAACCTCCCCCTTGAATTTGGCGTAACAGCTTTTGAATTCGCTCGACCGTTGGGGAAACACCTCGCCTAGGCGCTTGGCCAAACGGTCGGCAGCGGCAACGGTGAGAGCGGGAGAGTGCCAAATATGCGGGTCCACCCCCTCATCCGCATGTCCATGCCCAGAGGTGTGCGCATGCCCCTTGGAGCCCGCCTTTTCGTGGGAATGCCCTTTTGCGGATCCCGTGCCCTCACCCTCGTGGTCGAGGGGCCGCAAGGTGAGGCCGTCCGCCAGTTCGAACCACGTCTTCTCCTTTCCGTGAGACCCTAGGGGCAACCAACTCTCGAAGGTTCGGTGGACGTAAAGGAACAGTCCGGCGCGCGCTATACGAGCGCGGTCGGCCGGCAGCAACGTGTAGGAATGGGGGTCGCGGCCGGCGGGCACCAGGATCTCCACGGGCGGAGCCGGGGTCTCGCAGGCGAGGACCCGCACAAGATCAGCGGCGAACGACACGGATGCGACGATGATGAACATGGCGGTTTCAGATCCTTGTAACGAGGCCATCGGCCAGCGAATTGCGATAGGCGCGCAGCGCGGGCACGAATCCCACCACCAGTGCGAGTGCGCTCACGCCTCCCACGATCGCCCACTCGTAGGGTGAGAGCGCGGAGAGCGGGAGCAGGAGTCCGAACTCACGTTCCACGTAGGGACGCACAATGAGGAAGACGGCGTACATGAGGCCAATACCCGCCAACGCTCCCGCGGTTCCCAACGCCCACGATTCCATCACGAGCAAGCCAACCAACGTGCGGGGACGCGCGCCCACGGCGCGAAGGATCGCCATTTCCCGGCGACGTTCGTTCACGGCCGTGTAGAGGGTCACGAGCATACCGAGGAGGCCCACAAGGACCACGAACGCCGACACGACCCGAAGTCCGTCTTCGGCGTACGCGATGGTGCGCCACAACTCATTGAGGGTCACGCCCGGTATGATGCCCATGAGCGGTTCGCTTTCGTCGACGTTGACTTCGCGCTGGAACGAAAGGACCGCTGCGCGTGACTTAAGCCCCACCAAGAAGGCCGTGATCACCTTGGGCTGAAGCTGTTCAGCGCTCATGGCGGAAGCGGGCGTGGCCTGCCCCGGGGCTGGCGGCGCGCCGTCGGTCCAGTCGGCGTGAATGGCCTCCATGCCTTCGAGCGTCACGTAGACGCTGCGGTCCACCGGCGTCCCGGTTTTCTCGAGAATTCCCACGATCGCGAAGGGTTTGTCGTCGTGCTTGTAGAAGGCGACTTCCTCGGTCCCGTGCGACACGATGATGCGCTCGCCTAAACCGTAACCCAGTTCGCGCGCGACGTCGGCGCCCAATGCGACGTCGAACACGCCCACGGGAACCTGGCCCGACGCAAACGCGATAGAACGATCACCACGGAAACGGTAGTGCTCGTAGAAGGCGCCCGACGTGGCCACCACGCGAAAACCACGATGGCTGTCGCCAAGCGACATGGGGATTGTCCACTGCACGGCGGGGTGGTTCGCGTAACGCGAGTAAGATTCCCACGAGATGTTGTTGGTGGCGTTGCCCATGCGGAACACGCTGTAGAGCAGGAGCTGCACGGGCCCGCCGCGGGCACCCACGATGAGGTCGGTGCGTGAGATCGTGTTGGAGAACCCATCGCGCGCGCCCGCACGCACGCGTTCCACGCTCAGCAACAAGGCCACGGAGAGGGCGATGGAGGCCGCCGTGAGGATGGTGGTGAGGCGACGATTCCAGAGGCTTTTGGCGGCCAGCGAGAGGAGGGTCCCAAGTATCACGCACGCACCTCCTTACCGGCGAGGTTGATTTCGGGGAGAGACACGCACCGCGGGAAGAGAGGCCGGAGGGCGGCGTCGTGGCTTACGAACAGGAGCGAGGAGCCCCGCTCGGTGCACTGCGCGAACAGGACTTCCAGGAAGGAAGAGCGGTGGTCGGCGTCGAGGGCCGAGGTCGGCTCATCGGCGATGATGAGCTCGGGGGAGCCCAGAAGGGCGCGCGCCGCAGCCACCCGTTGCTGCTGCCCCACCGACAGTTCCGTGACCCGGCGTGCGACGAGCGCTCCGATTCCCAAGGCATCGCAAAGGCGACGAGCCTCGGTGGCGGCAGACACGGAGCCGAGCCGAGCCCGACGCGCTGCGCTCATGCGTGCGGGAAGCGTGATGTTCTCCTCCACGCTCAGGTACGGAATGAGGTTGAACATTTGGAAGATGTAGCCAATGTTGTCTCCCCGCAGGCCATCGCGGTCGCTTCCCCGGAGCGAAAGGAAGTCCGCGCCGAGCACGCTCAGGCGCCCACGCGCACCGCTGAGGACACCAGCGACGAGGCCGAGGAGGGTCGTCTTTCCGCTCCCGCTCGGGCCATAGAGAAAGACCCGCTCGCCTGCGTCCACGCGGAGTTCGGGGATATGCAAAACGTCTTGCCCCGTGCCATAGCCGAAGCGGAGATCCACAGCTTCGATAGGGGTGCGGCGAGTGCCCGAAGTCATGGTAGAGAGCCTCCCTGGCTTTATTGATAATCCATTCTCATAGTGGAAGGACGACTTGAAAACAACCGAAGACCGCGGGAATCCCGCCACCGATGGCAACTCCTACGTCCTCGACGTGACCGTCGGTGGCGATTCCACTTTTCGCCATGTGGCCACCGGAGAGGTTCTCCATGGCCAAGTCGGCCCCTGGAAGGAAGCGTGGAACCTCTATGTGACTCCTGCGGGTCTGAGCACCCGTGCGGGCGAGGTGGTCGTTTACGACCTCGGGTTGGGCTGCGGAGCGCAACTGTTGGCCACGCTCGCGGCATTCCGGGGCAATCCCGCGCTCCGGCACTGCACCGTGGTGAGCTTCGATCTCGAGGATGGCGGTCTTCGCGCCCTAGCAGCTGAAATCCAGAATTTCCCTTACGCACAAGCCTACGCGGAAGACATCGCGCTGTTCCTCGACGCGAGTCGGAGGGCGTCCGAAGGCCGCGGCCAGAGTGGGGATGAGGGCCACGATGCTCTCGTGGAGCGCGTGGAGCCCGACGGCCGCACGTTTCAGTGGCGTTTCGTGCGTGGCGACTTCTGCGAAACGATCGTACGCGACGACCTTCCTCCGGCGGACGTCATCTTCTTCGATTTCTTCTCGCCGGCACGTCACCCCTGGCTTTGGAGGAGGCGTATTTTCGAAGCCCTGCGCGAACGCTCCACCGAGAGGGCGCTCCTGTTCACCTACACGAGCGCCTCCGCCGCGCGCGCCACTTTGGCCGCCGGAGGATTCTTCGTGGGCCTCAGTCCGCCGAGCGGCAAGAAGGTCAAATCGACGGTGGGCGCTCGCACCCACGCCGACCTGCTCGACCCGCTACCGGCGTCGTGGAAGCGGACCTTCCTCACGTCGCACAAAGGCTTCCTCGAGGGCGAGAGCGACGAGGAAAAGGCCGCCATCACGGAACGCATCGTGGCCCACCCTCAGTTCGCGCACTTCCCCTATTGAGGTTTCTTCTCGAAGCAGCGAAGGGTGATGGCGGTGCCATAGGTTTGCGACGAATACACGACCTGGAAAGGCACGGGAGCCGCATGAGGGTCGGTGTGCGAAGGCGATGAGGCGTCGGGTGCCACGTTCAGCAGAAGAGCGGTGGCGCGGCCATAGGTGGCCTGCGGATGCGTATAGGGCCACGTGCCTTCGCAGCGGGAACCCACGAGCATCTTCGGTTGGAAGCCTTCGCAAAAGAGGGACGCGGGGCTCTGATAGTTGTCGAGAACCGAAACCGTCACACGGGCGAGTGGCGACGCGGGCACGATTTCGACCTTTGCTGCGATTCCCAAGATGGGGTTCGATTCGCACGCGAGGACGCGCGTAGGCGTGGCCGAGGCCACCGCAGGAGAAAGGAGGGCGGCAAGCACGCCCAAGGCTGGTGCAGCGAAGTTCAGGTTGCTGGACATGGCTGTCTCCCGTTGAGGGGTTTTTGAGCGCTCCGCGGAGCATACGGGGTCAAGTGCTTCCTTTAGCGCGTCCACAACCAGGGGCAAGGGGCAACCCTCCTCAAGAAGGCGACGTGGATGGGAAGACGTCGTTGCCGGAGCCTTCTAGGAATACGATTCGCTGCTCGAGGTCTTTCATGTAGCGAACTTTCAGTTTTTCTTCGACTCCCAGGGCCATCAGACTGGATTCCACGAAAGGCAACTGTCTCGCGAAATTCTGCACGAACTGATCCACATGCGCGCGCCTCAGTCCGGCGCGCTCGAAGAAGGTCTGCCAGTTGTTCTTTGTGACGTTGCTTTTCTTTCCGCATATCGAGACTGCGACCTGGTCTTTGTCGTCGATGAACGGAGACGTGGGGAGAACGTCATAGGCGGGGCTCAAGGTGACGCGAGGCCGCGCGCCGCCAGGCTGCGGCGGCAAGATGATCACAGAGTGATTCTTATGGTGGTTGTCAGAGTTATGAAGGAGATAGTTGAAAAGGCAGAGTTTGACGAACCGCTCCGACGTTATTCCCTGGAACGGGCCCGAAATCTCACGCAGCTTATCAAGCGCAATTTCGAAGGAACCGGAGTACTTGTCGTTACCCTGGGTGCGGCGCAGGATCTGCGCCATGTCTTCGGTGTGGATTTTTTCCGGACGACGGTCGAAGCGGCGTGTCACGTATATCGGCCTTCCCGCGTTCGAGAAAATGACGCCGCGCTCAGCGGCGGGGATTTGCATCCTCGCCGCAAGGACCATCCCCAGAAGCTCGAAGAACGGCAAGTCGCGGAATTCAGCCTCCGGCTCCGGCTTGAAGATGAACTGCCCGGGCAGAACGAAGGAGTGACGTCCCTTCATCTTGAAGACCCCGGGGAATTTCGGCTGCACACCAGCGATGGACATCTTGTTTCGGATCGCCTTCTCCGCGTAAGTCTGTAGATACTCGTCAGCAAAGGAGGGAGAAGGGGGAGTCCGCGTTCCGAAGAGTTTTTCTGAGCAGGTATTATGGAAGTTCCCATTGTGTCCTGGAGACGGAAGCGGTTCCAAGCAAGACATGCAAACGGGCATGAATCGGTGAGGCGTCTTGCCTTCGACGGCCTCGATTTCCGCCGGCCCATGGAGTTCAGGTGCGGAGAGGGGGTCTCGTCCGGCCGGCAGAACCTCAATTGCGCCGATATTGTCCCTGCAGAGGGTCTGCAGAAGACCAAACCTGTCATGGCGCTCTATTGCCAGCGCATGGATTGCGAAGTCGAGCAGCCATCCTTCAGGAATGAGTCCGTTGAAGGGATGGTGCAGGTCCACCGACACGTAAGGTTCAGTTCGAAGTGGCATCGTCATGGAGACAGGGATGATGTTGGAGCCGCCCAAGTATATTGGGTCGTAGGCGAAAACGTACCGAGAACCCTCGTCCGTCTCGATCTTCTCCAACGTCCCAGCCAAGCGCCCCGCCAGGGAAATGTTCGCCTTCATGACTGGTCCTGGTTCTTTTGCTGCCGTGGGACAACCCCAACCTGACTGTCGAAGAAGCCTAGAACCTTGTTGAGTGTGTCCATCCTTACCGTCGGCTTTCCCTGCTCGACGCTTCGCAGAGTTACGAGCGGCACCGCCGCGCGCTCAGCCAGTTCTTCTTGAGTCATTCCTTGAAGAACTCGCTGCTCCCGAATGAAATTCGCGACCGGATTGTCGTTCTGAGGTTTCCTCCGTCTTGTTCGCGCCTTACCCGATGTAACTCGGAACAAGGCGTCCAGATCATCCACGTCGGACCTCCTCCTGCATCTTATCGTCACCAGTAGAACTCATCGCAATGTTAATACATGCTTGGGCATGCATCAAGAGCCCTTGCCTGCTTATGACCTGTCTCGATGATCATTAAGCTTCGCCGGGACGGCCTTGCCTACTTCAGGAAGTTCAACAGCGAAGGCTGCAACACGTTGGCGCTCGACTGCAGCGTGAACTGCATGGCTCCCTGGGCGCGCTTGAGGTCCATGGCCGAGGCGATGGGGTCGGCGCCTTCGAGGTTGATGTTGTCCGAAAGGTATCGCTCCTCGGTGCGATCCATGCGCTGGGCGACGTCTTCGATGGCGGACTGGCGGGAGCCAAGGAGGGCCGTTCCCTTCACGACGTCGGAGATGGCGGAGTCGAGGCGCGCCATGGTCTGGTGCAGGAGGTCGATGTCGTTGCTGTCGAGGGACTGGTGGAGATCCCGCAGGACTTGCACCAAGGGTTTCTTAGTGCCCTCCTTCTCGGCGTCGACCTCGAACATCTCGCGCCCAGGCATGTTGATGGCCCGGAACCCGTCCTCGTCCACCTGCACGAAAATCACGCCGTCGTCGCCCGAGTACGTGCCGTCGGGGGAGATGGGTGGCTGGCCGTTGCGGAAGCCTCCGAACACGTACTTGTCGGCGTAAGTCGCGTTGCCGAGCTGCACGACCTGGTCGGCGAGGTTGCGCACCTCTTCTGCGACGATCTGCCTCGTCTGCGCATCCCAGGTCCCGTTGGCCTGTTGCACGGAGAGTTCCTTCGCGCGCACGAGCGCGTCGGTCACGCCGCGCAAGGCGTCCTCGGTCTTGCCGAGGTAGCCGCGTGCGAAGTCGATGGTCTTGCGGAACTGTTGGATGTTCTCGAGCTTGGTGCGGTTGCGCAAAACGCGCACCGTGGCCACCGGATCGGTGCTTATCTTGCGGAGCCTCCGGCCGGAAACGGCGGTCTCCTGCGTGTCGTCGGCCACCGACTTGACCGAGGCGATGCGATTGTCGGTGGAATTGTAGCGCATCCGTTCGGAGACGCGCGTCATGTTCCGTTACCTCCGCGCAATGCCAACGCCACCTTCACGTTTCACCTCTTGAGATCGAGCACGGTCCGGAACATCTCGTCGGCCGTGGTGATGATGCGCGAGCTCGCCGTGAACAGGTGCTGGTACTTGAGGAGAGCGGCTGCCTCCTCGTCGAGCGAGACACCAGAGACGGCCTCCCGTTGGGCTTCTATCTGTGCGACCACGATGTCGGAGGCCTTTGAGGCCTCACGCGCATGCATTGCGTCCATGCCGAGGCGGCCAACGAAATCGTCATAGTGCTGGGAGATGGACATGCCCCTGCCCGCCACCACGGGTTCGTAGAACGTCTTGAGCAAGGCGTTGCCAATGACGTTGTCGCCGCCCGCGCGGGGTGTCATGGCCGCCCCGATGGCGTCGGGTTCGTTTTGAATGAGGACGCTCACGCGCAATGTGTGCGCAGGTTCGCCCTCGCCGAGCCCCTCGAAAAAGTCTCTACCTTTCATATCGGCGTAGGCGCCTAAGCCGTAACCCTGACGATGGATCCCATTGAAGCTCTCGGCCAGGCTCGAGGCCATGAGGTTCACGTTGTCGCGCAGGCCGCGCCCGTGCACGTCGCGAACCTTCACGAGCCCGGCGAGTCGGCCTTGGGTAATTTCGCCGGTCACGTCGCGGGTGCTCTGGCCGAACGCGTCGCGCAGGATGATCCGTTGGTGCGGACCCCTGTCGAGGTCGTGATCCATCTCGAAAGCCGCGGCACGCGGACCCTCCACCAGGAGCGAGCCGCCCGGCCCGCGGAGGGTGATCTGATCGTTCTCATCCTTGTAGGCCTGGGTGTCGATGAGCCCCGACAGCACGCGCACCGCGGCGTCCCTGCGGTCGTGGAGATCGTTGGCGCGGCTGGTGTGGGCGGCCTCGAGCTCCTTGATCGATTGATTGAGCGTGGCCACTTCACCAAGCTTCTGGTTGATGAGCGCCACGCTATTCGAAATCTCGTTGGACACGTCTTCTTGGATCTGAGCGATGCCCGAGTGTGTCGCGTTGATGGACTGCGCCAGGGCGGAGCCGCTTTCGATGAGGCTGGTGCGCACGGCCTGCTCGTCGGGGTAGTTGGCGAACTCGCGCACTGAGTTGTAAAACGTCGTCACGCGATCGCGCATGGTCGCGCTCATTTCGGGCGAGAACAGCGCCTCGAGGCGCCCGAGCCCGTCATGCTCGCCCTGATTGGCTCCTTGGAGCTGGATCTCTTTGCGCCACTGCGCCTCTATGAACTTATCGTGCAGGCGATCGACGGTCTGAATCTTCGCGCCCTGGCCGAGCACGTGATTGCCGTACTGGACCGGATGCCGCGCCTCGAGATTCACCCGTTGGCGGCTGAAGCCGGGAGTCTGGGCGTTGGCGATGTTGTGGCCGGTCACGTCGACGCCGACGCGACTGTTGTGGAGGGATTCGGAGCCCATGTTGAGGATATGATTCAGGGTCGCTGCCATGACGCTCTCTCGCTCGCTCCCGTGCGACTCGCACGGGCATTAGGGTCTCTTGTCAGGCCTTGACGCGCACGAACGAATTGCCTTCCGCGCCGCGGCCCGGGAGGCGCGCCCGCCCGGCCGCGTCGTAGTCCTGTTGAAGGCTCGCCTCGGTCCTGAGGATAGCGAGGGAGCGTTCGAAGTTGCGGGCCATTTTTGCCAGCACCGTCTGATTCCGGCCGATGCGCGGCGCGGCGCCCCGGAAGAGTTCGAGGTACTCGGCGGCTACGGCGTGGATGCGACCGCGAACCGCTTCGAGCGAAGCGGCAGTTTCGGCGTCGAGCAAGGGAGCGACGTTGGCCGCGTAATTGTCGAGGACCACGAGGAACGCGCGCAACGAAGGGAGTTCGCCACGGGCGTCGTACCCCACGAGGAAACAGACGCGCTTGAGCGCCACGAGGCGGCGCTCCTCCACCGAATGGGCGCGGCGCACGATTTGGTCTTTCTCCACCACGAGCTTCTCGAATTCTCCCACATCGAAACGCACCACGAGCTCCTCCTCGCGGTCGAGGACGGGCAGGAGTTGACGGAAGATGCGCATCTGATGCGAGAGGCAATCCTCGAAGCTGGAGAGGAGCTTCAGGAGCTCGTCCATCTAGGTTTCACTCCAGAGCGGTTTCGGGCTTCTTGGACAATTCGTCCTTGATGGCCTCTTTGAGCATCCCGTCGGCTATGCGGCCGGCGTCGGGCTTGTATTCGCCGCTCGCGATGCGCGCCTTGAACTCGGCGACCTTGTCGGCGCGAACGTCGGGGGTTTCATCGACCACCGCGCGGGCGAGGCTCAGCTCGCGCGCCTTTGGCGAAATTGTTACGTTAGCGGCGTCCTTGGCCGTGGGAGTGGCTGCGGCCTTGGCGTAACCTTGCGAGGCCGCCCTCACCGCGGTGGCCTGCCCCGTGGCGGCAGCAGGACTAGAACCAGGCGCCTGCCCGGTGGACTTGAGGCCGTCCGCGGCACCAGAGGCGACGGAGGGCTTGTTGAGAACCGGCGTCTGCACGCCGCCCGCGGGAGTCTTCACGTTCGAGATCGCCATGGGGTCTCCCCTTTCTTGGCTCCACGAAGCCCTTCGCGCCGCTCCCAACTTCGGAGTGGACTCCACGGGCCCGAGGCGGAGTTCCCTGAACCGTACCATGCATCGAGCGCCCGACTTGAGGCGGCCTTTGCAGCCTACCGTCAATCGCCCGAGGGTGTCGGCGCAACGTGCCAGGCCAGACCGGCATCGACCCTTGGTACCCTGTCGGGCCGTGCCTTCATGCGCATGGATGCTCGAACGTATCCGGCCCATGTTTCTCCGGGTGCGTAACCCACCAGAACGGAGGGAAGCGCGGCCCCTTCCCTCCATTCGCAACGAGCAAGGAGAAACGGGCCACCGGCGGCGCCTCGCGTTCCCCAACCGGCAGCGACGTAGGGCACGGCCCGGAGAGGATGCCCGCGCTTATCGACGATCTCGACACCCAATCCCCCTCGCCAAGGCGCGGGAGTCCAAGTGAAGTCGGTAATGACATCTCGCGTCGACCCACGCATGCGCAGCTCCACGACAGCCTGAGGAATCTCGGGAACGGCCAATGCGCTTTCGTGCATCAATGCTCCCAGGGAGAGCCCAAGTGGGCTGACATCGCGCAGTGACGTCTTGCCCTCATCATGGGCGCGCACGCCGTGGGCAGACAATCCTACCCACGCATTGTTCTCCTCGCTTCGAAAAACATTGCCTTTCAAATCGAAATCAAGTCCAGAGTTCCCTCCGGAAGCATGAAGAAGACCTCGGATATAGGGACGCAATATGAAGGGCGGACGATCGGGAGCCGCTCCGCCGGCCCAAGGAGCGAGTGCGTCGGCCCGTGCGGCGTATTGAGTTTCGAATCCCGCGCAAGGCGAAAAAAAGAGGATCGTCTCAATGACGACCAAAACCGCCGCTGCACGATGCGGTTTTTGGGATCTCTCGCGAGCCACTTCAAGAATCCCCCGATAGCTGCGTTGCCACTCCCCCGCCGCTTTCCTAACGTACCCTCGTACGCTGCGGAAAGTCGGCGGGGGGCGGCGCCTTGCTCTCGGCGTCTTCTTGAGAGCGGCTCAGATTTTCTATTCACGGGTGATACAAAGAAGGGCCCATTGCGTAGGTTGCAGTTGCTTATATCAACAAAACGCAAGGGTTGCATATGGATACCACGATTGCATCGTATTGGCGAAAAATCCAGGCATCACTTTTTCCGGGACTTGCTGATGAATTGGGCACTACAACGAAGTAGAATCGTAAGCTCATGATGAACGTGGACGTCGTCAAGCTTGAAGTCCACCTTCACGCCGATCCCGTGCTCCGTCGCATCTGGGGTTTCGGCGCGCGGGCGCACGTCCCGTGCGAGGCATCGTTCTCGAACTGGTTCGCGACATTCGAGGAGATATCCCTGGCAGAGGTGAGGGCGGTTGAGGGGGCTTCGTGGGTCTGCTAGATTGCCACCCATGCGCCTGAAGGTCCATTCGTTGAGTTGGAGCGTCGCGTGTCTCGCCTCGGGCGTCGGCGGCTCCATCGCCTACGTCGAGCATGCCCGTGCGCAAGGGCCAGCAGCCGTTGACGGCTCAGTGGGCGCGCAAGATCCCTTGGCCACCGACTCCGATGTCGACGCTGCCGGCGACGCTGCCGGTAACGCTACCAGCAACGCTGCCGGCAACGCCGACAAAGCGAGAGCCGAAACGGACACCTCGCCGGAAATCCTGGCAGCCGCGTTCGCGGGCCGCAGGGTGGCCCAGGTCGACGTCATAGGCAACGCGCGCACGCGAACGAGTTTCATCCTGCGAAGGCTCGACGTCGCGGTGGGCGGGGTCCTGAGCCCTAGCGTCGTCGAACGCTCTGTGCAGAACCTCAAGAACACCAAACTCTTTAAGAGCATCAAGATCGACTTCACACCGCGCGGTGCCGACGAGGTCGTCGTGCGCCTCACGCTCGATGAATTGTGGACAACCATCCCCGTTTTGCTCTTCTCCACGGGTGGCGGAAGCGTCCTCATTCTCGCGGGTATGGTCGAAGCCAACCTCTTCGGCTACGGCGCGGTGAGTTACCTCACCTACCAGTACCTCGACGGGACCAACACTTGGACGGGTCAGGTCAAGCACCCCGACTTCTTCGACACCGGATTCGAGTTGATGCCTTATTTCTTGCTGGAGGAGAAGAACAACGAGATCCGCACCTACGATAGCGAACGCGCACTGCGCGGCGGCTACACCTCGCACCAGGATACTTATGGAATCACCGTGCGCAGGCCCTTCGAGCTAGGCCTCGACATACTACCGATGTTCTCGCCGGGCCTCGGAGCGCGTTACTCGAAATGGCGCTTTTCGGAGCGCGAGCTCTCCGACGAGGCCCGCGAGGCCAACGCCAAGGAACGCTACGCGCTGCCTTCCACCACCGAACGGATCTATGGCTCGGCCGAAGCGCAATTCGGCAGGGTCGACTTCGACGGGAACCTCGCGCGCGGCGCCACGGTCCTCTACCGTTACACGAGCGGCTCTCCCATCGCGCGTTCCTCGGGCCCCTACTCGGAGCAGTTTATAAACGCGCGCCTGTTCCATACGTTTCCCGGCGACACCCTCTTGGCGGCCCGTTACGAATGGCAACGGCGCCTCTCACCGAGCGCCGGCGACGAGGACATGCTCGGCGGCCTGTTTCACGTGCGCGGGCTTCCCAACGACGTGTTCCGCGGACTCACCCTGTGGATCCTCAACGTGGAGGCGCGCCGGGTGGTGCGCAAGCAACGTTACATCCATTGGCAGGTCGTGGCCTTCACCGACCACGGCGATACCGGGCGCACGCGCACTCACCCCGGCGTGCGCAATCATCGGCCCGACGGCGCCGCGCATAGCGTGGGCGGAGGTTTTCGGGTTCTGTTCCCCGACATCAGCGAACTCGCCGTGCGCGTGGACTACGGCTGGCTTCTGAGCCCCTTCAAGGCTTCGGGTCTCTCGCTCGGTTTGGTTCAGTTCGTGCGATGAGGCGCGGCGGATTCCGATTTGGATTCGGCCCGGCGACCCGGCGGACGACGCCGGTACGCCAGAGAATAGGCGGCGCAGTGCACGAGTTGCATCTCACGGACACAAGTTCCGCAAAGACTCGAACGATACCGATCTCGAATTCGCGTCTGCGCTCTGGAGGGGCAAAGTCATGTGGAAGAGACATCTGGTCGGCTTGTTGGGTTTAGCCTTCGGTCTTTCGTTCGCGAACGGGTGCAGGAAGGAAGGCGGGACGGAGACTGCGGGCGTCAACTCACCCGCAAGCGGCGATCTCAAGTCCCTCGTAATGATTGACCTCAACCCCAAGTTGCGGCATCGACGACTCCAAAATCTCGCCTATTCCTTGGCGCACTACTCGCAGGTGGGCGCCAACGCACCGAACCTCGCGACTTCGAATTCTTCCGATGCAGCGAACACTGAACCAACTGAAGGCGAAACAGCTCCCAGCGAAGGAGACTCGACGGCGTCGCCTTTCGATCCCGCGCAGTGCACATGGCCGGAGGGAGCGGTGGACCCGGGAGTGATGTGGAAGGAAGCGCGGACCTGCCGAGTAAAGGTTCCTTACCCTGCGGCAGGCGTGGTGTACGTCGACTGGGTGGTCGCCGAGGGGGAAGCGTCGCTGTTTCCTGATGGACGAATTCGTTACTGCGAGCGTGGAGCCCTCCACGAATCGCGCGAAGAGGGTCAATTGCGCAATCTCCTCAAGGCCGCTGGGGCAACGGATGAGGAACTCACGAACGTGCGCATCCATATCTCGCCAACCCAAGAGTACAACGCATGGGCAACCCTGCTGGAGAACGGAACAGGAGTTATTCACGTCTCCACTGGACTCTTCCGCGCTCCCGATCGCAAGATCAAGGCGCTCTCGACCGATGGCGAACTCGCCGCTGTCCTGCTGCATGAGTTGGGGCACATCAAGGACATGCGTCGCTCGGGCTTCACGAACCTCTACGCCTCCGCCGAGCGAGTCTCACAGCAATGCGTCAACCATGAAGCGAGGGCTCGGACCTGTGCTGAGTATATGGCGCGCATCGCGAACTGCACCAACTTGATGGCCGCGGATAGCCGGCACTACGAACATACCGCCGACCAAAACGTCGCGGTGGGCTTTGAGCGAGTCAAAAACAACCTGACAATGAATCCCTACGGCATCGTCGACGTCTTCAAAACGTGGGGAGAAGACTTTGATCCCTTGAACTACCACCCGCCAGGCGCAGAGCGAGCGACTTACTTGAACCGCGCGCTCAACGATAAAGGGTTGCGCGAGCGGCCGGACCTCAATGGCGACTCGTGGATTCAGGCTGTCACGAGGGGCTTGAGGTAAAGCAAAAGCTCGAGCGCGAAGCCAGTCGCATCAAAGTTCCACGCGCTCGGCCAAAACACTCGAGCCGGCCTTGGGAGCCGTTGTGGCTGTTCCCATGGCGCGCCTGGCCCAACCTCCACCCTCAGAGAGGTTTGCCAGGCACGTCATTTTCCAGCAAGACGCAAAGCCGAGTGGCATTCCCAGGTCACCGATGAACGTACATCATCCCAGCCGGATTCGGACACTTTGTATTTGCGCGTGAAGTTTTCGAGCGGACCGGATCCACTTTCAACGATTTCGTTCTTCATGACGTTCGTGCCGATCCAGTGCCACTCGATGCCGTCGCGAGTGCTGATGTCATATCGGACATTGGGAACCGCGAGCCCACTGAACAACGTCGCTTTCGAGGTTCCTGACGCGTCTATCGTGGACACGGCAATCCAATCGAAAGTCCCGTAGGAAAGGCCTCCGTCCCGGTAAGTTCTCATGTAAGTGCTTGAACAAGCAAAAAGTCGCTCGGGGTGAAGGACTGTTTTGAAAGGAGTCAGCCTTGCAGGAACTTCATCAGTCTTCTCTTCGTATTCTCTCAAAGTAAGCAATGGCAAATTGGAAACGTCGAATCCCACTCGCCTGATTGGCTCGTGGCCATAGCGCTGAATTTCATTGTGGGTAAGGATGCCATTCACGTCATCCGTTCTTACCCAGCTGAGTTGCGGGTCAGAACGAGGTATCCAGCCATTTCCAATTTCCCAGAGAGAGGCAATGAACCTCGACTCGTGGGCCTTCTTCAGCAAATTCTGTCGATTCCCGATGTTTGGAGCGATCTCCTTCACATCGAAAGTATCTTTTGGCGCAACATCGGGACGGCTATTTATGAAAAGAATCCGATGAACAGGATGGTCGGAATCAGAACCGGGAACGGCATCCTGCGAAATGTAGAATCCCGGCAAAGCGGAATAGTCCGCCGCATTTGCCTCCAAGGCAAACAATGCGACAGACAACGAAATTCCAACAATCGTAGCGACAGAAGTCATGACACTGCCATTTTGGATTTGCATGCGCTTAAAACAGTGGCGCTCCCGCCAAGAATCGAACTTGGGCTTAGAGCTTCGGAGGCTCTGGCGCTGACCCACTTGGACGCATAGTAACGAGTCGCCTAGAAAAAAGCAACGAAAGGTTCGTCCGCCTGGGGGGGCGGATTTGCTCGTGTGTTGGGCGTTCTTGCGGGGAGGGTTACTCGCGTCGGGGAGAAAAATCCAATGGCGGGGGTAGCGGCGGTTTCAAGGCGTCAACCGACGAGCGTGGTCGGTGCCTCGAAAAGGTCCAGGTAAAGGTTCACTTCCGAGTCTTCGGGAACAAAATCCCGGACGGTGAAGCCGAACATGCGGATGGCTGTGGTTCTGTCCTCACGAAACACGGCAGATCCTCGC
>JBIKVI010000252.1:0-6722 GCA_044356935.1 Silvanigrellaceae bacterium | reverse complement strand
TCGACCGTTGAAGCGCAAAGTTTGGTGGCAAGCGGATCAGCAAACCCTCTTCGACGAGCCCGAGGATTCCCTCGGCGATGGGGCCCCAAGCCCAAATTCGACCCCGCAGGAGCTCGACCCGGCCGGGTGGGACCCCTTCGCTGGCAAGGTGCATGGGAGCCTGTTCGAACGTCGCATCGTGCACGTGGACATGGATGCCTTCTACGCGGCAATAGAAGAGCGCGACAACCCCGAGTACCGCGGACGAGCGCTCGTCGTCGGAGGAAGTCCGCAATCGCGCGGAGTGGTGGCCACGGCCAACTATGCCGCGCGCAGGTTCGGAATCCGCTCGGCCATGAGCTGCGCACGGGCCTACCGCCTTTGTCCTGACGCGTTGTTCGTGCGTCCGCGATTCGAGGCCTACTCGGAAGCGTCTCGCCAAGTCAGGGCCATTTTCCTTCGCTACACCTCGATGGTGGAGCCGCTGTCGCTCGACGAAGCTTACCTCGACGTCACCGAAGCCTGCGCGCGCGGACCTTCGCCCGCCATGGAAATCGCGGCTAGAATCCGCGATTCCATTCGCTCCGAGCTCCACCTCACCGCCAGCGCGGGCATCGCTCCGAACAAAATGGTCGCCAAGATCGCGTCCGATGTGAACAAGCCGGATGGGCAATGCGTCGTTCGCCCCGAAAAGGTCTTCGAGTTCATGCGCGGCCTTCCGGTGCGCCGCATTCCGTTCGTGGGGCCACGGACCGACGATCGCCTCGGCGAGCTGGGTTACCGGACCTGCGAGGATCTCGTGCGCGCGGGTCCCGGCAAGCTGACGGAGGCGGTGGGAAATGGAGCGCTCGCGTTGTGGTGGCGCGCGCAGGGCATCGACCTCTCCCCTGTGTCGCCTTCCCGGGAACGCAAGAGTTGCGGCGAGGAGCAAACCTTCGCACGCGACCTGCGGACGCGGGAGGAGATGCGTTCCGAGCTCGCCAAAATAGCCAGTGCGCTGTGGAGTTACGTGTCGCTGAAGGGATTCTCCGGACGAACGCTCACCCTGAAGGTGAAGTACCACGACTTTCGATGCGTCACGCGCCGCGCGACTAGTCCCGACGTCGTGCGTGGGGAGGGGGCGCTCCTTTCGCTCGCCTCGGAACTTCTCGCGCGCACCGATGCGGGGCGCGTGCCCGTGCGGCTGTTGGGAATCTCGCTCTCGAATTTAGGGCCATTGGATTCTTCGTGCCAGCGCGTGCCCACAGAAGACGAACGGGTGCCGGACGATGGCGCGTTCGGATGACCCTTCGCTGTTCCCGTGGCCATGACGTCGGCTCGCGCGTCGGGCACGAAGATGGTAAGGACAGGTCGGTGATCGCCATACCTCGATCCGAGGCTCGTTCCCTAGCGTTTCGTACGAATGTCGGAAAAATTAGAGGAGTTTCGCATGCGTCGATCGTGTTTTCTTCCTTCGTCCTTCGTCACCGGTGCCGCACTTATTGCCGTGCTTTTCGGCTGCGATGCCGTGGCCCGCAAGGGAGGTCCTGTTACGGCCTTGAGCGCCTTCGGCGCGCGGAGCGAGGGTGGTCCCCTGCGGGGGGCGGCCGTCAACGCGTCGTTCTCTTTGGAAATCGATACGCTCCATGGGAGCCTGCGCAACAAAGCGGATTCCTCGCCCTCGTCTGGGGCCGTGCGCATCTCGCCCGTGCCATTGTCGGGCGATGCCCCGGCGTTGAAGCTCCAAGCTTTCGCCAAAGACGCACCGGGCCGCAAAGGAATCGTGCTGACGGAAATCTTTGTCGAGAACACCCTCGACGTTCCCCTCGAGAACGTTACCCTGTCGTTTTCGAAACGCCGCGGCGGCGTGCTCGTTCCGGGCGCCGATTTCGAAGCCGTGTACGACTACACCATCGATCCCTTCGCCGACGTCGCCACAAGGGAACCGCTCAAGCTTCAGCGCATCGCCGCGCGCGGCGTGGCGACGGTCTGGGTCGGGCTTGCCCACCAGTTCGCGGGTGAATTGTCGCTGGAGGTCGCCGCTCGTGGAGAGGTCGGCGACCCCGCGGCCGTGCCGCAAGTTTCGCGCGCGCTCGCCCTGTCCCCCGACGACGCCGAGCTGTGGACGGCGTTCGCCGACGGAAACGCCCTCGCCGTCGTCGACACGCGGACCAACGTCACTGTCGATCGCATTGCGCTTGAAGGCAGGCCCTCGAGCGTCGCCATGAGTCCCGATGGCACGCACGTCTACGTTGCGCTTTCCGATGTCAACGCCGTGGTCGTGTTCGATCGCGCCACGCGCGGCATCGTGCGCACCCTGCGTGAGGGCGAGGGCATAGGCCGGGAGCCGCGTAACCTGGTGACCTCTCCCGATGGTCGCCGTGTTTTCGTGGCCGGTTACGTTTCCGATACGATTTCCGTCGTGGCTCGCGCAGGCGACGCTTACACCGTCGAAAAGGTGATTCCCGTGGGGCGTCGACCCGGTGGTTTGTCCGTGTCCGCCGATGGCGCCACCGTTTACGTCTCGCATTTCCTTCCGCGGGGGGCGCCCAAGTATGGAATCCGCGAGAACGAGGCCTGGGCCACGGTCATCGATGCCCGTGCTCTCGCCATCGCCATGGAAACCAGGCTGCGCGACCAGTTCAACCGCTCGAACACGGCGTGCGGTCGCATCCCTTACGACAATCCCATCCTCCGTCTCAAAACCGGCAAGGTCGAGAGCGACGACGTCGAAATGGAAGGCGTGTTTAGCCAAATGGCGGGCGTGTTCCTGACGCCCTCGGGCACGCAAGCGTGGGTTCCCGGTGTGCGCGTAGCCGGCGGTGTCCAGGTGTGGGAAACAGGCCCCAACGCGCGCAAGGACGTGTCCGGCCTTGTGACCTTCCAGCCAGGTGAGCTCGCTCTTCCCATCGTCCTGATGCTCGACGCCCGCGGCAAGAACTCGCTCGTGCCACAACTGCTCAATGGCTACGAACGTCCGGTGGATAAATCCTACTCGCGTTGCATGGCCTTCGAGCGCGAGTTCGACTTTTCGCGCGGTGCCTACCGCCAGACCAAGCCCAACGAGCTCGTGAGCCGCCTGGCTACGTACCCTACGGGCATGTCGGGTCTCTCGGAACTCGGGCTGGTGCGGCACGTTGAGTTCACCCGCGGTGGCCGCCGCGCCCTGCTGCTCTCGCCCATTTCCGACGAGATAGCCGTGCATGACGCCCTCTCAGGGCATCCCACGAGCATCGAGCACTTCGCACTCTCTCTCCCCAATCCGCACTCGCTCGTCGTGCGCGCCGATGGCGCAAAAGCCTACGTCAACTCCATGAATTCGCCCGACGTGGCGGTGGTCGACCTGTCGGCCTACAACGACGACAAGGCGCTGCCCGGTCCGAGTTACGTTCCCTACGAGTACAAGCACTCCAAGGACATCCCGCAGATCATCGGCGTCACGGGCCGCCCCCGCGAGAAATGGCTTACGCGCAACGTGTCGGCACTTCCGGTCAAGCCGCCCCTGCGAGAGGTCGCGCGCATTGCCACCGGGCTGGCCGATCCCCTCGCTCCCGAAATGCGTCGTGGCAAAGTTCTTTTCCACAGCTCCAATCCCGACAAGTATCCCGTGAGCGCCAGTCGCGCGGGCGCATGCGCGGGCTGCCATCCTGACGGACACAACGATGGTTCCGTGTGGTCCACCATGGAGGGCGAACGACGCACGCTCTCATTGCGGGGCGGAGTGGCTGGACGTGGGTGGCTGCACATTTCCGCCACCCACGGCGACGCCGAGGAATTCGTGCACACCGTGGTCGAGGAGCGTTTGGGTGGGAAGCTCGACGCGGCCGATACGAAGGCCCTGGCAACCTACATCGCCTTTGGTATTCCGCGTCTCCAGAGCCCCCTGGTCGACGCGTCCTCGGCGGCGCGAGGCGCCAAGCTTTTCCAAGCCTCGTGCGCCGGTTGCCATTCCGACGCCCAAGGAGGTAGTGGGAACGCTGATCCCAGACATCCTTTTGGTGGCGCGGGTGGCAACGAGCCCCGCCTGTTCGATATCGGAACGGGCGTCGATCGCACCTTCGCTACGCTCGCTCCCGTGTTCGAGAAGCTCTTTCCGGAGCCCGAAGCGAAACTCCTCGCCGCCATCCGTGGCGACAAAGCGCTCGGCGCGTCCGATTACGCGCAGCAGGTGCTCGACTACCGGCCACGGCCCGAACGGGCCAAGGGCGCCTTCAAGGCGCCCTCGTTGGTGAACGTTTGGGACAACGCGGTGTTCTTCCATCACGGTCACATCGGCTCGCTCTCCGAGTCCGTTCGCGAAATCGAACGGCGCACCGGCCTCGAGACGACACCCCAGGAACACGAGGATCTCCTCGCCTACCTGAAGACCCTCTGAGAGCCGCTCGCGTTTACTCGGCGGGTTGCACGTCGGCCTCGTTGGCCGCCTCGGTCACCGCGCCGGAAGTGGCCTCGAGCTCTTGCGACTCGACTTCACATCCATCAGCGACGTAGTCCACCGACTTCGAAGAGCCGTCGGCCATCTTGATGACGATCTTCTTCTCCTCGCCAGAGAAGTCCACCGTGTAAGTCGACGCTGGCTCCTTAGCGTCCTTGGCGTACACCGCTCCCGAAATGGAACCCGAGACGGCGTAACAGCCGGAGCTTGGTAGGTACTTGGCCCGAACCGTCGCCGCAGGCGGAGAGGCCGAACGCAACAACGAAACAGGCGGCCAAGGGGCGAAGCGAGGACTTTGTCATGGGGATCTCCTGTAGAATAGGGAATCGGTGTGGGAAACTCAGCTTCGTTGCCTGGTTTCCTCACAAGACATATCGGAGTTTTTTTGAAAAGCTTAAGTGCATTGTGTCATATGTAAATATTTCAAATAGTTAAGTTTGACTTTTGATCCTTGATGCGTCATTTTTTGCACCTTTCTTACGCACTTAACTACATGAAATAAAAAGACTTGTAGGAAGCGTGCAAAATAATGGCTAACATTTCCGTGTCTTGAGGTGCCCCGGTCCTGGGTTCCTTGCGGATTCAAGACATTGTCGCGTTCCACCGATGAGAAGGGGAGTGCGGAATTCGAAAACTGGACTGCCTCGTGAGGTCCCTATGACCCGCCGAGAGACCCCGACCCTCCCTGAGATCGCCCGCGAGATTCCCGTGACCGAGTACACGGGGCATCGCGAGTATCTCGACGCCCTCTATCGAAGTGCCAAAAAGAACCGGAAGAACTATTCCTATCTGCGCTTCGCGGAGGAGCTCGGATTCTCCGCCACCAACGTCATCCGCCTCGTGATCGCCGGAGAGCGTCCTCTGACCGTGAAAGCGGCGCAGCGCATTGCCAAGGCCCTCGAGTTCCGGGGCGATGCGCTCCGCTATTGGTCGACGCTCGTGGCCTTGGCGGGAGCACCTCTGCCCGCTGAACGGGATCGCCTGTTCCGTCTTCTCGTGCGAAGCAAAACCAAGGCGGAGCCCAAGGTGCTCTCGCCAGCGGAGGCCGAATACTTCTCCGAGTGGTTCCATCCTGTCATCCGCGAAATGGCGGGCCTGCCGGACTTCACGGGCGAGCCGGAATGGGTGAGGGATCGCCTCGCGTTTCCTTTGCGGCTCGATGCCATCCGACGAAGCCTTGACCTGCTCGTTCGCCTCGGGATGTTACGTTGCGATCCCGAGAGCGGGCGGTATGCCCGCGATGGAGTGGTCGATTCGGGGGCGCAGGTCGATTCCCTTGCGTTGGTGAGCTACCACCAGGCCATGATCGCGGTGGGCAGCGAGTCCATTACCCGCATAGACGAGGACGCGCGCGAAATCCGCGCCATCACCGTGTGCTTGCCAGAGGGCGCCATCGAGGTCCTCAAAGCAAAAATCGCCGATTGGACAGCGGAGGTCTTGGCGCTGGAGAACGCGTCTGGACTTCCCGGACCCCACGAGGTTGTGCAGGTCAACATCCAGGTGTTTCCGTTCACGCGCAAAGGAGGAACGCGATGAGTCAGAGTTCGAAGCGCGCGCCGAGCGCGCGAGGTGTGTTTGCGATCGCTCTCCTTCTGTGCGCTTGCGGTACGGTCGCGGGCAATCCCAAGAAACCCGACGTCGGAAAAGAAACCCCGACGACGCCTCCTGGAAGTTCCCTCTACACTCTGCCCAGTTTGAATTTCGATCTCGACGATGCCACCGTCGCTGGTGGTGCGGCGTTCTCGATGCATGGGCCAACCTTCCGCCTGGATGCCGGCGCACATTCCGACGCGGACGTCGGTGCACAGTCCGGAGCGGACGTCGGCGCACAGTCCGGAGCGGATTCCGAGGCGGACTCCTCCTTTTACGAGCAAGAGTTGGCGTTGGCTGATGTGTCCTCCGACGGCTTCGTGGCTGGCCTCGAAGGCCGCTCCTTTTTCAACGGGTACGGCCGACGTCTGAATGCCGTGACCCGGACGCTCGATGCGACGAGCGCGCGTCTCAATGCGCTGGCGCGCGCGCAAGGAAAAGTGGTTGAGGGCGAGCCTGCCGTCGTGCGGGTGGTCGATCGTGGGAACGGTGGGACCCTATCGGCCCGCTTCGGGCCTTCCACCGACGCGACATTCGACCGGGAGGTCGTGGTGTGCAATGCGGGCAAGCCCTTGCAGCTGTTCCGTTGGAAGACCGATGGATCGTCACTGGAAACGTGGCGAGACCTTTCTCGCGGCGAGATTGGCGGAGCCAATGGTGCCAGCAAGGTCGTATCCCGTGTGCGCGCGCAAAAAGAGGCCAACGGGGAAGCACGCCTCGACATTGCGACTTTCGGAAG
>JBIKVI010000251.1:0-6726 GCA_044356935.1 Silvanigrellaceae bacterium | reverse complement strand
TTGGCTGTTGTTCGGTGGAGCAAGGTGATTTGCCCCAATGGGCACGCACGTATTTCGCTCGAATCAATTCAGACCGATGGTAACATTCCAAAAGAAGACACGCCGGTAATGATTGCTGGTAACGGCCTGTCGAGCGATAACTGCAATGGGTTTACAGAACCACAATACCGGGTAGGCAGCAATTCACTTGCCTGGACTAACGGCGAAGCAGGAATGATATGGGGCTACAATTGCCCCAACGCGGAGAAGAATGATGGAGACAAAAATGGCCAAATTGATAGCGTTCAGCTGGGCATCAAGCAGGGCGAGAAGGCCGTGACCCAAGGCGGCGATTCTGGCGGCCCCCTCTTTATTGACGGGAAAATTGCTGGAGTATTGCATGGCGGAGGGACTTACGATAAGTGGCCGGGCAATGCACTGTTCAATAAAGAGGTCACAATTCCTCCCGAATGGGCCAACAACACACTTTTCAAGTTCTCAACTTACACCATGCTTTCTGCTGAAGAAATTAAATGCTTCTTACACGAAATAAACGTTGGGGTTCCAGGTGATGAAAAAAAACCTGGTCTACCTGATGCCGAAAAGATGAATCTCGATTCCACTGCTACTGCGTCTTGTGGCGTACCCACTGAACCGGATCCGAGTGAATGAAAACGTACTGAAGTGAGTTCCCCTATTTCTTCACTCGCGTGCGTAGAATATTCCCATCCTCTCTTCAGCTACAACGTTCCTTCCCGCACTGCCACGCAGAGCCTGGCTGAACCAATTTGAAATCTACGTGGTATGGCGACGCCTCTGTTTTGCAGCGTAAGCGCCCCACGGGATAGGTCCGCCTGGGGCGCTTGACGGCGACCTCGATACTCGCGTTCAACCCTTGGCGAACCGGGCCTTGTAGTTCCAGGGCAGGAACGGCGTGAGGTCCAGCTTGCCTTCGCGAGGCTGTGCCTCCGCCTTGGGAAGTTCGCGCAGGTGCCAATCGAAGTAGGTGCCAATGGCAATGCCGTTGCCGCGGGCGGTGCCGACGAGCGTGTAAAGAAGCGCACTTGCTTCGGCCCCCGTGGCCGTGTCGGAGAAGAGCCAGTTCTTGCGGCCCACGGCCAGCGTGTGCGCCCGCAGATCGAGGCCTAACTGGCGCGACCGCTGGTGAGGCGATTTGGGTCGTCGAGGATTCGGGATCGTATGGCGGAGAGAGAGGGATTCGCCGGCTCACGTTCGACCCACTTCGTTCGCTTCGCTCACTCCGTTCCTGTCGACCTGCGCCGGCCCGCTCGTTCGCTCATGGCGACGTCCTGTCGCCATGCCCGCCCGCGGCATGAGGAATCGCTACGCCAGCTTGCGATTCCTCAGCGCGCGGCGGTCGCTCACTCGTTTCTCATCCCTGTCTCTGCGCCGTGCGATGCAAAAAGAAACCGGCCGAGCAGCGCTTCGCTTGCTCGACCGGTGTATTCAGAATCGTATGGCGGAGAGAGAGGGATTCGAACCCTCGGTAGCTGTTACACTACACACGATTTCCAATCGTGCTCCTTAAGCCACTCGGACATCTCTCCGGGCATACGATTCGGACAGGAGGGGTGCTTATCGTGGCGGCCTCGAAAGTGCAAGAGCCCTCGTGCGTCGCCCCCAGGGGTCCGTGATTCAGATCCAGTCACAGGGAATGGGCTGAGCAGAGGTCAAAAGACCTGCTCGGCGCGCGCGTTCCAGGAGGTCGGCAAATGCCCGGGCGTCGCGCTCCGACACGCTTTGCGTCGTGTCGTTGGCATAGAGTCCAAGGTACTCGGTGAGTTCCCCTCGGGACAGCGGCGTGTGGAAAGGCGAGCTGGCGCGTGCGGCTTCGTCGAGGAACTCGGGCAGATGGTCCTGGGCCCACTTACATGAAGCCACAAACAGCGAAGAGAGGCGAGCGCGAGCCTCGAGCGGAAGCCTGCGCGCCACCACGTTCATGCCAAGGGGGAGTGAGGCGTCGTAGCGGTGGCTCCATTCCCAGCCGATGTCCATGACTCGCTCGCATCCGAACGACCCATACAAGAGACGCCCCTCGTGGATAAGGAGCGCAAGGGCCGGACGCTTCTGGGCTTCCATGGCCTCCAAGCGTTCGAAGACCCGGGCGATGGGAACGATGGGCACGGTTTCGACCTCGAACCCTTCTAGGCCAAGGAGACGCGCTACGCTGTGCGCGGTCGTGCTCTCGCCGGGTGTGAGCAGTACGGTTGGGGGGTGGCCCGGGAGTTGAACGAGGGTGTTGGGATTCTCCCGGGCCAAAGATTCGAGGGGGGCTGCCAGGCCGTCGAACACCCCCCTTCGCGCAACGACCACGGGGCCATAGGCATCGCCTACCGAGCACCCCATGCGCAGGGGTTGGTACTTCGAGTGCACCCTTCCATAGTGGAAGACGGAGATGGCACACACATCGGGCTCGCCCGTATCGGCGAGTCGATTGAGCCCTTGCGTGTCGGCCTCGCCCCACGAGAAGGAAAACCCAGGTGAAGGCAAAAGCCCGGTTCTGAGGGGCCAAAACATAAAGCGATCATCGGCGTCGGGGCTATGCGCCACATGGACGTGGATGTTGCCTTTTTTCTCGGGGTTGGACATGGGGCGTCTTCTTCCTTGACCATCCAGGAGGAATGAAATAGAGGCAAACGTCTGATTCACGTCTGGCGCTCATCAACAGGAGCGCTGTCGAGCGTCTGCTCCGCTCTTAGGAGCGTGGTAGCACTGTTGTAACGCCAAAAAAAGGATACGGGCCGTGAGCACGAAGTACGCAGTCGTCAAAGTCTTTGGTCGCCAGTTCAACGTGAAGGAGGGCGACAAGATTCAAGCCAGCTTCACCGAAGGCGAAGTCGGCAAGAAGATCACGTTCTCCGACGTGCTCGCGCTCAACACCGGTGCAGGCCTCAAGGTCGGCGCGCCCCTGCTCTCTGGCGTTAAGGTGACGGCCACCATCCAGGCCCAAACCCGCGGCGAGAAGATTCTCGTCCTCAAATACCTCCGCAAGAACAAGCTCAAGAAGATCCGTGGCCACCGCCAGCCCTACACGGTCCTGACCATCGATTCCATCGAAGGCTGAGGCCCCGCTCACGGCCCGTAGCTTCGTCCGCGCGCATTTCGATTCCAGGTTCACCTCGAAAGGATTCCGCTCATGGCAACCAAAAAAGCCGGTGGTTCAACCAAGAACGGCCGCGACAGCCAGCCCAAGTACCGCGGCGTCAAGAAGTACGGCGGAGAGTCCGTGCTCGCTGGTAACATCCTCGTTCGTCAAGTTGGCACGAAGATCCACCCTGGCCGCAACGTCGGCATGGGTCGCGATTTCACGCTTTTCGCCCTCGTTCCAGGCACGGTGAAGTTCGAGTATATCGACCGCAGCCGCCAGCGCGTCAGCATCGTTCCCGCAATCGAAGCTTAAGTCCGCATGGGCGCTACGCGCCCACCGCTGAGTCAAGCGCTGAATGGAAGAGCTCCGACCCGGGCTTCAAGCCCGTCGGGGCTCTTCGTTTTCTTAAGGAAAAGGCCTTGCCAGAGGGTCTTCCTTCGGTAAGAACCATCGGCGATGCGCTTGCTGAGGCGTCGCGTCCCCCTCTCGTAAATCCGGATCCTATTTCATGAAATTCATCGACGTTACGGACATCAAGGTGAAGGCCGGCGACGGAGGACCGGGCATGGCCCACTTCCGTCGCGAAAAATACGTGCCTTTCGGGGGGCCCGACGGTGGCAACGGTGGCGACGGGGGAAACGTCGTTTTCGAAGGCGACGAAGGCCTCTCAACGCTCCTGGACTTCCGCTATCAGCGGAACCATGAGGCCGACGACGGCGGAAGAGGCGGAACCAATAACCGTCAGGGGGCGCGTGGCGGAGACAAGGTCCTGAGGGTCCCCTGCGGCACGGTGCTCATGGACTCGGAGTTGGGCGAGGTCATTGGCGAAGTCCTTTACCACGGGCATCAGGTGCTCGTGGCCAAGGGCGGCAAGGGTGGCATAGGCAACTCGCTTTTCGCGACGTCCCGCAACCAGGCCCCAACGAAAACCATTCCACCCGAGGCCGGCGAGCGCCGCAACGTTCGGCTCGAACTGAAGATGATTGCCGATATCGGCATCATCGGTTCACCCAATGCGGGGAAGAGTACGCTCATTACGGTTATCAGCGCCGCCACGCCAAAGGTCGCCGATTATCCGTTCACGACGCTAGTGCCCAATCTCGGGGTCGTGAGTCACAAGGATGCTGCGCCTTTCGTTGTGGCCGACGTACCGGGACTTATTCCTGGCGCGAGCGAAGGCAAAGGACTCGGTCACGACTTTCTGCGCCACGTGGAGCGCACACGCGCGCTCATCCATCTTGTCGACGGCTCGCAAGAGACATTCGAGGCCATCCGCGACGACTATGAGGGAATTCTCACAGAGTTGCGATTGTACGATGAGACACTCCTCACGCGACCGCGCATGACGGTCATCTCAAAGCTCGACCTCCTGTTCGAGGACGACACCGATTCGGTGAATGAAGCGGGAGAGGCTTTGGCCCAGTTCCGCGGCTATCTGAAATCGAAGGGCGAACGCTGGTTCGAAATCAGCTCCGCGCATCGAAAAGGCCTCGTCGAGTTGCTCGACGAAGTCGTGAGGCTCCTGGCCGTCGCCGGGGGAAAGAAGGAAGACTTATGAACGCACTGCATTCCGAACGAGATCAACAATCGACTTTCCCCATCGGCGAGCGCCGATTCGATCGCGAGCAAATGGCGATTTTGTCGGTGGCCGCGGCCATGGACAAAAAAGCATTCCGCCCTGTGCTGCTCGACCTGCGCACCCAGGGTGCATTCACCGAGTACTTCGCCATTGTGAGCGCGAGCAACTCCCGCCAAGTTTCGGCCGTAGCGGAGGGTGTGCGCATGTTCTTCAAGCACACGTTCGGCCTGCAGCCGCTCTCGGTTGATGGGATGGAGTCGCAAACGTGGGTCCTACTCGACTACGGCTTCTTGTTCGTCCACGTTTTCCAGGATCCGACGCGGGAACTCTACCAGCTCGAGCAACTCTGGAGTAAGGGCCGCCTCGTGTCGTTCACCGAGGAGTCGGCCAATGCGCTCTATGGTGAAGTCAGGACGCTCGCGGCCGCCGCGGCATCGACCGACGCCGAGGTCTGAGCCTTCATGCGGTACGTGGCTATCGCCCCCTGGAAGCTTGACGCCCGCGGGCCGTTGGCCGGCGCGGTGAAACTCTACGAGGAACGCATCGCAGCAACTCATCGCGATGCCTTGCAGCTCGTACTTCCTGCGGCGCAGCCCGAAGGCGAAAAAGACGCGACACAATTCCTGATCCGTGAGTGCACTAAAAAGCGCTCAGACGGGTGGTTGCTTGTGTGTCTCGATGAGTCGGGCAAGACCTGCGACAGCGAGGCGTTCGCGGCCCGGCTTGGTCAAGCTGCTGCGCAAGGCCATAAAGGCGTGGCCTTCTGCCTAGGTGGAGCCTACGGGCTTCCTCAGGAGTTGGCGCAGAGTGGGCCGGTGGAGCTTCTATCGCTTTCACCACTCACCCTCGCGCACGAACTCGCGCTCACCGTCCTTTTGGAGCAGGTCTACCGAGCACAATGCATTCTAGCGCGGCATCCGTATCACCACGCACAAAAATCAGCCTTGTGGAGGTCGCTCTCCGGCGCTCGCGGACGAGCCTAACCCGTGGCGAGACGCTTTTCGTTGGAGGGGGCCGGACGCCACTGGGGCGCCACGGTATCCGCCGACGCGGGTGTCACTGCTGCGGAGTCGCTCCCGCTTTCGTGCCTCTCGTCGTGTGCGTGAGCTGTTTCGCCCGGGTCGAGGAGCGGCCGGTGATGGGATGCGCTCGCTGCGGGGCGCGCGCTTGCGGCGGTGGATGTGGCACGCTGGCGGCGTTTGCGTCGGTGACGTGCCTCTTCGCCTACGCACGGCCACTTTCCACGCTCCTCCTCCAGGCCAAAAACGACGGAAGTCGCATGGCTCGCAAAGCCTTCAATCACCTCTTCTCTGTCCGAATTGAGCGTGCGTTGGCGGACCTCGCCCATCGCAATCGCGTCCGGAAGGTCGTGCTCGCGCCCTTGAGAATCGCTCGCCTCCTGTCGCTCGACTGGCATCCCCACGTTACGTTCTTGGCCGCGGTGCGAAGGCTGCATGCGCGTGGCTTCTCCATGGAGGTCGAGGTGCCCTGGCGTCTCCTCGGCTCCCGCCAGGCCGCTCGTGCGGCCGAGGAGAGGCGGCGCGAGGTGGCCTTGTGGGAAGCCGATGGCCCAAACGCAGGTCTTGAGCTGTCCAAGGAGGGGGCCATCCTTGTCATTGACGATGTGCTCACCAGTGGACAAACTGCGCTCCGTCTCGCCACACATTTGCGTCGGCGCGCCGAGCACGCGGGCGCCCCCATCATCTATTTCTCGCTGCTGCGGACGCCCGCGGATTCGCTCTTGGGCGACATCCAAGAGGCTCTCGTGGAGAACCCTTGATGTCGCCCAATCCGTTTCTCACGTTCCTCGCGTCTGCACTCGAAAGGACTGCCCCCGAGGCCATCGCGCGATTGTGCTGGGGGGCACCAGATGGATTCCCAGGGCTCATCGCCGATATGTTTGGCCCCCTGGTCGTTCTGACCGTCTATCCACCGCAAGGTGCTCCACGGGAGGGGAGCGATCCCCTCGACGCCTGGGTGGAGATATTGAAGGCTGCGTGCGGATCTCGCCCCTGGCTTCTCAAGATGCGAAGCGCTGGTGAGGATGGGTTTCGCATCG
>JBIKVI010000250.1:0-6732 GCA_044356935.1 Silvanigrellaceae bacterium | reverse complement strand
CCATTCGCGGGAGCACCATTCGCGGGAGCGCCATTCGCGGGAGCGCCATTCGCGGGAGCGCCATTCGCGGGAGCACCATTGCCCGGTGCGGCGTTGCCGGCTGAGGGCTCCATTTGTCCAATCGGCGCGTTGGCAACCGAGGCGGCCTCTTCAGGCGTTGTTCCATCACTTGGTGCATTTTCTCCGAGCGCACCACCCTCGGGAAACTCGCCCGCACTTTCGGTTTGCTGTGAGACCGCCTGCAACTCGGCTTGGATGTCGCGCACCGTGTCGAAGAACTTCGTGGGTCGTTGCCGAAGAAGCGACCAACCTTGCTCAAAGGAACCATGGACGTTCTTATTAAATTGCTGCGCGAAAATAGGATTGAAGAAAGCAGCGGCCTCGCGCAGGTTGCCAGCGTCCACGAGCGACTTGAAAGTCGCTCCTTCGGGTGACTTCTCGAGAAACTCTTTGGCGAGCCGGTCGGCGTCGTTCATACCCTTGAAAAAGGCGACTCGATTCTTGCTGCGCTGAGATTTCGTCGTAAGGCCCCAAACTGAATACATTGCAATTCCGGCGACGATGACGGTTCCAGCTCCTCCTGGAACCCACGAGAATAGCCCCTGAGACACTGCAGCCGCCCGCCTCGCAATGCCAGTGCCGGTTGCGGTTGCTGGGGCTTGGCTTACGTTTGCGGCTCCCGTGAGCCAGCGCGAAAAGCGCTCCACGTTCCTTTGGACCCCGGCTTGAGAGGTTTTTAGCGCGGTTATTGGCATGAATTGCGGCCGAAAACCGAATCTCCTGAACATATCGAGCTGCACCGCCGCGCGGTTCAATGGATTACTCGACTTAGCAAGGGTTGCTGCAGCAGACCAAACAACCTGTTTGGCGGGCCGCAAGGCCCCAGGGACCGTCACTGCTTTGGTAATGGCCGGCAAGAAAATGAACGTTGTTGCCGCAGCCGAGCCTACCGTCGTGGCGGCTGAAACCATCGCGGCACTCCCCGGGCCCGTTTGGTAGTCTTTGGGAAAAAGCTGCAAATGCGCGAGCACTTCCTCGTCGCCCAAGAGAATGACGCACTCACCCTTCTTGGCTTGAGCCGGATTCTCGGCGAGAGGAAACTGGTGGACCATGTAGCGTTCATCGAGCGGCATGCGCGCAGGGGCGCCGCACACATCGCGGGTGTCGATAGGGGAAGCGCGATCCTTGGGTTCGCCGAAACAGCCGATGCCATAGAGCATTTCTTGGCCGACCTTCGCGCCTGTGGTCGTCCCTTCCATTTCCAGGTTTTGAGGGGCCACGGCGAGGTAGAAACGATCGACGCCGTCACGCATCCAGTCGTCGGACTGGAGGGCTTTCACCTTGCCTTGGTTTATCTTGCATCCGGTCGCGGCCCACATCGTGGCTGCGGCGAGTCCAAGGGATAGGAGGCTCTTGGCTTTCATTGTGACTTTCCTCCGTGTTCCCTTAAGGCGCCGTTTGTGGCGACTGGCCAGGTGGTGGCATACCGACTGGGGGCGCACCCGCAGGTGGCGTGCATTGGACCTGGGGCGCCACCACGGCTGCTCCCGCGCTGCCGGCTTCGCCTTCCGGGTTGGTGCCATTCTGCCCGGCCGCGGCCGCGGCCGGGTCGCAAGTCACGAATGATCCGTGCACGTAGGCCTTCCTTCCACGCAGGTCGATCTCAACGTAACCCTCATTGACGAGGGCCTTGGCGTTGACTTGCGTTCCTTCCACGAGCGTGTCGAAGGGCTCGACCTGCGGACCCGGATGGTCGCGCGCCGGTGCGCCGTTTCCTCCGGTACTGAAGACGGTCATCGTCTGGCAAGGAACCGGCTCCTTCGACACCACGACAGGAGTGGAGCTCGATGTTCCGTTGCCAGGGGAGTTTCCTGGCATGTTGCCCGAACCGTTTCCTGGCGTGTTGCCCGAACTGTTTCCTGGCATGTTGCCCGAACTGTTTCCTGGCATGTTGCCCGAACCGTTTCCTGGCGTGTTGCCCGAACTGTTTCCTGGCGTGTTGCCTGGGGTGTTGCCCGAGACGTTGCCAGGCGTATTGCCTGGAATGGAGTTCCCAGGATTGGAGTTCCCAGGATTGGAGTCTCCACCCGCCGCCGGAGACGTCTCCGTTGTGGGCAGGCCTGGCATGCTTGAAACCGGGTTAGGCGAGGAGTCGAAGGTCACAGGGGGCCTCGTGGCGGTAGGAGTCGGCGTGGGCTGCGATGGATCGCCCCCAGCCTTTTCCTTTTCCTCACACGCCACTGCACCCGTTAGGCTGACGAGGGCGATGTAAAGCCACACGTTCTTCATGAGATCCACCTTCCCGGGCAGCGGGTTCGACGCACACGGGAAAGCGTATCGGCAGGACCCGCGCCAAAATTTAGCCGGCGGCGCGAAACGAAGAAGAGACGCGGGCCCTGCAACTCCTGCCGTCCGCCCCGACTGCCTTCAGCAGCGCCCTTGGCCGGCTCCTTGCCTGAGGAGGCCTTCAAGTGCGGTCCACCGCTTGGCGGCATTCGTACTGGCCACCGCCTTTCGAATGGCCCACTCCTCCCCGAAGAGAACAACGTAACGACTGCCGCGTGTTACTGCTGTATAGAGCAGGTTGCGGTCGAGCATCGTGTAATACGAAGAGAACATGGGGATGACGCAAAGGGGGAACTCCGACCCCTGGCTCTTATGGATGGTCATCGCGTAGCTCAACTGGAGATCCTCGGCCTCCTCGTCCTCGAGGCGCACAGAGCGATCGACGAACGCGACGTCAACCTCGAGTTTCTCGCTCGTGCGCACAATGGCGCTGATGTACCCAAGGTCTCCATTGAAGACCTCCTTGTCGTAGTTGTTGCGCGTTTGCATCACCTTGTCGCCCACACGCAGGGTGAGGCCGCCGGGCAACGTGGTTTCGGGCTTATCGTCGCCGGGTGGATTGAGCTCCTTCTGTAGGAGAAGGTTGATGCGCTCTTGTCCAGCGTCGCCGCGTCGCATGGGCACGAGGATCTGCACGTCCTTCTTGGGATCGAGCTTATAGACTTCACGCACTGTGGAGAGCAGGAAGGGAAGGAGCGAGTCAAAAAAGGTTTGCTGCGAGCAAGGAAGCAGGGCGAACGCCTCTGGTGTAGGAAACGCGAATGAGCGGCTCGTCAGAGTGAACTCGGGCTTGCGTCCCGAGATGATGTCGCGCGCAGCCAAGGGAATTGGACTTTCCTTTCCCTGCCGGAAGATCTTCGTGAGCCGCGTAACGGGTACCGCGCCCGAGGCGATGATGTCGCGTAAACAGTTGCCCGCACCCACGGAAGGGAGTTGGTCGACGTCGCCCACGAGGACCAGGCGCGTGGAGGGAGGCATGCTCTCGAGCAGGATATTGAGCAGGTCGAGGGAGAGCATCGACGATTCGTCGACGATGACCACATCCACGTCGTCGAGGGCTCCTTCCGCCGCCTCGGATTCCACCGACACGCCCTGCGCGGCGGCGGAGCCGTTTCCCGCCGCGCTCGCCGGGTTGGCACCACCCTCTTCCTGTTTCTTCCGTTGACCGATGCGCAAGAGCTTGTGCAGCGTACTCGCCTGAGATTCGATGGACTGCGTCATGCGTTTGGCCGCGAGCCCTGTCGGAGCGCAGAGCGCCACGCGGCGCCCGAGCGCTCGCTGGACGCGGTAAATGGCCTTGAGAACGAATGTCTTGCCGCATCCCGGGCCACCGGTGAGGATCATCATGCGATTGTGGACGCTGTCATCGACGGCGCCGCGTTGTTCTTCGGAGAGCTTTTCCCAGGGAAGGTCGGGCACGAGGTCGGCGAGGGTCAGCTCGCCCGCACTGAGCTTAGCCTCGGTGGCTCCCTGCCCGATGCCCGCGCGCGCGAGGAGTCGCATGCAATGGGCCGCCACGCCGTTCTCGAGACGATGGAGCTCCGGCAGGTAGAAAAGCATGGAACGCTTGTCCGCTCCGGGCGCACCCTCCCCCGTTTCCTCTTGCGTGCGCAGGAGGAAACGTTCGTTTCCCGCCTCCTTGTTGCGCACGTACAAAGCGCGCAACTGAGCGAGGACGTAGTCGAAGTTGAAAGCCGGATCTTTGCCATTTTGCGAGAGGACTGTGAGAGCTTTCTCCACCAAAACGTCGCGCGGGAGGCAGCAATGCCCCTCGTCGGTTGCCTTCTCGAGAGAGTGGATGAAAGCCGCTTCGATGCGAAAAGGAGAGTCCGGTGGTACGCCCATTTTTTGCGCGATGGCGTCGGCGCGCAGGAACCCAACGTTTCGAAAGTCGGAGATGAGCCGGTAAGGGTTCTCCATGAGGATTTTGAGCGATTCAGCGCCGTATCGCTCGTAGATGCGCTGCGCGAAGCCCGGCGGGATGCCGTGCTCGTGCAGGAAAACCATGATGCTGCGGTAAACCTCGTCGCCCGTTATGAGCATGACGACAGCATCCGCAAGTTTGCGCTTCGCTTTGAACGCCGTATGAACGCGCGTCGGCTCCTCCTTGCAGATGCGCACGAACTCTTCAAGGGTCCTGATTTCCAAGGATTCGATGAGTTTTGCCGCCGTGGCCTCGCCGACCCCCTTCACATTGTTGACGAGGAACGGCACGAGCCCCTTGAGCGTGTCGGGTCGCTGCGGCTCGGCGAACAGCACCTGGAACGTCTCGCCGTATTTAGGCGACTGCACCCAGTCGCCAAAGAGTTTGTAGCGCTGCTGCGCATCCTGCTTGCCAAGGGTGAAGGCCTTGCCCGAAGCTTTGAACCGTTTGGCCGTCTTGCCGTCGATGAACTCGGCCACGAGGAAGTTGCCGTCTGGCGACGCGTAGATGACCTTCTGCAACAACGCCGAAACCTCGAGCGACATCCGCGGCGACCCTCCTCGAACGCGCGTCTCCCGAGAATGCCCCGCCTGGCCGCGCTCAACCGAGAATGCACAAGCCCGCTCACCCATGCAAATGGACGGTGCCTCCGATCGAAATCTGGCCATCGTTGGGAACAGTCCTCCGCGCGCAAAACCGGCTTAACAAGGGTGCTCAAGTCTCGCGGGGACGAAGACGATACGAAGGGGGGGTTGTAGAAACCCCTCTGCGATCAATCCTTCAACATCCCAGGGGAAAAACTTGAGCTTTACCTCGCGGCTGAGCGTCGTTGTGGGAGCGCTCGTTGGCTCCGGCGCCCTCGTCAACGGATGTGGAGACACTCCCAAGCAAGTCGTCGTGAAGGCCAATCGAGCGCCCGCCGAAAACTCCGCCGCTGCGGCGGCCGCCGCGACGTCTTCCCCGTCTCGACGGCCCGCGGCGACGGATGCCCTCTCTCAGGAGGCTGCCCCTGGGACGGACGCATCCCCCGAAAAAAACGTGTCCGGCACGGGGGCAACGGAGGATCCCAAGGCGGACCCTGCGCCCCTCGCGCCCCTCGCGCCCAACGTCATCTTCGCGGATGAATCCAACGGCACGAAGCCTTCCGCGTCGCGTCCAGAGACACGGGCCCCCCTCATCTCCGATGCGCTCCCGGGCATCTCCACTGGTTTTGCCCTTATGGGCGACACACTTTACGCGACGACTTGGTTTGGGGTGAGTGCTTTAAAGCTCTCTTCCTCCCAGTGGAAGTCGTATCCTTGGAAGCCGTCCCGTCGCGGCGAGGTCCTCAGAATCCAAGGGTACACGGCGCGTTCCCTTGTGCTCGGGTCCTATCAAACCTTGCTCGTTCCTGGCGCTGGCGTGACGCTCGAGTGGAACATGGCGACGTTCGATACCGCTTCGTCGAACTTCACCACCGAGCCGCCTCCCGAGGAAGAGATGCCCCTTCTTTCCGGTTACGTTAAAGTGTTGGGAGGCGGTCCCCCGCGTCCTGACATGTACCCTTCAATGGCCTGGGCGAACGTGATGCTCCGCTCCCAGAGTGAGGAGCCTCCCCCTGCGATTCCATACACCGTGAGTGTGCCGACGGCCTCAACGTACTTGACGGCGCGGACGAGCCAGGGAGTCATCCACCAGGACACGAAAGGCGCCTATTTCTTCCGCGCCGAAGGCAAGGAGAGCGTGAGGATCTCTATCCCCGACCTTACTGGTACCCAACGTTTCCCATCACAGGTCATGGTGAGGGGCGATGTCGTGTGCGTCTGGCTGGGGTTCGCAGGTGGGAATGCGGGAAGCATGTCTGTCGACGGTGGGCGCACGTGGCGCGCTGCGCGCTCCCTCTCCGCAAAAAGCTCCGGGGTTTCTCCCTTGCTCGCCTGCTCTCCTGACGGTCTCGTCGCCGGGGATTCCGACGAGACCCTCGTTTGGACCCGTGGCGACACCGTCCACAAAATTCCCACGAAGCGGCAGACTCCCGTCGATCGCACGAGTTTGACGAAGGAGCTTGGCGGCCCTCTCACACCTTTGACACAGTCGCGAACGCGGTCCCTGTCGCTTCGAACCGGGCCGACGCCGGGCTTCGGCGGCATCCCCGAGAACCGCGTTGGCATCATCCCTCTCGACGCGCAAGGCGTTGAAAGCGCCAAGGCAGCCGCCGTCGTCGATCCGACTGCGGCTGCCGAACCCTTTCTCGCGCGTATCTTGCCCATGTCGAAGGACGTGATCACGACCGTGTCCAGGACTTTCGCCAACGGCAATTTTGCGAGCTTCGAGATCCAAGGCCTGCGCCAGGTCATAGGAGGTGGACACAGGTGCGTTTCTGGACTGCTGGAGACTCCAGATATGGGTGCCACTTGGGCATTCCATCATCTGGATGATCAAGCAGTCGGCGGCACTTCCGAATGTTTTCACACCAGAGGGAA
>JBIKVI010000249.1:0-6735 GCA_044356935.1 Silvanigrellaceae bacterium | reverse complement strand
CCGTGGCCCAGACCCTCGAACGCCTCAAGGCGGCGGGCCTCGACTCCATTCCCGGCGCCGGCGCCGAGATCCTCGTCGACGACATCCGCCTCGACCAGAGCCCGGTCAAGCGCCACGCGCACCGCTGGATCGACGTCATGAAAGAGGCCCACGCCGCAGGATTGCCCACGACGGCTACCATGATGTTCGGCGCGCTCGAGGAGCCCCGTCACGTCATCGAGCACATTTGCCGCATCCGCGACGCCCAAGACGAAACACGCGGGTTCTACTCGTTCATTATGTGGACCTTCCAAGGCGAGAACACCGAGCTCGCACGCAAACACCCCGAGCTGCGTCCGACGTCGGCGGTGGAGTACTTGAAAGTCGTGGCCGTATCGCGGCTCATGATGGACAACATCCCCAACATCCAAGGCAGCTGGGTCACCATGGGCCCGAAGGTCGGCCAAACGTCGCTTCACTTCGGCGCCAACGACATGGGTTCGATCATGATCGAGGAGAATGTTGTGAGCGCCGCCGGAACATCGCACCACCTCGATCGCGAGGGGATGATCGCGCTCATCCAACGGAGCGGGTTCACTCCCGTGCAGCGCGACACCTACTACAACATCCTCGCCGAGTATCCCGACGAGTCCACCTCGCCCGCGCCCAGCACCCCCAACGTTCGCCCTGAGCCGGGGAGCGTGAGGGAACGGGAAACGGAACTGAACTGATGGATCCTCTTCGTCCTTTCCTCATGGAGGACTGGCTCGAGGAGTGGCGGCTTAAAGCCCGTTACGATCTCGGTGAGTCGGGCCACCGTTCGCGCACCGTGGGCGAGCTGCTCGCTGGGGCTGGCATTGCCCCCGAGCAGGCCGCTCAGGCTTTTCTCTCGATGCCGCTGCATGATTCACCTAACCGCGGCCGAGCCGATCTCCGACAGCTCGTTTCGTCGTTTCACGAGGGAGCGAGTGCCGACGACGTGCTCATTACCACCGGCACGAGCGAAGCTCTCTTCCTCCTGTTTCGAGCCCTCGCTCCCCGCAAGGTCGCACTGCTCTTGCCCGCGTTCCAGCTCCTGTATGAGATCCCTGCCCGGATGGGAGCCACCATCGTGGGTTTGCCAGTGCGTTTCGATGACTCGGGTCTTCCCCGCGCCGACTGGGATCTCTGGTTCGAAATCCTGCGCCGAGAGAGGCCCGACGCCGTGGTTTTCAACCACCCCCACAATCCCTCCGGGCTGTGCTTTACTGCGGCTGAGATCGCGGAGCTGAGCAGGTTTTGCGAAGCCCGAGGCATTCGGCTCGTGGCCGATGAGCATTATCGTTTTCTCTCGACGGAGTCGGTACCTTTGGGTCCCACTTCGTTCAGCTTGAATGGTACAACGGCGGTTACGGGAAGCTTCATCAAGTGTACGGGAACGCCGGGTTTGCGTCTCGGGTGGTACGTAGGGCCGCGCGGTTGGCTCGATGTCATGCAAAACGAAAAGAACTACACAACCCACACGGTAAACCCCGTAGCCGAATGGATGGCATTGTGCGCACTGGGAGCACTGCTCAACCCTGCATCGGCTCTTTCGGTATCGATGCGGGGGGAGTGGGAGCTCAATCGCACCACGCTCTCGACGTTCCTCGCGCGGAATCTCGGCGCGTGGCAGGGCTCGGTGCCCGCCGGAGGACTCGTGTGCGTCCTCACGCACGCATCCTGGAGCGATGCCCACACCTTCGAGCGGCACCTTGCTGCGCTCTTAACCGCAGGCGTCTTCCTCCTCCCACTCTCCACCATGGAGTTCGCGGAGAGTTACATGCGCATGGGAATCCGACCGAACGGTTCTCTTGAGTGTGGTCGGGGTGTGCGTTTGGGCCTGGGTTGCTCCCCTGCCCTTTTTGAGGAAGCGATGGAACTTATTTCGGTTACGGTGCGCTGACGCTTATCAAGTTCACTGCGAAGTGAACTCGCAGATCGTCCTCTCGCAATGTGGACAGGACAATTCCTTGCGGATACCGAGCCCGGCGGGATATGCCCCTCCATCCCTCCCTTGCCCGTCCTTTTTCCCCATTCGTGAGGTGGTTCATGCCGCGCCAAGCTGCCCTGTCCCCTGTCCGCGTCTTGTCTGCTGTCTTTTTGGGTGCCGCCCTCGCGGGATGCGCCGCTCAACCACCCTCGACGTCGGCTCCCGCATCCAGGACCCAAGCCTCGGAGCCTTCCACCGGAACGACCTCCAGCCTCGAGGAAGACACGCGCATTTCGTTCGCCGTGACGCCCGACGAGGAGCTGTTCGCCGGATCGTCCCAAACCCCGCGCGAACTCCTCGTGGAAGCGCGCGATCAGGTTCTCCAGACCATGGACCTCTACGCGAGTGTTTTCGGCGAATGGGCCTTGGCCGACTCCCCCCTGCTTCAGTGGAAGGGTTTGATGCTCACGCGCGCCTCGCAGCGCACGCAGACGTATGCGCTCGATGGCAGCGTAGGGGTGGTGGTGGGCTCCGGTCGGGCGGGAGGATCGCTCACGCAGACGTTGTCGACCTACACCGTCTCCCTCGTGTTCCAGGCCTCGGAACCACTAGACGGCCGCGCTGTGTTTCGTTACCGACCAGCCTTGACGCTCGGGGTCACCGATGCGCTCTCCGTGCAGGCCGGTGGCAAACTCGCCATCGTCGACGACCAACAGGTGCCGTGGCTCCTGCGCGGCGCCCTCAAGGCGGTGCTCCAAACGCTCAACGCTGATCTCGAGGCAACCGGCAAGAGCGACGTGACAACCAACTTCGCCGCGGAATTCCTCGATGGTCCCTCGTACGCGCCGGGTAAGGTTTGCTCGACGTTCATGCTCGCCGTGGCAAAGGATGTCTTGGCACCCTTGTGCCTCGAGGTGCGCGGCGCCACGGGTGCCGACGCAGCCGCTCTCGAGGCCTGTCGGGTCGATGTGTGCGAGCGTCGGAAGTAGACGAGACGTCGCGCGAGGCAAGCGAAGGGACTCGGTCAGCCTCGGACTCAGCCTCGGACTCAGCCTCGGACTCAGCCTCGGACTCAGCCTCGGACTCAGCCTCGGAAAAGCTCCGTGAGGGGCCCTTTCGACCAATTCGCGGCACCGAATTGGGTGAGCGGAGCGACGGTGCCGTTCAAGCGCTTCGCTTGCTCGAGACCCATGGCGTGGGCGACCGAAATGAGCAGGTCGTTGTGCGCGCGGTCGACGAACTTCACGTAACGGCCGGTGTCGAACACGGTCTTGCCGTCGGCGCGCACCCCCCCGCCTCCGCCCACGAAGAACGGAGCGGTCCCGAAGGAGTGCTGGCCATCGCTCATGTCGGTCACGACGACGACGGTCGTGGAGTCGAGGAGGGGGCGTCCACCCGGTTGCGCGTTCTTGAGCTTGAGCAACAGGTTGCCAAACTGCTTCACCCAGAACTGGTAAGTGGTTTCCCTCACGTCATCGAGTCGATCGGCAGGAATCTGGTCGCCAATGACTTTATCTCCGTCGCCGTTGGGTCCTCCGCCGTGCGAGATGTTGTGATGGTAACTGTGGCGGAAGCCCGCACCCAACCATGTGCAATGCATATTGTTGGTCACCGACTGGATCCAGGCCAGGGTCGCGATGCGGACGCGGTCGCACACCATCCCTTGGACGAGGAGATCCATGTAGGAGTTCCCAATGGCCTCGAGGTGGTTGAAGCGCACGCCATTGGGCAACCAGGCGGCGTCGTCGGGCTTGGCCATGTCCTGGCAGCCTTCGATGATCTTCGACTGGTTTGCGATTCCCTCCTTGTAGCTTCGGATGGCGGCCAAGTGCTCATCGAGGATGGAGGCCTCCTCCTTGCCCAACAGGGTTTTGAGCTGGGAGATTTCGCGTTCCTTTTGGAAGAGCACAGAGGCTTCGCGTTCCTGACTAGAACGCCCCTGAGCGGGTTCTGCGCCCATGGAGGGCACGTCGCCGAAGAGGCGTTTCCACGCGGAACTCGGAGACGTGTGATGATCCGCGCCGCCGATGCCGGTGCCATGGAAGATGCCGCCGTAGCTTTGAATCCTGCTGCTGACCGCAAGCTCCATGGCAGGGGTGATGACTCCTCCGGGCAGGCCGCCGGCGAAGAGGTTCCGCGCAAGGTACCTATCGAGGGACACGACCTCGTCGGTGAAGTCGTTGCGCTTGGTCGAAGGGCCGCACCCCGAGAGGCAGGCGGACTCACCGCGCGCGTGGTCATCGCCGGGGTTGGAGTCGGTGGCGGAGCGCATATGGACGCCATCGAGGATCATGAGATCGCCGCGGATGGGAGCGTACTTGGGATCGGTGAAGAGCGGAGCGAGCACGTTACGTTTGTCGCCGAAGGCGACCCCCGAGAGCGGGGCGGCCATGGGCATGTTCCTTTGCGCGTCGGTCCATGCCGCACGGGGACGCCAGAGGTCGTGGAAGACTCCGTTGGGGGCGTAAAAGAAGATGACGCGGCGGGGGATGGCTGTCCCTCCCTGCCCGCGGGCCACCTCGGGTCGTAGCTGCATGAGGGCCCACGCGCTCGCGCCCGCCATTCCGAATGTCTTTATGAGGTGCCGTCTGGTCCAGAGACTCGATCGCAACGTCATGCCAATGACCTCATTTGGATGCCAAGCGCGTGAGGAAGGTGTCGCTCGAGAGGACGTCCAACGCCATGGCGCGCAGGTTCCTCCCGCCGGCGGTGAGGGTCTTGTGGGCGCGGGTGATGGCACACACGTCGTCGTCTCGCTCGTTACGTCCGTAGGTGTGTCGGATGGCTTGGGTCACGAAGCATTCGGTGACCTGGGAGCTGCGCGCGAGGCGTGCCATCATCTCCTGGGTGTCGGCGAACGGTCCGTCGATGTCCCGTGTTCCCTTCAAGGTTCCGCTGGTGTCGCTCGGGAACCGCCCGATGGTGGGGCGGAACCGGCCGATGGGGTCGTAGGTGTCGAGCCCGTACCCTAACGGGTTGATGTACTGGTGGCAGGCGAAACAGGGATTCACGGACGTCATCTGTTCCATTTTTTTGCGAGGCGAGAGGTTGGGGTCGTCGGATGGCTTCAGTTCGAGGGCGTTGGGCGGCGGTGGCCCCAAGGGAGCGCACAGGAGCTGCTCGCGCACGAAGATGCCCATGTGGAGGGGCGAGGTGTCGGCGAAGTGCGAGTGGGCTGCGAGCACCGCGGGATGCGTGATGATCCCGGCGCGCTGGCGTTCAGGCAGCTCGGCTGGGCGCGCCTCCGCGTGGGTCACGTTGACGCCCAGGAGGAAGCTTGTGGATGCACGGGTGGAGAAGTCGGAACCCGTGAGCAGGCGATCGAAGGTCCCGGCATCGCGCGAGGCGGCCAGTCGCCCCACGGTGTCGCGCGCATCGCCCAAGAGATCGGATCGGACCCGTTCGGTGAATTGCGGGAAGGCCTCGACGGCCTTGGCGGCCCCGGCGACGTTCCCGAATCCGAGCCACTGCGAGTAGAATTCCGACATCCCGAAGACCGCATCGGGAGAGTCGAGGAGTCTCTCGGCTTGTGCTCGGTACTCCGCCGGATCGAGCAGCTTTCCGGAGCGCGCTGAGGCGAGGAGCGCTTCGTCGGGGGGCCGCTGGAGGATGGAGAACGACAGGGCACTCGCGCGTTCCCAGGCCGTCAACCTGCGTGCGCCATCGGCTCGGCCCGCGATGGGTTCGCCGGCCTCGACGCGGTAAAGGAACATGGGCGAGGTCAGTAGGGCTTCGACGAGGGTCGCGAGGCCTCGCGCGTGGCTGCTTCCGGCGGTGCGCTCCGACCTGTAGAGTTCGAGGTAGGAAGCCTTTTCGTCTGCCGCTAGGGCTCGGCGCGCGATGCGCTCGCCGAAGGAGTCGAGGAAGACGCCCGCGCACGGCTCTCCCCCGCGGGCATTGTCGTCGCATGGCGCTCCGAGGGAGGCGACGGTGCGCTCGACCTGGGTGGCCACCGACTGGGCCAGGGTGAGGGTCTCGCGCAGGAACGTGATGTCGACCTTGTTCCCATAGGCGTCGTTGGTGACGCCGTAGGAGCCCGATGGAGAGGGAATGCGCGAGAGATCGAGGGTTAGCGCCCCGAAGAGTGCGCGGTAGCTCCGCTCGAGCTCGATTTTCGTGAGCCTGCGTGCGATGGCGGGACCAGGTTTTGGCGCTTCTTTCGCGCAGCGCTCCGGGTCGAGGCGCGAGGTTTTGGAGAGGTCGGCCCGACCCGTTACGCGCGGGGGGAAGTGATGGGGCATCGCCTTGGTTTCAAGGGTTTCGACCGCGCGTTGGGTGCCGGCGCCGGCGTTGCTGGTCCCCACAACCCGCGCGCCGCCGCCCATGCGGCCGCAGCCTGACAGGGCCACGAGGGTTGCCACGAGGATTGCTACGACCGGGATGGAATGGCCCCTTTGAATCAAGGCGCAGACGCGCGAAAACGACGGAGTGCGTAACTCATGGGGTGCGTGGTGCATAAACCCTCCACGCTGTTCTCATCGGAACCCCAGTGGCCGGTGCTGAGGGAAGACTGCCGTTCCGAAAAAACGACAGGCAACGCGGCGTGTTACCCACCTCTTGCGGGAAGGCAGAACCCTTCAAGGCCCCTTTTCACCCGACGCCACACCTTGCCTCAGTGCTTCCCGTCATTGTCCCGGCGCGCGTCTAAGTTGCGGCAAGAGCGACGAGCGCCATCCCGTCGCCAAGACATATTCCTTTACTAGAGGGCTGCTTCAAGAATTAGACGATAGCGTCGTTGTCGCCCCCCGCCGCCTCGCTCATGTACCCACGTACACTCCGCTCGGTCGGCGGGGGGACTCCGCCTT